>CAKQLT010000037.1:0-15292 GCA_934254715.1 uncultured Clostridia bacterium | reverse complement strand
CAGTCTGGACGAGCGCGCCTTTGCCGAGTTGATTTTTTCCGAGAAGTTGGCTTATGTTATCGCTGAAACGGCGTGAAACCAAATCCACCACGCCGTAACAGTCCTGAGCCGAGTGGCTTGCGATAATCTGCATAGCCTCATCGCTCACGGAAATTTTGCCAAACTTGTTTGAAGTTGAAAGCGACATATCAATTCCTTTTTCTAAAATATTACTATATAAGATAATTTTTTGCAACTAAATCACAAATTTTATGCAAATCAGTTGCAAAACCTATTTATATTTGTTAGAATATCAATCGTTCAAATTAGGAGGTACAGTATATGTCCAGAGTTTGTAGTGTATGCGGAAAAGGCAGAATGAGCGGCAACGCAGTCAGCCACAGCAACAGAAAGACCAGACGCAGTTGGGCGCCCAACGTTCAAAAAGTCAAAGTCAATACACCGACCGGCGGAGTTGAAGAAACTTACGTTTGCACGCATTGTCTTCGTTCCGGCAAAGTTGACCGTGCGTAATTCCTTCTGAATAATGTAGCAATCAACGTTAGCCTTCCGAAAGGAAGGCGTTTTTTTGTTGTAAAAAACCACGTTTTTCGCTACGGCGAAAACGAATTTTAACTTCTTGTATTCACTTCTTCTCTTTGTCTTTTTTCACAAAGAGTTTAAGGATTGCTTTGACGAATTTGGGCGGATTTACGCAAATGATTTTATTCATACTTCACCTCGTTTTTTACAAGGTATGAATTGAAAACGCCAAACGTTACAAAGAAAAAACGAACCGCAAAGGATTCGTTTTAATTCAAATATGGCATAGTGATTTATATCGTTTATTCGCCGTCGGTTACGAGATTACCGTAACGCAAACGCCCTATTGCAAATGAAGCGATTTTATCGTTTTTTGCGGGTCTTCGGACTTAAAAACAGAACTTCCCGCAACCGCTACGTCAACGCCCGCTTCTTTTAGAAGCGCAACGTTTTTCTCGCTTACGCCGCCATCAACTTCGATGAGATACTTATATCCGTGTTTTTCGCGCTCTGTTGCGCCGAGTTTGGCTTTTTCGAGGCATTGCGGCATAAAACTCTGACCGCCGAACCCTGCCTGAACGGTCATAATCACGAGCATATCGATTTGATTGAGATAAGGTTTTACGACGTCGAAATCAACGTCGGCATTGACAACCAGACCGCACTTTTTACCCTTCGATTTGATTATATCGAGCGCGCCTTGCACGTCGTCGGACGCGTCGGGGTGAAACGTCACTACGTCCGCCCCCGCGTCGCAAAACTTGCCGACGTACTTTTCGGGTTTGGTTATCATTAGATGAGCGTCGATAGGCAAAGTCGAGTTTTGCTTGAACGCTTTTATCATCGGCATACCGAAAGTTATATTCGGAACGTAAACGCCGTCCATAACGTCGGCGTGAACGATGTCCGCGCCCCATTTTTCGATATTCTTGACTTCCGTTGCCATATTGCCGAAATCTGCGGCGAGCATTGACGGTGCAACCAACATAACTTTACCTCTATATTTTTTTTATTAAGATAGTTAAATTTGATATTCGAATATTCCGCAACCCACGCAACGCGTGGATATCATCCAAACGAAGTTTGGATATCAACCGAGCAGAGCGAGGATTTCATCCACGCAGTGGATATCGTTTGCGCCAAAGTCGCAATTTTAATCGTATTGCTTCTCTTTTCTCTCGACAAGTTCTTGATAAATGGTCTTGTATCTTTCGTATCTACCCTCGCCTATTCCTTTGCCGACGTGCGCTTTTACGGCGCAATCGGGTTCGTCTATATGCGTGCACATATTGAAGCGGCACTCTTTTCTAAACGCTTCCAAATCGTCGAAATAGAGCCTTAGATTTTCGGGCGCAACGTCCACGGTTTCGAGCATTGAAAAGCCGCAAGTATCCACGAAATAAGTCGATTCGCCGATATGGAAAATCTCGGTTTTTCTCGTCGTATTCTTGCCGCGCTTTATCTTTTTTGCAAGTTCGCCCACTTCGAGCAAATCGCAATCGAGAATATTGTTGAGAAGCGAACTCTTGCCCACCGCCGATTGTCCCGCGAAGCAAGCGGTTTTACCCTTTGCGCAATCCACGATTTTTTTGACGTTTTCGCCCGTTTGCGCGCTACATTCAATCTGTTTTACGACGCCGTCGTATTCGCTCGTATCGATTGCTTTCACGTCGCATTTATTCTTAACGAGCACGGGTTCGATACCCTCGACGAGGCAGTTTACGATGATTTTGTCCACGAGCAGAAAATCGGGTTCGGGTTCGGGCGCTATCACGATAAAGCATACGTCAACGTTTGAAACGTACGGACGGATAAGGCGATTTTTGCGCGGCTCGACGTTTTCTATGACGAAACTATCACGCTCTTTTGCGATTTCGACGTAGTCGCCGACGTAAATCAAGCCGTCGTTTTTCAGCCTTTTGCGTGCAAAGCAAACCTTGACGCCCTCGTCGGTGTCAACGAAAAACTTTGAAGCGACCGCTTTTATAACTCTGCCTTTGTACGTTTTCATTCTGCCTTTATGATTTTGATTTTGCTTTGTTTTTTCGGATTAAATCCGCATTTTCGTTTTCGCTATTTCGATTCGTTTCGGTTGTGATTTATATCGTTTTTTATGCGATATATCGCATTTTTTTTCGGTTATTTTTCGACGTTTTCGAGGTATCTTCTGCGCAGTTGACCGCACGCGCCCTCGATGTCGTTGCCCAAACTTCTGCGTATGGTTGCCGACACGCCGAGTTTTTCGAGTTTATGCAAAAATTCTTCCGTTGCGTCAACGCTCGGCGCGATATGATTGCGCTCTTTGACCTCGTTGAGCCTTATGAGATTGACGTGCGAGGGGAAGCCTTTCAAGAGCCTTGCAAGTTCTCTTGCGCAAGCGTCCGAGTCGTTTTCGCCCTTTATGAGCGTGTACTCGAATATGACCCTGCGCCCCGTCTTGTCGAAATAGAATCTTGCGCTATCCACGAGTTGCTTGACGGAATACGCTCTGTTTACGGGCATAAGCGCGCTTCTCAAATCGTCAAACGGCGCGTGCAGACTTATCGAAAGAGTGACTTTGTGACCGCTGTCGGCAAACTTGCGGATTTTGTCGCAAAGTCCCGAGGTGGACAAGGATATATTACGCTCGCTGATGTTTATGCCGTTTGAATCGCTCACTTTGTCGAGAAATTCAAGCACGTTGTCGTAGTTGTCGAAAGGTTCGCCGCTTCCCATAAGCACGAGATTCGTCACCGCTCTCGACTTTGCGCTGCCGCCGTTATCGCGATTTACGCAAATGACTTGACCGAGCATTTCGGCAGGCGTGAGATTCCTAACGAGTCCGTCAAGGGTCGAAGCGCAGAACGTGCAACCCATACGGCAACCTATTTGCGTGGACAGACAAAGCGTATCGCCGTAATCGTGCGGCATATATACGCCCTCGATGAGGTTGTCGTCCAAGAGGCGGAACAGATACTTTTTCGTACCCGACTTACCCGTAAACACTTCGAGAATACTCACGGGATTCGCAACAAAATTCTCTTTGAGCCGTTCTCTCAAATCTTTTTTGAGCGAGGTCATTTCGTCGAAGTCTTTTCCGTCTTGCAAGAACGAGTAGATTTGCGAAGCGGTATATTTCGGACAATCGGGAACGAGAGAGGCAATTTCCTCTCTGCTAAGTCCGAGCATAACTGTTTTTTTCGTACTTTCGCTCATTTTACCCTCTGCAATTTTGCGATAAAGAATCCGTCGTATTCCTCGTGCGGCAAGATTTGAATCGTGCCGTCGTTATCTTTGTATTTTCCGCCGTCGATACGGTCGAGTCCGTCAATTTTTTCAAGCGCGAAACCGTCGTTTTTCGCAAGAAAATCGTTTACGACGTCCTCGTTTTCTTCCTTGAACAGCGTGCAGGTGGAATATACCATTTTGCCGCCGACTTTGAGATATTTTGCAGCGTTTTCAATGATTTTTCGTTGCGTATCGGCAAGTTCTCTGACGCACTTTTCGTCCTTGTTTAAAAATACGTCGGGGTGCTTTTTGAACGTCCCCAGACACGAACACGGCGCGTCGCAAAGCACGAAATCGAAAGAATCTTTCCATTCGTCCGACAAAACGCAAGCGTCGGCTTGAATCGCCTTTACGTTGGGCGTGTGCATACGGTTTTTGTACTTTTGAATGAGCGCGACTCTGTGCGGATAAAGGTCGCACGCCGTGATTTTGCCGTGCGGGCAAATTTCGCTCATATACACCGCTTTTCCGCCGGGGGCAGAACATATATCGAGAACTTGCGCCCCGTCCGTAACGTTCAAAGCCTGCACGGCGAGCATACTCGACGGCGATTGAAACGTCACGAGACCTTTGTCGAACATACGCTTCACGCAATCCGTCGCTTTGACGATATAGCCGCCGACGTCGCTCTTTTTAAACTCGACTTTGTTCTTTTTGAGCAAAAATTCAACGTCGCTCGGCGTTGCCATACGGCTGTTTATGCGGATATGTTCGAGCGTATCGCTTTTTGCGGATATAATCTCGATTGCCTTTTCTTTGCCGTATTGCGCTACGAGTTTATCGCAAAACCATTTCGGTTTCGAGTAGGTCACCGACAAATAGCAATCGTCGTTTTCGTTCGGAAGCGTAAACTTGTTGTCCGCAACTTTTTTGAGAACGGCGTTTACGAATCCGCTCGCGCCGCCTTTTCCGTTGGATTTTGCGACTTCCACGCACTCGCTGACTATTGCGAATTTCGGCACGTCCGTGAGATTGCAAAGCGCGTACGTTCCGATTTTCAAGAGCGTTTGTACGGATTTTTGCGGTTTTTTCTCGACGAGTTGATTGAGGATATACTCGATTTTCACGTTTTCTTCGAGCGTGCCGTACACGAGCCTTGTGGACATATCGCTCACGCGCTCGCCGAGGAACGCCATATTGCTGTACGTTCCCTCTTGAAACACTTTTGATAGTATTTTGTATGCGCTGTCGATATGTTTTCTCATACGTTCCTCAATGAAGTTTTCGTTTTATTCGTTATACGCAATCTAATGCACCGTTTACTCGAATTTAGTGCCGATTTCGACGTTTCTGCCGAGTAAAAACGCGTTGTCGCTCATACGCTTTCCGCCTTCGAGTTGAATCTCTGAAAGTCTGACAACGCCGTCTGCGACCTTTACGAACAATCCCTCTTTCGCAGAAGATTTGACGACTTGACCGAACTCGAAAGAGTGGATATTTTCGACGTTACAATCCGCTTTTTCGACTTTGAACACTTTGAGCGTTTTGCCGAAAACGTGCGCAAACGCCGACGGCCACGGAGACATACCTCTAACGAAGCAATCGATTTGACGAGCGGTTTTCGAAAAGTCGATATTGCCGTCCTCTTTGCTTATCATCGAGCAATGCGTCGCTTTACTTTCGTCTTGCGGCACGAACACGGCTTTTCCGCTTTCGACGAGGGATATTGCCTCGCAAATCGCCTCGCCGCCGAGAATCGCGAGTCTGTCGAACAACTCGCCCGCCGTTTCGTCTTTTTCTATAGGCGTTGCTTTTTCAAGCAAAATATCGCCCGCGTCAACCGCCTTTACCGTGCGCATAATGGTTATGCCGCTCTCAACGTCGCCGTTGATAATCGACCATTGAATGGGCGACGAACCTCTGTATTTAGGCAAAAGCGAAGCGTGTACGTTGAGTACGCCGAATTTCGGAATCGCCAAGAATCTTTCGCTCAAAATCTGACCGAACGCCGCCGTAACCACGACGTCGGGATTGAGATTTTGGATGTCCTCTATGCCCTCTCTCGACACTTTTTCGTACTGCAAAACGGGTATCGAAAGTTCTTGCGCCTTGACTTTGAGCGCAGAGGGTTTGAGTTGGTATCCGCGCCCGACGGGCTTGTCGAGCCGCGTCACGACTGCGGACACGGGATATACCGAATTAAGTTTTTCAAGCACCGTCGCCGAAAAGTCGGGACTGCCCATAAACACTATTTTCATAACTGATTTCTTCGTTTTTTGAACTATTTGAAGTTTTCGCTATTTGCGTAACGCCTTTCAGTCTTGCTCGTCGAGAAGTTGTTTGCACTTCGACGTATACACGATTCCGTCCAAGTGGTCGATTTCGTGACAAAACGCTCTTGCCGTAAAGCCTTCGACTTTGTATTTTTGTTCCTTGCCGAATCTGTCGAGAGCGGTGACTTTAACCTTCATAGGACGTGTCACTTCACCGTACTTTTTCGGAACGGACAAACAACCTTCAAGTCCCGTTTGCTCGCCGCTTTGCGAAGTAATGACGGGGTTTACGAGTTCAAAATATCCGTCGTCGGTGTCAACCACGCACACGCGCTTCAAAACCGCGACTTGCGGCGCGGCAAGTCCTGCGCCGTTTGCGGCTCTGACGGTATCTTTCATATCGTCGAGCAAAGTCCAAAGTCTTTCGTCGAACTTGTCCACTTCTCTGCATTTTTTCGTCAAAATGGGGTCGGGCACTTTGACGATCAATCTTTTTGCCATACTTTATATCCTTCCGTGTTCAAATCAAACTTTGCGGATTGATTTCGACAAACACGTTGCATTTTTTCGATTTGTTTTGGTCGGCGATTTTGTATATTTCGCCGATGATATTTTCAAATTGTTGCGGGTCAATTCTCATCATCACTTGATAGCGGCAAAGACCGTTCATACGCGTGACGGGCGATTTGCTTGCGCCCAAGTACACGAATTTTCCGCTTTGCGACTGCAGATTTTGAACGGATTTATACACGTTTCTCGCCGCGTCCACGACGTCTTGCTCGTTTACGGACGACAAAAGCACGCGCACGACTTTCGTAAAAGGCGGAAATTTGGTTACCATTCTCGTGTTGATTTCCTTTTTCCAGAAGCCTATGTAGTCGTACGTTCTACCGAAGCGGAAAACGTAATGTTTAGGCGCGTAGGTTTGAAGAATGACTCTGCCCTCTTTTTCCGCTCTGCCCGCTCTGCCCGCAACTTGCGTAATGAGTTGGAATGTGCGCTCGCTCGAGCGATAATCGCTGAAATAAAGCGCGGCGTCCGCTTCGAGAATACCCACGAGCGTTACGTTGCCGAAGTCGTGACCTTTTGCAATCATTTGAGTGCCGACGAGCACGTCCGCTTCCTTGTTGCCGAACGCGGAAAGAATCTTGAAATAACTGTCCTTTCTCACGGTCGTGTCGTTGTCCATACGCAAGACTCTGACGTTCGGAATGAGATTTTTCAGTTCTTCCACAACCTTTTCCGTGCCGATTCTGCCTTGCTTTATCTCGTGACTGCCGCAGTTGGGACACTTCGTCAAAGCGTGGTATCTGCGCCCGCAATAGTGGCATTTGAGTTCATTGTCTTCTTTATGGTAGGTCAGCGAAATGTCGCAATCCTCGCACTTTGCGATATATCCGCATTCCTTACAGCGGATAAACGAAGCAAAGCCTCTGCGATTGAGAAAGAGCATAGCCTGCTCGCCTTTTGCGACGGTTTCTTTGAGCGCCTCTTGCAAAGCAAGAGAAAACAGACTTCGATTGCCTTGTCTGAACTCTGCCGTCATATCCACGATTTCCATTTCGGGAAGTTTGTGCTTGGATATTCTTTCGGGCAGCGATACGAGTCCGTACACGCCCTCGGTCGCCTTGAGATAAGTTTCCATATCGGGCGTAGCCGAACCGAGAATAAGCACGCAATCGTTTGCTTTTGCGCGGTATTCCGCAATAGTTTTCGTGTCGTAGCGCGGATTGGATTCGGACAAATAACTCGTGTCGTGTTCCTCGTCGATAATGATTGCACCTATGTTTTCGAGCGGTGCGAAGATTGCCGACCTTGCGCCGATTGCGATGTGCGCTTTGCCGGTTTTGAGCCTTTTCCACTCGTCGTAGCGTTCGCTTGCGTTAAGTCCGCTGTGCAGAATCGCAACGTCGTCGCCGAATCTTGCGCGGAACAGCCCGAGCATTTGCGGCGTAAGCGAGATTTCGGGAACGAGCATAATCGCGGTTTTGCCTTTTGCAATCATACGCTCTATCACGCATTCATACACTTCGGTTTTTCCGCTTCCCGTAACGCCGTGCAAAAGATACGTTCCTTTCGCGCCGCAAAGCGTTTCCACCGCGCTCGCCTGTCTTTCGGTAAGCACGACGTTCTTTTTCTCTCTTTGCAGAGTTTTGAGGGGCGTTGAACGCTCGTGTACGTCGCTTTCGGTCACGACGCCTTTTTCACGCAATCCGTTTATTGCGCTAACGCCGAATTTCGCGTTCAAAAAACTCAAAAACTGACCGCCGTTAGAGGCGATATAGTCGAGAGCCTCTTGTTGCTTTTCCGCCCTCTTTCCGACTATTTCTTTTAGTTCGGCAAGAGTTCTCGAATCGTCGGCGGTGAGAAATTTCCTCGTATATTCGGGGTCTTTTTCCTCGCGAAGTTGCTGAGGAACGAACAAGCGCAAAACGTCGATATAGCGCAGATTGCACGTCTTGCGCATAAAGTTCATAAGTCCCAACTGTTCGGGACTTATGGGCGAATCGAGATATTGCGCTTTTTTAAGGTCTTGAAATTCCGACTTATCCTTTTTGCCTATGACAAAGCCGATAAGCCTCTTTTTTCCGAACTCGACAACGACTCTGCTGCCTATCGGCACGTCGTCGCCGATATAATCGAAAGTCCTGTCCACGTCGCTATTAGAGATGTTGACGATGACTTCCAGAATCATAGAGCGTTCACCTTGTCGAGAATGACGTCGGCAAGTTCTCTCTTGCTCACTTTTCCGCTTTCAAACTCGTTGCCGTCGTTGTCGATTATCGTTGCGACGTTTGTATCTACGTCAAATCCCGCGCCCTCGACGGTAACGTCGTTTGCGACCACGAGGTCGGCGTGTTTCTTTTTGAGTTTGCCTTTGGCGTTTTCAATCAGATTTTCGGTTTCGGCGGAAAATACGACGAGTTTTCTTTCGTCCTTCTTTTCGCCGAGCGTTTTTGCGATGTCGGGATTTTTGACGAGTTCGAGGGTGAGCGTGTCACTCTTGACCTTTTGCGAAAACGTGTTTTTCACTTTGTAGTCGGCAGGTGCGGCTGCCATTATCGCAACGTCGCAAGAGTCGAACTCTGCGTTGCAAGCGTCGAGCATTTCTTGCGTCGTGGCGACGTGAATTGCTTTTTCTACGCATTTTGGCACGTCAACCTTTACGTTTCCGTACACGAAAACGACGCTTCCGCCTCTGTCCGCAACCGCTTCGGCAAGTGCCTTGCCCATCTTTCCGCTCGAATGATTTGCGATAACTCGCACGCCATCGATTTTTTCTTCCGTACCACCCGAGGTGATAAGCACGCGCTTATTTGCAAAATCCTGCACGGGCGTGAGATAGTCCACGATTGCCTTAACTATGTCGCAAGGCTCTGCCATACGCCCTTTTCCTACGTCGCCGCACGCCAAAAGTCCGACCGCCGAATCGCAAAAAAGTGCGCCGCGCTCACGCAAAGTCTGCATATTCTTTTGCGTTGCAACATCCTCGTACATATTGCAATTCATCGCGGGACAAATGAGTTTTTGAGCGTTAGAAGCAAGATACGTCGTCGTTAGCATATCGTCCGCAATGCCCTCTGCAAACTTTGCGATGACATTTGCCGTTGCGGGGGCAACCACCAAAATATCCGCTTTTTTTGCAAGGGATATATGGTTGATGTCAAATTCCTTGACCGGCTCGAAAGCGTTTGTGACGACTGCGGATTTTGCAAGCGTTTGAAAGGTCAAAGGCGTGACGAACTCGCGGGCGTTATCCGTCATAATAACGTCCACGTTTGCGCCCAACTTTTTGAGCCTCGACACGATTTCGCACGCTTTGTAAACGGCGATACCGCCGCTTACGCCCAAAACCACGTTTTTTCCGTACAGCATAATAAGCCTCGTTTCAATCGAGATTGAAAAATCGTCGAAAATACGTTCGGATTAGTCGCGAACGATTTTGATTTTGTCGTCGTAGATTTCCTTGCAAGCGAGCGAAATGGGTTTCAAACCACTCTTTTCAAGGTAACTGCTTTCGGTCGTTGCGAGTTCGCGCGCGCGTTTTGCAACGGCGACGGTAAGTGCGTATCTGCACTCTGCGTGTTTGATGAGTTTGTCGATGGGGGGATCGATCATCATAGTTTGTTTCCTCCGATTTGAATATGTAAATTTGTTTTGTTTTTATATTTTCGCTTTGTGAGCGAGTTTTTACGATGTTAGCGTTTTATTGCTCTGTTTATTTGAGTTCCGACCTTCTTTGCTCGAGGTAGTTTACGATTTTGTCGGCGCAAACTTCTGCAACATCGTTTATCACGACGAAATCGTAATACGGTATGCTCTTTCTTTCAAACTCGATTTCGTCAAGGCGTTTTTTGAGAGAATCTGGCGTTTCGCTGCCTCTGCCTATAAGGCGTTTTTTGAGTTCCTCGAGAGACGGCGGATTGATGAATATCGTCACACAGTCGGGATACACCTTTTTGATGTTCATCGCGCCAACGCTGTTGATGTCGAGCAGCACGTCAAACCCTTGATTGCGCTTCGTTTCCACTTCGCATTTGAGAGTGCCGTAGCAGTTTGTGAAAGTGCGGGTGTATTCCACAAATTCGTCGTTGTCGGCGCGCTTTACGAACTCGTCCTCGGTGACGAAATAGTAATCGACGCCCTCTTTTTCGCCGTTTCTCGGCTTTCTCGAAGTGCAAGACACCGAAAATCTCAGATTCGGCATCTTTTGAAACATTTTTGATATAACCGTACTTTTGCCCACGCCGCTGAATCCCGACACGACGATGAGCAATCCTTTGTTTTGCATAATCGTTTACCTTCCGGATTGAATATTCGTCGTCATTCGACGTTTGCGGCTTGTTCGCGCATTTTTTCTATTTCGTTCTTGATTGCGAGCACTTCCTTCGTGATTCGCATATCGTTTGCTTTCGAGCCGATAGTGTTGGTTTCTCTGTTGAACTCTTGCACGAGGAAGTCCATTTTTCGCCCGACGGGTTCGCTTGCTTCGAGAAGCGAGCGCATATTCGCGATATGAGTGGAAAGTCTCGTGATTTCCTCGTCTATTGCGCAATGGTCGGCATAGAGCGCGACTTCGGTTGCGAGGCGTTGCTTGTCGATGAGCGACGGCTCGACCACTTCGGCGATTCGAGCGTTGAGATTCGCTCTGTAATCCTCAACCACTTTCGGCGCAAACTCTTTGATACGTTCGAGACAATCTTCGATTGCGTCGAGTTTCTTTACGAAATCGACCTTTTGCGATTGACCTTCTTTTTCACGCATAGACTTGAGATTTTCAAGCGCGAGATTCACCGCTTCGAGAGTCATTTCGCAAAGCAAATCCTCGTCCTCGACCGCCTCTTGTCTCGTCACTATGTCCCCAACTCGCAAAAGCGTCGAAACGGTCACGTCGTTTTCGAGTCCCGTGCCGTCCGTAAGTTTCTTAACCGCCGCAAGATAGTTGTTTGCAAGTTCGAGATCCACCGTGTACGCGCCCTCGTCCGTGGACGATTGTTCGTAGGTGAGATAAAGATCAACGTGACCTCTCGATATTGCCGAAGAAACGGCTTTTTTCACCTTGTCTTCGACGAACAAGAAGTTGCGAGGAAGTTTGAAATTGCAATCCAAAAACCTGTGATTTACGGTTTTAATTTCGATGGTTATGGTCTTTCCGTCGCGTTTTGAAACGCCTTTGCCATATCCTGTCATACTGTGCATATACGCGCACCCGCCTAATAATTTTTTGATATTATATCACAAAGTTAATCTAAACACAACAAATTGCGCCAACAATATGATAAAAATAAAAAGGCACAAGTGCCTTTTTAAGTGGAAAAAACAATATTTTTCGAGTTTTATTCGAATTTAGATTTAATCACAAACCGAGCATATTCTTGAAACGTTCCTCGTCGATTATTTCGATTCCGAGTTTCTGCGCCTTTTCGAGTTTCGAGCCGGCGTCCTCGCCCGCAAGCACGAGATTTACGGTTTTCGACACCGAAGCGGCAACCTCGCCGCCGTTGTCTTCGATGAGTTTCGTCGCCTCGCCTCTCTTGTACGTCGGAAGCGAACCCGTAAGCACGATTCTCATTCCGCTGAACACGCCTTGCTTTTCTTCGGATTCCTCGAATACGATACCGCTTTCAAGCAGTCGTTTTACAAAATCCGCATTGTTAGAATCACGGAAAAATTCAAAAACGTTGTTTGCAAGCACTTCGCCTATTCCGTCCAACGCGCCAAGGTCGGCAAGAGTTGCGTTTTGTAGGTTTTCGAGCGTTCTAAACCGCTTAACCAAGTCTTTTGCAGTCTTTTTGCCTATGCCGTCGATTCCGAGCGCAAAGAGGAATCTGTCAAGCGTCGTATGTTTCGATTTTTCAATCGCGCCGAGCAAATTGTCAATCTTTTTATCCCCGAAACCTTCCAGTCCGAAAAGGTCGGTTGCGGTGATATTCATCAAATCAACTGCGTCCTCGACGTGCGTTTCGTTGTACAAAAGTTCGGCGGTTTTCTCGCTGAATCCGTCGATGTCCATTGCGTCTTTCGAAGCAAAATGGTCGAGTTTGGATATGATTTGCGGCGCGCAGTTATCGCCCGTGCAGTACAAGAATGCGCCGACTTCCTTTACTGGCGCGTGGCAAACGGGACATTCGGTGGGTTTTTCAATGGATTTTGCGTTCGGATTTTCGATTGCAACGCCCATAATTTCGGGAATGACGTCGTTTGAACGTCTTACGAACACCTTATCCCCTATTTTGACCTTCTTTTTGAGAATGTCGCCGTAGTTGTTGAGGGTTGCTCTTGACACGGTTACGCCGCCTATATCCACGGGTTCGAGTATTGCGATAGGATTGAGTTTCGCGCTTCTCGACACTTGCCACTCAACGTCTTGCAACGTCGTAGTCATTTCGTCCGCCTTAAACTTGTACGCAACCGCCCATTTGGGGAATTTTTCGGTGAATCCTATTTCTTCTCTCAACCTCACGTCGTCCACTTTGAACACTACGCCGTCGATAAGATAGTCGAGATTTTCGCGCTTTTCGCCCGTATTGTCGGCGTATTTCATAGCGGCTTGCGCGTCGTTTACGATTTCAAAATCGCCTTCGGTTTCAAACCCTTCTTTCTTCAAAAACTCGCGCATTTCCGTTTGAGTTTCAAACGTTTTGTCACTGTAACCGATATTGTACGCAAAAAATGACAATCCGCGCTGTGCGGTTACTTCGGGATTGAGATTGCGGATTGCGCCCGCCGCGCCGTTTCTTGCGTTTTTGAGCGGCTCGCTTGCGGTCAAATTGTATTCGTTGAGCCTCGAAAGGCGCAAAATGCCCTCGCCCTGAATCTCGATTCTGCCCTTATATTCGATGGTTTTGGGCAGTTTTTTGATGGTGTTCACCTGCGCCGTAACCACTTCGCCGACAACGCCGTTGCCTCTCGTGGACGCTTTGACGATTTTGCCGTTTTCATACAAAATATTGAGCGTAAGACCGTCGAATTTGTATTCGCAAGTGAGTTTGGGCAAATATCCGACCGCTTTCACGATACGGTTGCACCACTCGTAAAATTCTTCTTTGGATTGACACTTGTCAAGGCTGTAAAGGCGCAAAAGGTGCTTCGATTGCTCGAACTTGCCTTTGGGTGCGCCGCCCACTCTGTGCGTGGGGCTCGTCGGCAAAGAATACCCTTCTTCGCGTTCGAGGGTTCTCAACTCGTCGTAGAGGCGGTCGTACTCGGCGTCCGAAACGACTGGCGCGTCTTCTTCGTAATACAATCTCGCCCACTCGTTGAGAGTTGCGATAAGTTCTTTCATTCTTGCAAGTTTGTCCATAACTTCCTATTTGTTGCCTTAATTTTGAAAGGCATACCCATTCAAACTTAACTTATAATCCGCTTATTGTCAATATCGCATTTATGCGTACGCGGATTTTCGAGTATCTAACCGCATTAATTCGCATTTTATTTTGCAAATTAGCGATTTTCGCAATATACCAAATATTGCGTTTTCACGACGATTTTCTATCAGTCGTTATCGTTTTTGTCGATGACTTTGAGGTTTGCCGCCGCGATTGCGAGCGAGAATCTCTTTACGCCCAATCCCTTAAACGCGATTGCCGCAATCTTGTCTTCGCCGTCGCCGCTCGTTTGGATTATGATACCGCGACCGAACTTGTTGTGCTCGACGATAGTGTCCTTTTTGAATTGCGAATAGTCCACGTTTGAGGCTTTTTTCGGCGTTTCGAGAGTGGATTTTGAAAATCCGTTCGACAAATTCTTTTTGAACGCCGACGTTTGCGGATTGTTCACGCCGAGTTTTATGCGGTCTTTGGTATCGAACGTAGGCGACGTATAATTTGAATTTGCGTAGCGCATAGAGGATTTGAATCCGCTCATTTCGCCAACGAAACGGCTTTTCGGCAAGTATTCCGTACGTCCGAAACGATAGCGTTGACGAGCGTTGAGAACGAACAATTTCTTTCTCGCGCGCGTTATTGCGACGTACATAAGTCGTCTTTCTTCTTCGACGTCGCCCGCCGTAATCGCTCTTTGCGTTGGGAATATACCGTCTTCGAGCGCAACGAGGAATACGTCGTCGAATTCAAGTCCTTTCACAGCGTGTATCGTGGCAATCGTAACGTAGTCGTCGTTGTTCATTTCGTCCGTGTCCGAAACGAGCGCGACCGATTGCATAAAGTCGGATATGCTCGCGCCCTCGTTGTCTTGCTCGAATTGCTGAACCGCGGACACGAGTTCTTCGATGTTTTCGAGGCGGTTTGCGTCGTCGGGGTCTTGACTTTGGGAAAGCGCGGCTTCGAGTCCGCTTCGGCGAATGACGTATTGTACGAACTCAACCGCTTGCATTTGTTTTGAGAATTGCACCAAATCCGTCGCGATTTGCGTAAACGGCGCAAGTTTTTTTGCGGTCGTCGGCGTGAGCCAGTCGGGATTAAGAAGCACCGAAAACATAGTCGTAGACTTTGCTTTTGCAACGTCTTGCAATTCCCCAACCGCCGTGTTGCCTATGCCGCGCTTGGGATAGTTCACCACGCGCAAAATACTGTCGTTGTCGCTCGGATTTATGGCAAGTCGAACGTACGCCAAAGCGTCTTTGATTTCCTTGCGCTCGTAGAATCTGAAACCGCCGAAAACCTTGTACGGTATGCCGTGCAGATTAAATTCTTCTTCAAACTGACGAGTCACCGAGTTTGCGCGCACCAAAACCGCCATATCCTTATAATTTTCGCCGTTTCTGTGCAACGTGTTTATGGTTCGAGCGACGTTCGTCGCCTCGTCGCGGTCGTTGTACGCCTCGTAAT
>CAKQLT010000036.1:0-15957 GCA_934254715.1 uncultured Clostridia bacterium | reverse complement strand
GCCAAAATATTTGTCAAGCCATCTTGAAAAGATGGGTGACAAGTGTTTTGCATCCGGCGCAAAACAATTATTAATTATTGCGACCTACTGCTTTATCGACTTCTTTGTCGAAACATTCGTCGCAAACTTCTGCGCCGAACAACTTGTAATTTTGGCATATATCCGCCGCCTCGTCGGACTTTTTCACGATACCGTCACCGTCGTGGTCGTGCGATTTTTCCTCACAGCGACACAACGTCCAAGTTTTGTGCGTGGGCAAGTTCAAATCCCAGTTTCTGACTTTCGTCACCGCTTTCCAACAATCGTCCGTGCCGTTGAAATACAGATTCGTCAGATTCTTGCAACCTACGAACGCTTCTTTGTCGATATGTTTGAGAGAGGACGGAAGGGTTATTTTTTTGAGATTGCTCATTCTCTCGAAAGCGTGTTCGGCAATGCCGACCGTTCCGTCAGCCACTTCGAGTTCGGTGACGCTGTTTTTGTCGCCGTGATACGCATACGCGACCTTGCCTATATAGGATATGCCCTTTTCGGTCGCTTGCTTTTTCGTGTAAAACACGGTGCCACGGAACGCCGCGTACCCGATAGACTTCACACTGTCGGCGACTGACACAAACGCAAGATTCTTTGCGCCCTCGAATGCGCTTCTGCCTATGCTTTCAACGCCCGACGAAATATAGACCGTGCGAAGCGAGCTTTGCTCGAACGCATAATCGCCTATGCTCTTGACGTTGCTTGGAATTGTTATTTTGTCGAGTTCAACGCCTTTGAACGCGCCGTTTGCAATCGACGTTACATCGTATTCTTTGACGTTTTTGTTATCGACCGTAACATACTTGAACGTCGTGGGAATCTCGCCGCTGTTTTTGCACGCAAGGACGATAGAGTGCGAATAAGAGTCGATAATATAGTTGTTTTTCGCATAATATCTCGCATTTCCGCTTGCGACGAAAAGGCTTTCAATCGGACAATACGTCAAGATTCCGACGCCGATTTCGGTTACGGAAGCAGGCAAAACGAAACTCGTCATTTCGCAATCGGCAAACGCCATATCGCCGATTTTACGCACGCCCTCTCCGACGTTTATCGCTCTTGCTCTTTGCGGAATCCAACCCGAAAACGCTTGCGCGGGAATATCGTCGTTGCCTATAACGTTTATCGTTTCGACGAACGAGAAACAATCCTTGATTTTGGAAAGAATACCCATCGGCGCGGTGAGGGTTTTGGGCGCGGAACTTATCTCGAATGCGTTTCGTGCAATCGATTGCAAACCGTATCCGCCGTTGTCCGATTCTATCTCAAACTCGACGTATTCAAGGTTTTTCAATTCCGCAAATGCTTTTTCGCCTATCGATACGACCGTTGTCGGAACGGTCACGCGCGCAATATCTGTGCCCGAAAACGCATTCGCGCCGATATTCTTTACGCTTTGGGGAAGATTCAACGTCGTTATGCCTTGGCACTTTTCAAACGCGCTGTTGCCGATGGTTTCGATTGTGTCGGGAATAGCCAAATTCGAAACGGTCTTGTATGCAAACGCATAGTCGCCTATCGCCGTGATTTTTTTGCCGTTGACTTTTGTCGGAATAACGCTGTTGCTCGTACCCAACACCACCGTCGAATCTTTGATAAGGCAGTTATCCGCAACAGTGAACGTGTCGTTACCCGTCGCCACTTGAATTGACTCAAGATTCGGACCGAATGCATATTTGCCTATCGACGTTAGATTTTTGGGAAGAATCACGCTCGTTATGCCGTTATTAAGACCGTCTACGCTGTTATTCCCCAAATCAAACGCGCATTCGCCTATGCTTTTCAAATTGTTGAGCGCACCCAAATCAAGCACGACGTTTTCCATATAATAGGCGTACGTGCAGAAAGCGTAATTGCCTATCGCTTGCAACTGACTTCCGCTTTCAAAGACGATATTTTCCGAAAACACCGCCCCTATGAACGCGCAAGTTTCGATTCTTTGTATGTATTTAGGAATCTTTAATGTGTCAACGGACATTAATTCAAACGCATATTCGCCTATAACCGTGACGTACGAAGGAATTTCACTTCCGCGACAGCCCATAATCACGGTATTTCCTTTATTGCCGTTTTCGTCTTTTTTAAGCAGACAGTTGCCGTCGGAAGCGTAGTTTTTATTGTCGGCGGACACTTTTATTCTTAGCAAATACGGCGCAGTCAACACCTTTTTGCCGATTTCCTTCACCGTTGAAGAAATCTCGAACGAAACGGCGTTTTCTTGAATGCCGAATGCGCCGTCGATTATTTTCGTTGCGCCCTCTTTTATGACGATTGCCGTTGGTTGCGACATCGTGCCTTTGTAGCCGTACACGATATTGCCGACGTACACGACGCCGTCTTTTTGATTTTTGTACCACTCGGTGTTATCAAGCGCGCCCGCTTTGATGTTTACGTCGTCACTCACGTCGAGCGTCAGACCCGAAAAACCTTTGAGCGAATTGCCGCCGAGCGTTCCGCCTGAAATCGTAAGGCTTTCGAGCGTAGATAATCCGTTTTGCGAAAAGACGTCGCCGAGCGTTCCGCCGTTTATCGTCTGTCCGACGTACGGCAAGGTCAACGATTTGAGATTTGCGTTTTCACCGCTGAAAAACGCTTCTTTGCCTATCGATTCCACGTTGCGCGTAATATTTATCGCGCCAAACTCGTTGCCGTAAAACGCTCTGTCCCCGATTTTCTTTATACTGCTCGGGAAAGTCATTTCGCCGACGAGTTTTTTGCCGTAAAAAGCGTTGTTTGCAATCGTGGTAACGCCGCTGCAAAACTCGACGCTTTCAAGAGATACGCAATCGGCAAATTCTTTTTCGCCGACGTTCGTCATACCCGCAGGCACGACGACGCTTTTCAAACTCGTACATTTTTCAAAAAGCGACGTGCCGCAAGTCGTTATTTTGTTGCCGTCGTACTCGACTTTTTCAAGCGACGTGCAACCATAAAACACCTTGTCGCCCAACGCTTCGAGCGAGGTCGGGAAAGATGCGCTCTTTAACGCGGCGCAGTTTTTGAAAGCAAAGGTGTTGACCTTTTTGAGTTTACTGCCCTTTTCAAATTTCACTTCTTCGAGCAAAACGCAACCGTCGAACGCGTTGCCGTTGATTTCGGTCACGCAAGCAGGAATCGTCACGCTCTTTTTCGTCTTGTCTTTCGGCCAGAACAGCGTAACGGTTTCGTCGTCGGCATAGTACTCGAAATCGTCCATACCCTCGACGTACTTCGACACCGCCGCAGGCTTTTCTTGCGCGGTATCGCCGCAAGCGACGAGCGTGAGCGCAAATAGAAGCGTCAACAGTGCGACAAATACGTAACTCATCTTTCTCATAGTTTTCTTCATAGCCCCCATACTAAGAGTATATTAGTATCATTTTATGATGTATTACATCATTTGTCAAGATGTAGCACATCATTGTTGAGATGTGTCGCTTCATATATAATCAACTTGCAACTCGCAAAACGTGAGGAAAGTTTATGAAAGACGTGAATATAATTCTCGGCGAAAGAATACGCGCGAGAAGAAATATGTTGAATATGACGAGAGAGAGTTTGGCGGAAAAAATCAACGTCAGTCCGCGTTTTCTTGCCGACGTCGAAAGCGGAAAAGTCGGCGTATCCATCGAAACGCTGAAAAATCTGAGCATTGCTTTGAGCGCGTCCTGCGACTACCTTTTGGGCGTGGACGAGAAAAACGAAAGCGTGTCCGAACTCGTGAAAAACGAACTTGCCAAACTTCCGCCCAAATACGGCATTGCGGTTTTGTCGCTGATAAACGAACTTTCAAAACTCGACTAAACGAAAACGCCCTTTCGGGTGCGGGCGTCCCGCCCTTGATTATTAAATTATTATCTAAAAAATAAAAACGCACCGTCGGTGCGTTTTTAATTTTGTTTTTTCTTTAAGGAAGGATTCAGTCTTTATCTTCTTCTTCGTCCTCGTCGTCTTCTTCGTCTTCGTCCTCATCGTCGTCGGCATAATCGTCGATGTCGCCAAGGTCATCGTCGTCGAAATCGTCGGGGCATTGCTCTTCCTCGTCGTCCTCGAACTCGTCTTCCTCGTCCTCTTGAAGTTGGTTGAGCGAAACTTCGTTTTCGTCGTCGGGCGTGATAGGCTCGTCGTCTTCGACAAATTCTTGCCAATCGTCGTCCTCGTCGTCGAGTTTGCTCTGCGCCGAATTTGCTTGTTCCTCTCTGCACGCGGCGCACATATCTTCGCCGGGTTCGAGATAATTTACTTTGCAAACGGGGCAGATTCTTTCTTCTTCCTCTATGTCGTCATCGTCTTCCAAAAGGCAGATTTTGCTTGCTTTGCCGAGTTCCGCCTTGCAGACTTCGCACAGTTCTTCCTCGACGGGAATCCAGTTCAGTTCACAGCGCGGACATTTCTTGTACTTTCCCATAACAACCTCGTAGTTAGGTTTGATTCATATATTATATTGATAAGATGTGATTATGTAAACTATATTTTCATTTTTTTCTAAATTTTTTTGATATAACTTTATGTAGTGGGTGAAAAATTTGGTCGTGCCATATATGGTGCAAAGAAAAAATGGTGAAAATAATTGTTGAAAACCCGACAAAATGCGCGTAAAATGTGCATTGTTAACGCAATTGTAACATTTATTCGGAATAAACAATCCTAATAAACAAATATGTATATACATCGACAAAAAATCGTGAAAAATGCGATTTTTTGTTCGCGAACGAATTTTATAATCAAATTAACACAACAAATTACGCCATTTGGAGGAAAATTATGAACAAAACTATTGTAATTGCAGACGACAACGCAGCGTTATGTACGGGTATGCGCGATTTCATCGATGCGCAAGACGGATTCGAGGTCGTGGGCGTCGCTCAAAACGGAAACGACGCTTTGAAACTCATCGATCTCTACAAGCCCGACTTCGTGCTTCTTGACATCGTGATGCCCGAATTGGACGGCTTCGGCGTGCTAAATGCGATGGAAAACAAAAGTTCTATCGTCATTATGATGTCCCAACTCGCAAGCGACGGCTTCGTGCAAAAAGCAATGCAATACGGTGCAAGTTACTTTCTTGCAAAACCATTCGACTACAACACCCTGATCAAAGTCATAAACGACTTTTCGTCACCTCGCCCCGCACCGCGAACGCAAGTCAACGTGCGCAAGAACAAAACTTTGGACGAGAGAATCGCAAACCTCTTTATTTCGGTGGGTATCCCCGCGCATATAAAAGGCTATCAATTCTTGCGCGAAGCCATCAAAATGACCATCGAAACGCCCGAAATCATCAACTCTATCACAAAACAACTCTACCCCGGCATCGCCGCAAGGTATCAGACGTCCGCGTCGAAAGTGGAACGCGCCATACGCCACGCAATCGAAGTTGCTTGGAACAGAGGCAAAATCGAGAACATCAACAACGTGTTCGGCATAAAGATTTACGCCCCCAACGAAAAGCCGACCAACGGCGAATTTATCGCCCTCGTAGCAGACAAGTTGCTTTTGGAATGTGCATAGTCTTGTGCCGCAGGCACAAGACTATGCACGCAAGCGTGCGTGTAATTGTCCTTTCGGACAGTGATATTTGCGCTCTGCGCAAGTGATATTGCGGCATTGCCGCAGTTAAGGAAGATTTGAATCTTCCTCTTGCGTGCAAAGCACGCCCCACCAAGCAGATAATTTTGCGAAATTGTGGCGTGAGTTTTTGCCCGTCTTATTTTAATAGCAAAAAATTCTCTGCGCGGTTAGTAAAGCAAAAAATCGAGCGTGGCTCTCGGCAATACGCAAATTTTGTGTGTTGCCGTTGCCTCTGCGATGATTTTTGCTCGCACACAAGAACTTCCCTCTCTTTCCCAACAAAAGGAAAACGGCGACGCAATGCGTCGCCTTTTCCTGTTTGTCTTGTCGTAATAAGCAATTTAATGTGTAAAATTGAAGGTGTATTCGCAACGCCAATTTGTGTATTCCTTCCACCAAATACCAAATACGCCGGGTGCGCCTGCAAACAACTCATATGCAACCACAACTTCAATCGATTTTATCGTTTTGTTTGCATCGATATTTGACTTTCCTACCAACTCGATATATGTGTTGGAATCTGCGTTGTGTAGTTGGTCTGTCGCATTATATTGCTTTTGCGAATCGTCGGAATACGTTATACGCACCCAGTACGCACCATAACCGACTTGTTTGTCGATGTTGGTGTTGCGCACTCTCGTTTCGGTATCATAGCACAAACTTGTTAACGCAGTTCCTACTCTCGGCAAATCTTCCGTGTTTTGTAGGACGTGCAGTTTTATTGAAAACTCGTCCTTGTCTTTGACAGAGAAAACGTTTCCCGCTTTCGAGCAACCGTATGCAACAAGTTCCACAAGTTCAAAACCGTCGTGTCTCGATCTCCAATCCGCGCTTTCTTCTTGTTCGTTTTTGTTGTACTGGTTGCCGTCATTACAGTTGTACTTGTTTAGCGCACAGACAATGGGCATATTGATTTCTTCTTCCAAATCCTTGTAGTCTTCGGGTTTTCTCAAATCTGTCGGAACGGTAAACGGAATCGTTTCGTATTCGTAATTGACAAAATCGTCTGACGTTTTGAAGAAATAAAAGCCTTGCCAACTTGTGAGAATGTCGCTGAAATAATCAACGACGTATTCCTTTTGGTTGACGTCGTATACAACGATGGCATACACCTCGACAGCACCGGTCAAAACGTAACCGTAATATCCGCTTTCTGCGTTTTCGTCAAACTTTATTTCGGTTTTTTCGGTTTGAGATTGCGACTTCGTAGCAGCATTTGTATACGAATTTGTGTAAGAACTCGAAGCACCTATGCCTACACTTCTCGAATAAGAATATTCCGCAGACAATTTGCATTGTGCAGATAATCCTACTTCAACAGCCACTTTAACGCCTTCCGTTCTTTTTACTTCAACCGAGTGTTGCGTTGTTCTCGTTACGGTGTTTGTAACCGTGCTTGTGTCAACGGTGGAAGTTTCAAAACTGCGCGTTACCGTTTGTCCGTGATTTTCAAATTGTACGAGATTTGAAAACCCTTCGAGAGGGACATTGTTTATCTTTCCCAAATCAAAAAGATAATAGTAATGTCCATCGTCTCTAAACGAATACTTCAACACGGGTGATTCTTTTGCCGACACTATTCTGAGTTGCGGCGCAGAGAGCAATGCAACATCGGCTATTGCGGTTACCGACTCTGTGCCGTTATCATTTGTGTTCTCTCCGCAAGCAGAGAAACACACTGTGACAAAAACAAGCATTAGTGCTACAATAAGTAATAGTGATTTTTTCATTGCTCATTCTCCTTTTGTGTTTATTTATTTTTTATTGTTCCATAAAAACAATATTTAGGTGATTATCATTAAAAGCACCTATTCCTATGCCATTGATTGCTTCCCACTGTGCCTTTGTTCCACAGAATTTGATTTCTAGTCCATAGCATTCATAGAATGCAAATGAATCAATTTCCGTCACACTACTTGGAATTGTCACACTCCTTAGCATTTGACAATTATAAAAAGCGCTATTCCCTATGCGCTTTACGCTATTGCCAATCACAACGCTTGTTAAACTGCTACAATCTCTAAAAGCGCCATCACCAATTTCCGTAACATTGTCCGGGATTATTATGCTTGTCAATCCACTACACTTATTGAAGGCACATTGTCCAATGCTTGTCACGCTATCGGGGATTGTCACGCTCGTCAAGCCGGTGCAACCATAGAAGGCATAATCATTTATAATAGTCACACCATCCGGAATAATCAAATTCCCTTCAAGCAGTTCCCCATTTACATACAAAATATCAAATGGCAACTCACCGGATCTGCTCATTTGACACCATTCTGCAATACCACCTGTGTAATAAATTCTCGTCAAGCCTGTGCAATCATAGAAGGCAGAATAACCGATGTTCGTAACGCTGTCAGGAATCGTGATACTCGTCAACCCGGTGCAATCATAGAAGGCCTTATTGCCGATACTTGACACGCTATCGGGAATTGTTATACTTGTCAAGCCGGTGCAACCATAGAAGGCAGAATCGCCGATGCTTGACACGCTATCGGGAATTGTTATACTTGTCAAGCCGATGCAACCATAGAAAGCAGAATCGCCGATGCTTATTCCGCTAGTAATATTCACAACAAACGATGTCGAGGTTGTTTGTCCTGCGACTGTGCTTGCATTATTTGCAGAACCTGTTATACTCGTAAAACTGCTGCAACCATAGAAGGCCCTCTTGCCGATACTTGACACGCTGTCGGGAATTGCTATACTTGTCAAGCCGGTGCAATTCTCGAAGGCAGACTTCCCGATGCTTTTTACATTGTCAGGGATAGTTATATTTGTCAAACCACTGCAACCAGAGAATACAGAATCACCGAAACTCGTCACATAGTCGGGAATGGTAACTTCCGTTGCGGACTTATTTTTAAGTTTCGTTATCGTGCAAGAAGTTGGCGAGGACGTAAACTCAAACGGTTGCATTTCCTCATTCATTTCCCATTTTGCCACAAACGATCTGTCGTTTGTTGACATCTTAAACGTATACGCATTTTCGGTTGTCAACAGCGTTTCGCCGTCGTACCAACCAACGAACGTATACCCCAAGTTTGTTTGGACAGAAATCGTGCAATCACGGTCATACGCCCGCTGACCGCCACCATAAACCGTGCCTGCACCGTCGACGTTTTTCTCTATGCTGACTGTGTAATAGTTGATAGACCAATCTGCTTTGAGTTCAACGTCTTGCGCAACCGTCCAAACAGACGAGGACGCGCCGTTGCCGTCGGACAAATAGATATAGTTATAAGATTTTTCATAATACCAGCCCCTAAACGTATAACCCGTTTTTTGAGGCACGGGAAGCGTGTATTGGGCGTCATAGGTCATCGTTTGCGAGGTGACGTCGAGAGTTTCGCCGTCGCCGAGCGTAAACGTGGCAACGTATTGAAGCGGCGTGACGTGCGCATAGAGGTTGACGTTGTCCAAGACGTTCGTTCCGTTTTCACCGAATACGAACGGGACTCTTTCGCCGTCAACGATAATATCCCAACCGTCGAAAGAATAGCCGATTACACTGTATTTGTCGTACGCAACGTTTATCGTGTTGAAAGTGTCCATTTTGTAGGAAGTGAGCGTTGCGTCGTCCTTGTCCACGATAAGATTGTCGTCTTTGTCGTAATACTTGACGTTTACGGTGAATCTGCGATAAATGGTCAACGTATAAAGTTTTTCTTGCAAGCCGTTTTCGGACGTGACAAGAATGTAGAATACGTTTTCGGCAGGGTCAAGAGAGCCGTCCGTTTGGTTTGCGGCAATCTTCGTGGGGATTTTGGTTTGTCCGAGACGGTCGTAATAGAGATTCCAGTACGCATTCGTGTTGGCAAGAATCACCTTTTCCGCAAGTTCGACAAACTCGACGTCCTTTTCGATGACCATAAGTATGTTGTTTCCGTCAATGGTTGCGCCCTCGACGGAAGATATGCCGACGGCGTCTACCACCCATTTTGCATACAGCGTTATGTTGCCGTTCACTTTGTCCACGTCAAAGTCCCAAAGCGTCGTGCAGTCCTCGTTCTTGTACCAACCCGAGAACAAATATCCGTTACGCTTGGGTTGTTTCGGTGCGGTTAGTTTGCCGTTTTTATCGACTTTTGCCGCTTCGACGTCGCTTCCGCCTCTACTGTCAAACGACACGACGTATTTGTTGTATTCCCACACTGCGACAAACTCAACGTCCTTTTTAGGAATCGTGTATGTCGAGGCTGCAAGATAGGTCTTTTCACCGTCCGACCAACCTGCGAAAATGTAGTCCTCTTTCGTGTACGGATTTTCGGGCAACGTGATGACTTCGCCCGCTTTTTTGTCCTCTATTTCGGGGTCTGTGCCGACTGCACCCTCACCGCCGACGAACGTCACCTTATATTTCGGGGTCAAAACCCATTGCGCCGTAAAAGTTACGGCATAAGACGGCATAACGTATTCGTCGCCCGCCGCATACTTGGTTTGTCCGTCAAACCAACCGTCAAAGTCGTAATCTTCTTTGACGAACGTGTTTTGCGGCAAATCGAATTTGTCGCCTTCCGCTTTGGCTTCCATCGTCGGCGCGTCGCCCGTCGCGCCCGTTCCGCCGACAAAGGTTACGGAATACGTTTCCTTTATCAGTTCCCATCGTGCGTACACCGTGACGTTTGCAGTGAGATTTTCGTTTGCAAACGACGTCGAGTTGCACGGATTGAGCCATACGTTCACGTCAAAATACCAACCGACAAACTCATAGCCGTCTTTGGTCGGATTCGACGGAAGTTCGATTGCGCTTTTGCCACTCGTTTCAAGTGTGAAATAGTCCTCGCCGTCCACAACGAACGTCACGGTGTATTTCTTTTCTTGCTCGGTCGGCGTATCTTGCGACGGCTTCTCGCCGCAGGCTACGAGCACCATAGAGAGCAAAAACACAAGGATTGTTACGATAAGATAAATCTTTGTCTTTTTCATAAATACCTACCCCTTTTATGAATTTTTTATCCAATGTTTACATTATATAATGTAATAGTCTATACCGTCAACGAAATTTTTGTATATCATTGTTGCATTATATAACGTAGAGGTGATATATATGGTCAAATTGCGCGTGCTCGAACTGCTCAAAGAAAACGGTAAAACCAAGTATTGGCTGTATATTCAACTCGGTATGAGTTATCAAAATTTCAACAAAATGGTCAATAACGAAACCAAATCCATTCAGTACGAAATCATCGGCACGCTGTGCAATATCTTCAAATGTACGCCCGATAAATTGTTTGAAATTATCCCCGACGACGAGGCAAAATAAAAAAATCCATCCGCTTTGCAGATGGATTTTTTATTAGGGGAAATTATGATTTTTACGTCGTTTTTATGCCGTTCGTTACGGTCTCGAAGGCGGGGCTTGTCCGCCGTTCGGTTGTCCGCCCTGTCCGCCGCTCGGCGGTTGCATTCCGCCCGCTTGCGAACTGCCTACGCTCGTGATAATCGACGAGATTGTGAACGTTGCCAAATCGCCCGACTCGTTTGAAATCGTGTAAGTTGCGCCGTTTTGGAAATCGGGGGTGCTGACGATGACGGATTGACAACTCTTTTGCGCCTCAATCGTCAATATCACGTTGCCGCTCGAATCCTTCACGTACAGCGTTTCACCCGCTTGGATTGCCGAATTTTGAGCATACGAGAGGACGTATTGCGTTGAGTTGGTCGAGGGTGTTTCCACCATTCCCAGCGAGCCGAGCGCAACGAGCGTGCCGCCTTGAACGATTATGCCCGTTTCCGCGTCGAGCGCGCCGTCGCCGTTGCTTGTCGGACCGTATACGGTGACAGTGCCGCCCGTTATGAGTATGCTTCCGTTCGAGTCGAGTCCGTCGCCGCTTGCGTCAACGGTGATAGTGCCGCCGTCGATGACTATATATTCTTTAATGCTCTCGTCGTCGCTCGCCGCGTTGATTGCGTCGTCACTTGCCGTGACCGAAATCGTGCCGCCGCCGATTCTGACGTATGCGCCTTCGATACCCTCGTAGCAACTCTCGACGTCGATGTTGCCGCCCGTGATTTCGACCAAAAGGTCTGCGGTGATTCCGTCGTCGTAAGTGTTGAGGGTCAAATCGCCGCTTTCGACGAGGATATTGCCGCTGTTGGCGTGAATTGCGTCGTCGGTGGAATCGACGTTGATTTGCGCGTCGCCCGTTATGACGATGAGATACTCGCCGTCTGTTACGACAACTTCGTTTCCGTCGGTGTCTTCATACTTGATTTCGCCGACCTTTATGCCCTTGCAACTTTGCGAGAGTGCGTACAGTTTGCTCGTTGCGTAGTTGGAATCGCTTGCGATTTTCTTGTACGAACTTCCGCTTTTTACGTATCTGAAATCGTCGGCTTCGAGGTCGTATTCTGCCATATTTTCCGACGAATAGGAAACGAACGTGCCGTTCGTGGTGATGTTCACGCTTCCGCCGTCAATATACGCGAGCGTGTCCGCTTGGATTCCGTCGCCTTGAACGTTTGCCGTGTAGTTTACGTTTTTGAAGATAACGTAGCCTTCCGAATATCCTTCGGGGAACTCGGTCGTATCGTCGTCGCACTCGGCGTTTACGCCGTCTTTGACCGCGCCGTTTACGGTGATAGTTGCGTTTTGCGCCTCTACGCTTCTTGCCGCTATGCCGTGATTTTGGCTTTCGACGGTGATTTGCGCGTCAACGATAACGAGGGATTTTGAAACCTTGATTGCGTTTTTGCTCTCGCTCGTCACGCTCAAACTGCCCGTGCCGTTGATATAAAGATTGCCTTTGACGTGGATTGCGTTTGCGTCGTCGCCCGCGTTAGATACCGTGTTTTCGCTATCTGCAACGAGCGTAACGATAAGGTCGGACTTCTTGTTGACGTTTGAAAGCGCGATTCCGTTTTGATTTGAAATGACTGCGCCGTCAAGGAACAAGTGCGTCGTTTCGCCATTTGCCACGTTCACGACCACGCCGTTTTTGAACTCGCCTTTAAGAACGTAATTACCCGCTTCCGTGATAGTGAGCGTATCTTCGCTTCCCTCGATGACCGTCGCGCCCTCGTACGAAACGTTTTGCGAGAGGTCGGAAAGGTCGGATACGGTTACGCCGTCTTTGGTGAGCGAATCCACTTGCGACGGGATAGTGCCTACGCCGCCACCGCCGAGATTGTCGCCGGGATTGACGAATCCGCCTTGTCCGCCGCCGGGTTGACCGTCGGGCGGCGTCGGGGGCGTCGTGCCCGAATCCGTGCTCGAATCCGTATTAGACCCCGTTGACGACGAATCGTCACACGCCGCAAGTCCTACGCACAAGCACAACGTCGTGATTAACGCTACGATGATAATCAATGCTTTCTTAAACTTCATATTTATCACTTCCTTGCGAACCTTTTAAGTTCCTTTGATGTGCATATTGTCGCAAGCCAACCTAAAACGAAACAAAAATTTCGTGATAATTTTGAACTTTTTTGAAAAATTTTTATTTTTTCGCTCGTCGCGTAAAATCGCTTTTCGTTGCTATTTCCGTTTTTTGCGATTTGCATACGAAAAGGCGGCTTACTCGCCGCCTCTCTTTAGGATTTATTATTATATACGTCTACGCTATAGTTATATATTCTATTATACATTTTCAACGCTTTGCGTTTTAGCACTTCGTTGCAAATACGGCAATCTAATTGCATATTTCGCCATATAGGCGCCGAAAACGGTGTGCGCTTTTACAGCGAAACGGTAAATACGATTTTTTTGCCGTCGGGCGAATTTGCCGTGATTTTGCCTTTCTGCTGTTCGACTATCGCTTTTGCCACGGAAAGACCTATACCGTGTCCGCCCGTATCGCTGTTTCTTGACGAATCCAGCCTATAAAACCTCTCGAAAAGCACGTCGAGGTTGCCTTGCGGAACGCCGTTCGTCGTGTTGGATACGACGATTTTGCCGCCCTTGCCCGAATGCGTGAGCGAAAACTCGATGTTGCCTTCGTCGTCGGAATACTTCACCGCATTGTCGAGAAGCAACTCTATCAATTCTTTCGTCATTTTGACGTCGCCCACGCACGATACGCCGTCTGCAACGTCGAAATCGAATTTTTTGTTCTTGCTTTCGCACACCGAGATATACGGCAATATCGCATCTTGCGCCACTTCGCTCAACGAAAATTCGCTCATCGCGACCTCGTTTTCCTCGTCCGTTCTCGAAAGAAACACGAGTTTGTTGGTGAGTTCGGTGAGTTTTTCCACTTGCTCTTTTATGCCTTTCGTCCACTCGCTTTCGCCGTAGGTGTATTCCATAAGGTCGCAATCCGCGCCGATGACGGTGAGCGGCGTTTTGAGTTCGTGATTTGCGTCGGTGATAAACTGCTTTTGCTTTTTATAGGTTTCGGCAACGGGCTTCGTAACCGCGCCCGAAAGCAACACGACGAGCACGAACACGAGGACGTAGCCCGCAAGACTGATGAGACAACTCGCTTTCAAAAAGTCGTAGAAGTTGTTGAAATCCCTCGTGCAATCGAGGAAAACGTACATCGTCGCGCCGTCGTCGAGAGCGGTTGCGACGTATCTGTAATTGTCCTTTTTGCCCTCGGTTTTGCCTTTTGCAAACAACGACGAAGCGTATTGTTGCGCTTTTGCTTGGTCGATTGCGGCGATATTGTCGGTGTCGGTTGCAATCACGCTGCCGTCGCTTGCGAGAGTGACTGTAAAATATCTCGTTTCGTACGGTGCTTCGGGCGACATACCGTCGGGCGCGGGCGATACGTCTTGTTGCGAATCGGGCGCGCCGTCCCTGTTCTCGTCGGGTGCGTCTTTCTTTGGCGACCGGTTTGGAAATTCGCCGCCGTTTTCGACGAGCATATTTAGCGTTTGCGAAGCGTTTTTGGTGATTCTAACCCAGTTGTTTACATTTATTCCGCCGATTATGGCAACGAGCACGACCATCGTCGCGGCCATTGCTACGGCGATAAATTTTATCCTAAGTTTTTTAATCATTTTTGTCCCCCAACACGTACCCCACGTTTCTGACCGCCTTTATGCCGGCTTGCGAACCGATTTGTTTGAGTTTTTTGCGAAGATAGGAAATGTACGTCCACACGACGTTTATTTCGGCGTCGCTGTCGAATCCCCACACCTTTTCCATAAAACGTTCGGCGGATATGACTTTGCCCGGCGACTGCATAAACGCTTCCATAACCTGAAACTCTTTCGAGGTGAGAAGCACTTTGCCTTTGCTGCCTATAAGTTCAAACGACGTTCTGTCAAGGCGAATATCTAAAAACGACAGCGTGTTGTCCTTAAACGCGTCTTGCCGCCTCGTGATTGCGCGAATCCTCGCAAGCAATTCTTTGGTGACGAACGGTTTTGTAAGATAATCGTCCGCGCCGAGGTCGAGTCCCGTCACCTTGTCGTCAACGTCGCTCTTTGCCGTGAGCATAAGCACGGGAATGGCGTTGCCGCGCTCTCGCAATCTTTTCAGCACCTCGAATCCGTCGAGTTTCGGCATCATAACGTCGAGAACGAGCGCGTCGTAAACCTCGCTCTCTAAATAGTCGAGGGCTTCTTCGCCGTCGTAAACGGCGTCCACCGAATAGTTGTTGTGTTTGAGTATGGCAACCAACGCCCTGCTCAACGCTTTTTCGTCCTCTGCAAGAAGTATTCTCATATCGCGCCTTCCTTTTGCACATATGTTTGCACATATGATAGGATACAAACCTTAAATCTACTTAAAATATTATAACAACGTTGCGCAAATTGCAAAAGTTTTATATACAGAAAAAGCACTCGTATAGAGTGCTTTGGTTGGATTGAGTGGACTCGTTTAATAGCGAAGTGAAGCAAATATATTTGCGAAAGCGAAGCGTCTACGCAAAACAATACTGCTTGCGCAGTCGTGCATACGCACAACACTTTCGTGTTATTGTTTTCTATGTCCGCATCGCGCGCCAAGTAAAAATGCTACGCGCTTTGCTTTGCTTGCGGTCAGCACCGAAAGGTGGTTCGTGCGCTGTAGGCGCGGACGGCTTTGCCGTCTAAGGACACGAAAGTAAAATAAAAGCACTCGTTTTGAGTGCTTTTGGTTGGATTGAGTGGACTCGTTTAATAGCGAAGTGAAGCAAATATATTTGCGAAAGCGAAGCGTCAGCACCGAAAGGTGGTTCGCGCGCCGTAGGCGCGGACGGCTTTGCCGTCCGAGGACACGAAAGAAAAATAAAAGCACTCGTATAGAGTGCTTTGGTTGGATTGAGTGGACTCGAACCACCGACCCCCACCTTATCAGGGTGGTGCTCTAACCTACTGAGCTACAATCCAGTATGGGTGGTGGAGATACACGGATTCGAACCGAGGACCTCCTGAATGCAAATCAGGCGCTCTACCAACTGAGCTATATCCCCACGTGAATGCTATAAGATAATA
>CAKQLT010000035.1:0-16182 GCA_934254715.1 uncultured Clostridia bacterium | reverse complement strand
CCCATAAACAAAGTGAATTGAAAACGCGTTCGTTTAGTTATTCGTTATAATCGTTTTGCGATAACGATACGAAAAGACGTAGTAGCGTTATAAAAACGCGCGAAAAAACGCGTAAAAACCTAATAAAAACGTACGAAAAAACGGCAGTTTTGCGACTGCCGTTTTTTTGTATCGTTTGAATAGTTGCGCTTACTCGTCGGCGCGTTCGATTGAGAGAAGGTGAGTGGGGAACTCTCGTATCAAAGAGTTGAATTTCATCGGGTCGAGTTCGTCCGTGGTTGCCACTTCGACGGTTGCGATGAGGCTTTCGCCGACTTGCTTGACCTTGTAGGAACTCACTTTGTTTGTGCCGAGTTTGTCGAGAATCTGATTGAGAACGTCGTCGTTTTCAATCCATATTTGCATTTTGATGAGCGCGATATGTCTCGTCGTAAACGCTTTTATGGGCAAGTGGAAGATGAGTTGCAAAAGAAGGATAATCACGGTTGCGCAAACGCCGGTGACGATGAAACCGCCGCCGATTGCCATACCGATTGCCGCCGTTGCCCAAACGCCAGCCGCCGTCGTAAGACCGTGCATAACGTCTCTGCGGTACATAATGATACCTGCGCCCAAAAAGCCGATACCGGTGACGACTTGCGCGGCGATTCTCGTTGCGTCGCCGTCGAAAACGTTGCCCGAAATGTCGCTAAACAAGGGGGCGGTGAGGTATTTCGATAAAATCATAAACAAGCAAGACGCCAAACACACTATCGCGTGCGTGCGTATACCTGCCTCTTTGCTTCGGGATTTGCGTTCGAGACCGATTGCGAATCCGCATACGATTGAAACGAGCATTCTGACGATAAAATGCCAAACGTCCTTATTCCAATCGACAACTGCCCAACTATCCATATCTTTCTCCGTCGTAAAATTGTGGACTAATTATATTATTTGATAGAAACTATGTCAATATTCTATGCGAAAATTCTATGCAAAAAACGCTTTTAGAAGCCCGCAAAACGAGGTTTCCGCGCCGAATTTGCGGTTTTATACTTCAAACGTGCGAAAACGCCGCTTTCGCCGCCGAATTGTAAAATGCAAAAAGCCTCTTTCGAGGTTTGAATCGGTAAAAGCGTAAAAACGCGCTTTTGCTTTCATAAGATGTTTTGACAACGAAGCAAGCGGAATGGTATAATAGCGGCATAGAGGTGAACTATGCAAATTATCGACGGCAAACTCGTTGCCAAAGTCACGAGAGAACAAATCAAAAACGACATTGAAAATCTCAAAAAACTCGATTGCCCTTGCGGAATCGGTCTTGCGGTTATTCTTGTGGGCGACGATTCCGCGTCGCAAGTGTACGTACGCAACAAAATCAAAGCGTGCGACGAAGTGGGTATAAAATCGTTTCTTTGCAAACTTCCCGCCGAAAGCACTTTCGACGAGGTTGCGGGCACTATAAGTTATCTCAACGAGAATCCCGACGTATCGGGTATGATTTTGCAACTTCCGCTTCCCAAGCACCTCGACGAAAATTCGCTTCTCGACCTCATCGACCCCGACAAAGACGTTGACGGTTGCAACTACGTTCAAAAGGGCAGACTTTGGACGGGGCGCGACAGCCTCGTCGCTTGCACGCCGTACGGGGTTATGAAACTTCTCGACTATTACGATATTCCGCTCGAAGGCAAAAACGCGGTCGTAATAGGGCGTTCAAACCTTGTGGGAAAACCGCTTGCGCAACTTTTGCTTGACAGAAACTGCACGGTTACGATATGCCATTCTCGCACGCAGAACCTCAAAAATATAACCTCGCAAGCCGATATAGTGTGCGTTGCCATAGGCAAAGCGAAATTCCTCAAAGGCGATATGGTCAAGGAAGGCGCGGTCGTGATTGACGTGGGTATGGACAGAGATGAAAACGGCAAACTTTGCGGCGACGTCGATTTTGACGAAGTTGCGCCAAAATGCTCGTTTATAACGCCCGTCCCGGGCGGCGTCGGACCTATGACGGTCACTATGCTTTTGGCGAACACGGTTAAGGCATACAAATCTCATTTTGAAATTAATAATTAATAATTAATAATTAATAATTGCGGGTGGGGTTTCACCCCACACCCTAAACAGAAATTTATTCGTAGCCTACTCGTAAACGGAATGTGTTTATTCGCAGACGGAACACGAGCCGCAAGGCGGCGAGAAAAGCGAGCGTCGAAGCTCGACGATTAGTACCGTCCAACTGTGCCGTTTGGGTGCGTAGCTGGCACACAAAGGACGGTGGCATAATAAGTGAAATGTCCCTATCTATGCGAGCACCGAGTGTTGTCCCCCGCTACGCGGTCGCCGTGGGTTCCCTCAAACTTGTGCAGAGGGGGAACGGCGATAGGGAAAACACCTGAGGAAAGGGGAAGCTTTATTTAATTCTGTATTTTATATAGCGCAAATTCTCTGCGCGGTAGAAATTGCGAAAACAAACGCGGTTTTTGGCAATCGCCCCAAAGGTTTTCGTTTCTATTTAGGGGATTCCCACGCTACGCTCTGAATGACGATGTGGGCGATTGATTTTACCGCAGTGCTGTTTTCGCAATGATTAACTTGTAAATTTATTTCTTGCAAATAATCTCGTTCTATGCTACAATTATTTAGAAAAATAAAAGTATGACGCGCACGCGTTAAATTTAGAGGGAATTATGGAATACAAAATGCTGTTTTCACCTATGAAAATAGGTAATTGCGAAATTAAAAACCGTATCGTTATGTCGCCTATGCTTATGGGCTTCGGTCAGTTCGACGGTTGCGTAACAGAGCAACTTATGGACTATTACGAGGAACGCGCAAAGGGCGGTACGGGTCTTATCATCACAGAAATCACTCGTATCAACGACGTACACGGTTCGGCGGCGTTCGCGCAACTCGGCGCAAGCCACGATTATCAAATTGCGGGTCTTCACGAATTTGCAGAGCGCATACACAAACACGGCGCAAAACTTTTCGTGCAGTTGCATCACCCCGGACGTCAAAACGTCGGTCTTGCAATCGGCACCGTTCCCGTGTGTATCGCAATGACGAGAATGTTCAAGAGTTTCCCCAAAACGCTGTTCAAAATCGCGCCGAAAATCGCGCCGTTTATGTCGAAACATAATCTTGCGTTGTCGTCGGTGTCCGCGTCGAAGTGCGAACCGAGTTATTTTGCAGGCGGCAGAGTGCGCGCTTTGAGCCATAGGGAAGTCAAAAAAGTTATCCGTCAATTCATAGACGGCGCGGTACGTTGCCAAAAAGCGGGTATTGACGGCGTGGAACTTCACGGCACGCACGGCTATCTTATCCAACAATTCCTTTCGCCCAACACCAACCACAGAACGGACGAATACGGCGGAAGTTTTGAAAACAGACTTCGTTTCTTGCGCGAAATCGTGGAAGGAATCCGCAAAGAATGCGGCGATTATCCCATTATCGTGCGCCTTACTCTCGACGAGTTCTATTCCAAAATCGGCAAACCCGAAAAAGGCTATAACTTTGAAACGGGCTTGAAATACGCAAAGGCTATCGCGGATATGGGCGTTGACGCAATCGACGTTTCCAGCGCGGCGTACGACACGTTCAACTACTGGCTCGAACCCACGAGTTTCGAGTGCGGTTGGCGTAAATACCTTGCGGCGGCAGTCAAGAAAGAGGTCAATATCCCCGTTATCGCCGCAAACCTCATTCGTACGCCCGAACAAGCCGAAAAGCAACTCGAAGAAGGCGATCAGGACTTCGTATCCCTCGGCAGACCCCACATCGCAGATCCGCACTGGGCGGAAAAAGCGCAAAGCGGTCACGAAAACGAAATCAAACGCTGCCTTTGCTGCTTGTACTGCATACAAAGTATGCAAGACAACGCCTATCACGGCGATCACGGCTATTGCGCGGTGAACCCGACGGTCGGCAGAGAAAAGGAATTTGACAATCTTCCCAAAGACGGAAACGGCAGAGTGGTCGTTGTCGTCGGCGCGGGCGTAGCGGGTCTTACTTGCGCGGAAATGCTCGGTCGCAGAGGTTTCAAAGCAATCGTGCTTGAAAAAGACAATCAAATCGGCGGACAAATTCAACTTGCAAACAAACCGCCAAAGAAAGAAAAACTCGGTTGGTCGTTTGAAGATATGCGCACCAACGCGGAAAAATTCGGCGCGGAAATCCACCTTAACACCGAAGCCACGCCCGAAGTTATCGCAAGTTACAATCCGTATGCGGTTGTCGTCGCAACGGGTGCTTGCGCGGTCAAACCTCGCTCTATCGAGGGCGTAAACCTTGAAAACGTCTATACGACCACGCAAATTTTGAGCGGTGAAGTCAAACTCGAAAACAAGAAAGTCGCTCTCATCGGCTCGGGTATGACGGGTCTCGAAACGGCGGAATTGCTCGTTGAAGGCGGCAACAAGGTCACAATCGTCGAAATGGCGGACACTCTCGCGCCGGGAACGTGGTTCCAACACCTTGACGACATCGTGCCGAAACTCGACGCTAAGGGAACGCAATATATCCTTTCGCACAAACTCAATTCGATTGACGAAAAGGGCATAGTTATAGAGCCCGTCAAACTCGACAAGAATCGCAAACCCGTAAGTCAAGGCAAGCCTTATCACGTTGATGCGGACGCGGTCGTGCTTTCGCTCGGCGCACGCTCGGTCAACTCGCTTGCAAAAGAACTCGAAGGCAAGGTGAAGAATCTTTACGTCATCGGCGACGCGAAGAAGGTCGGAAGAATTGCGGACGCAACGCGCGAAGCGTACGACGTCGCAATCCACACAATCAAATAATGCGATAACGCAAAACAATACGATATTTGCAACTTATGCGCGATTTAATGCGGTTAGATACCGCAAAATCGCGCATTTTTTTGTCTTGCGATAAGACTTGATGTGTGATAGAATTAAACTATAATAATTGTGAGGCGAAATATGTATAAAGATATTCCCGTCAACTACGACGATTCTCTCGTGTCTTTGGCTTGCTCGGTGCTGAAGCGTTTTGGCGCGCCGTATACGCATAGCACGCTCGAGGACTTCGATAAGTTGCTTGCAAAAGGCTACAAAAACGTCGTGGTTATGCTGTTTGACGGTATGGGAACGGCGATTCTCGAAAAGCATAAACGAGTTGCGCCGTTCTTAATCGAGCATAATATTCGCCCGATAAGTTCGGTTTTTCCGCCGACGACGACCGCCGCTACGACCTCAATCGAAACGGGACTTACGCCTTGCGAACACGGCTGGCTCGGCTGGGCGTTATATTTCAAGGAAGTTGACAAAAACGTATGCCTTTTCACGAACACCGAGTTCGGCAAGGACGAAATCGCCGCAGACTATCCCGTTGCAAAAACCGCGATACATTTCGATAACCTCGAAACGAAAATACGAAACGCGGGAAAACAAGCGTATTTCGTGTCAAAACACGCAGATATTAAGACGGATTCGGTGCAAACGACTTGCAATATCGTGCGCGAACTTTGCGAAAAAGATGGCGAAAAGTATATTTATTGCTACTGGAATCAACCCGACCACGATATGCACGACTTCGGCACGACGCACGAAAACGTAACCGAACAAATACGCCTCATAAACGACGAAGTAGAGAAACTTTGCAATGATTTGAAAGACACGCTGGTCATTGTCACCGCCGATCACGGACTTATCGACGCAGACTGGAAGTCGCTTTGCGATTATCCCGAAATTGCGGATTGTCTTGAACGAGTGCCGTCCATAGAATCGCGTTCGATGTCGGTTTTCGTCAAAAAGGGCAGAGAAAAAGAGTTTGAAAAGGCGTTCGACGCCGCTTTCGGAAAGGATTATATCCTTTTAAGTCACGACGAAGTGCTAAAATGCAATCTTTTCGGTGACGGCAAACCAAACGCAAGATTTGAGGATTTCGTTGGCGACTACGTTGCGATTGCGACGGGAAAGACTTGCATAAATTCCTTTGAACCCGACGAAGAACCTTTCATCGGTATGCACGCAGGCGCGAGTAAGGACGAAACGTTCGTTCCATTTATTGCAATAGAAACTTAAAGCAAACGCTTTGTCGCGATATAAACTTAACGCGAGCGTTTTGTACGGTAGAACCTAACGCAAGCGTATTTGACGATTAAAATTTAACTCAAGCGTTTTATAGCAATATGAACTTAAAAATCCGCAATCTTTGCGGATTTTTTTCGTGGCGTTCGCTTTTTATGCCGAATATTAAAAAATTTTCAAACAAATGTCAAAATGTCTATTGATATTTTTATATCTATATAGTAAAATATCCGTGTAAGAAACGATAATTTTTGCGCTCTGCAAAAAGCGGCGCGCTATGAGGGTACGATTATGAAATACAACATTCAACTCACCCCCGAACAAGCCGACATTCTCAACGGCAAGAAAGGGGAAACGATGGCAAAGGTTATGGAAACTCTCGTTATGTTCGGCGATATTTTCGGCGCAAAACGTATGGTTGAAGTAACTCACAAAGAAGGGCATCTCGTCACGAGTTTCGGCATCGGACTTTTGAAGCCTCTTTACAAGACGATGGACAGACTCATTGCCGACGGTATCAAGACGCAAGGCACTTTCACCGTTGACCCCCGTCCGCTCGACAGAGAAAACGTGAAATATTCCTTGCTTGACAGACTCGTCAACGAGAAGATTATGTATTCTCAACAAAAGCATTACGAGGACCAACTCAAAGCCGTCGGTCTTAAAGACGCAAACGCGTTCACTTGCGCTTGCTATCTCGACGAAGTTGGCAACGTTCCGAAGAAAGGCGACATTCTTTCTTGGGCGGAATCGAGCGCGGTCGTTTACGCAAACTCGGTGCTCGGCGCACGTTGCAACCGCAACAGCGGTATGCTCGATTTGTTCGGCTCTATCGTGGGTTGCGTTCCCGAATTCGGTCTTTTGACGGACGATGGCAGAAAGGCAACTTGGATCGTCAAAGTCGAAACCACCAAAATCCCCGAAGCGCAAATCCTCGGAAGCGCAATCGGTATGAAAGTCGTTGAGGACGTTCCGTACGTTTACGGTCTCGACAAGTGGATCGGAAGCGAACTCACGGACGAAGCGAAAGGCTATCTCAAAGATTTTGGCGCGGCTACGGCGTCAAACGGCGCGGTCGGTCTTTATCATATCGACAATCTCACCCCCGAAGCGAAGGAACTCGGCGAAAAACTTATCGTCGAAAACCCCAAAGTGTACGTTATCGACGACGCGGAACTCGAAAGAGTGTACAAGAGTTATCCGAATATGTGGAAAAAGCCCGACAGCAAAGCCACGATGGCATTCGTCGGTTGCCCGCACCTCACGTTCACGCAACTCAACGAGTGGACGGATATGATTGAAAACGCGCTCAAACAAAGCGGAAAGAAGAAAGTCGCTTTGCAAACCATCGTATGTTCAGCACCCGACGTCGTTGCAAAGTTCAAAAAGACGCCCGCATACAATCGTCTCGTCGCAACCGGCGCAAAACTTACGAGCATTTGCCCGCTTATGTACACAAACAATCCGCTCACCAAAGGCAAATCCATCGCGACTTGCTCGAACAAACTGCGCACGTACAGCATCGCAAGATACTACAAAACCGCAGACCTTCTCAATATCATAGCAGGAAAGGAATAAGATTATGAAAACATTTAAGGGTAGAGTTATAGCGGCAGGCAACTTCAAGGGCGAAGCCGTAGTTTCAAGACAAGGCGTGAACACTCTCGCGACATTCCAAAAGAGCGCGCTCACAAATGCAAAACAAGTTATCGTCAGCGACCAAAACAACAAGGACATCTTCGGACTCAACATCACGGGCAAGGCTCTTTGCCTTCCTCAAACCATAGGTTCGACAACGGGCGGTCTTGTCATTCAAACCGTATGTTCGATGGGCATCAATCCCGCGGCGTTCTTGTTTGCCGACCACATCGACTCGTTGGCGGCAAGCGGAATCGTGCTTGCAAAGATTTGGGAAGATTCCAACGTCATTGCAATCGACCAACTCGGCGACGAATTTCTTAAAGCGGTCAACACCGGCGACACCGTAACCATCACGGAAGACGGCACGGTCACCGTCGGTTGATAAAGTGCGATTGAAGAAAACGTTTATTGGAAAACAACGCGTTTTCGGCAATCTAACCGCATAAAATCATTAATAATAAAAACAGTCCGCTCAATCGAGCGGACTGCTTTTTATGTGTTTTAAGTAAGTTTTCAATAAGTTTTTGCGTCGATTTTATTTGCTTTGCGGCGTAACTTTCAAAAATAACTTTTTCATTCATAAACGACGAGCGTTTACGAACGTCGTTCGTTTACAAATTCCTCGATTAAATCGAGGGCGCGCTTTATGACTTCGAGCGAATAGGCGTAACTTATGCGAACGTAGTCTTTTCCGCTTTCCCCGAACGCGCCGCCGGGGACGACGGCAACGTTTTTTGCATCGAGAAGGGAATACGCAAACTTTTCGCCGTCCATATCGGTTGATTTGACGCTCGGAAAGACGTAAAACGCGCCGCGAGGCTTGAAACACTTGAGTTGCATTGCCGATAGTTGTTCGCAAACGTATTTTCTGCGTTTGTCGTACTCGTCGCGCATAAGGTGTACTTCCTTGAAGTTGTCCTCGAACGAGGCGTTGAGTGCTTCGAGCGCGACGTATTGCGCGGTGGTCGAGGCGCACATAACGGAATACTGATGTATTTTGAATATAACGTCGATTATCTCTTTGGGGGCGCAAACGTAGCCGAGCCGCCAACCCGTCATTGCAAAGTACTTTGAAAATCCGCTTATCACTATCGTGCGTTCGCGCATACCGTCAAGGGAAGCAATAGACGTGAATTTTGCGCCGTCGTAGGTCAATTCGCCGTATATTTCGTCGCTGAACACAATCAAATTATGCTTTTTTATCGTCGGTACGAGTCGTTCGAGGTCGGATTTTTCCATAATCGCGCCCGTGGGATTGTTGGGGTAGGCGAGCAAAAGTCCTTTTGTCTTGCTCGTAATCGCCTTTTGAAGTTCGTCTTCGGTTAGTTTGAAGTCGTTTTCGATTTTGCACTCGATAGGCACGGGGATTCCGCCAGCAAGCAGTACGAGAGGCGCGTAACATACGAAACACGGCTCGGGAATAAGGATTTCGTCGCCGTGGGCAATCACCGCTCGAAACGCGGCGTCTATGCCTTCGCTTGCGCCTACGGTGATGATAATTTCGTTTTCGGGGTCGTACTCGACCTTTGAAAACCGTTCCGTATAGACGGATATTGCCTTGCGAAGTTCAAAAAGTCCCGCATTTGCGGTGTATTGCGTTTTGCCTTGCGCAATGCTCTTGATTCCCGCTTGCGAAAACGCCGTAGGGGTGGAAAAGTCGGGCTCGCCCACGCCGAGAGATATGCAGTTCTTGCGAGTGGCGGCTATGCCGAAAAATTCGCGTATGCCCGACGGCTTTATGCTTTGCGCGACGGGATTCAGAAGTTTCGAGTAATCCATTTTTCCTCTTTCAATCATAATTTGAAATGCTTTTTATAGCATACATTGTATGATTTTGCCGCGCAAATTTTTACTTTTCTTTTGCTTATCGGAAAATATTAAACCAATAGCATAATTTCAAGTCCGCCTATTGCGGCGAAAAGGGCGGGAACGCCCACGAGGAAACCGCGTTTTACGAAATCTAAAAAGGTGAATTTTACGTTTTGGGTTTTAAGAATCGAGTTCCACATAATAGCGGCGAGTGCGCCTATGGGGGTGAGCAATGCGCCGAGATTCGAGCCTATAATCGAAGCGTAAATCGCGCCTTTGAGGTTTTGCGCGGACACGCTTTGAAGAATTTGAGAATACAAAACCGACATCGGTATGTTGTTCATTAGGTTTGCAAAAAGCGCGGACGTAGTGCCGAAAGTGAGGGCGCAATCGGCGTTTTGCAAGGAAGCGGCAAGGTATTCGGTTACGCCGCATTGATTGAGCGAAAGCACGATGACGAACATCGAAAGCAAGAACGGCACGAGTTGCCACGGAAGCCTCGCAATCGTTTTTCCTATGGGGTTTAGCGATTTCTTTTGCGCAAGCGTTGCTACGGTGCTTGCCGCGAGAACGATTCCGAACGCGCAAAGCGACACAATCCACATTTCAACGCCGATATACGAAGATATTGCAAGCGTTATCGTTGCAAGACACAACACTACGAGACCTATGACAAGGCAAGGTTTGTTGTCGATTGTCACTTCGCTTTCGTGCGCGTTCATAGGTGCGGAAAGTTTCTTTCTGAACATCAGATACAGTATCGCAAGGGAAGAAAGCCCCGCAAATATCGTCGGAAGCGCCATTACGCCGACGTATTCCGCAAAGCCGACTTTCATCGACGTGGCAAGGTAAATATTCGTCGAATTGCCGATTATCAAAAACATACTGTACGTGTTTGCGGCAACGAATTCGGTGAAGATAAAGGGGATAGGGTCAACGTCGCAGTTTCGCGCAAAATAGCAGATAAACGGCGTAAAAGTGAGGATAATCACGTCGTTTGAAGTGAAAATCGTCAATATCGAAGTCGTGATATACAAAAGGAAAAACAACTTTTTTTGGCTTGCGCCCGCCTTTTTGAGTACGGCGTTTGCGAGCCATTTGAAAAAGCCTATTTCGTCGAGATACACGCTTAACGCGGTCATCGAAAGGAACAATACGAGGATTTTGAGGGGATTCACTTCGTCGTTCGAGGTGAACTGCGCCCAAACCGCCTTTGCGTCCACGCCGCCCGCCGCAAGCAGAATTATAGCGCATACGAGGGGTATGAGCCAGTACAGACTCAATCCGAATTTGCCTATGCGCAGACGCAGATTGAAAAGCGTAGAGAGCAAGATGCCCAGCGCGCAGATTATGAATACACTCAATTGAAACGCCATATTTTCCTCGTTCGTACAGCCGCTATTATGCTCGCAATCGACTAAAAACGCAACGATTTCGACTCGTTTTGCAACGTTCTTTCGCAAATTTGACGTTTTGTGACAATCCTTACGTTTATCGCTATGGACAAAATCGCAAAACTGTGATAATATAATTGCTATCAAGAGGTGACATCTATGTTTGAAATCGTAACCGACAATACCGCAGACCTTTTTGAAGGCTATTATGACGAAAATCCCACGAGGCGTTTGCCTTTTTCTTTCACGCTCGAAGACCACTTCTACGAGAAAGACGACGAGTATCCCATCGAACTGTTCTATGAAAAGTTGAAAGCGGGCAAACTCGTCAAAACCTCTCAAATCAATCCCCACGACGCCGAGGTTATGTTCGAGCAAGTGCTTCAAGAGGGCAAAGACTTGCTTTATATCGGCTTCTCGTCTGGTATGAGCGGAAGTTTCGACAACATATCCTACATCGCAAAAGGCTTGCGTATCAAATATCCCGACAGAAAGATTATTGTCGTCGATACGCTTGCGGGCGCGGGCGGCGAAGGCTTGCTCGTCTACTATGCAAAGAAAATGCAAAACGAGGGCAAGAGTATGGAAGAAATCGCCGAATGGGTTGAAAATCACAAACTCAACGCGCATCATTGCTTCATCGTCAGCGACCTCATCAACCTTCGCAACAGCGGACGTATTTCCACGCTCGCCGCGCTTTTCGGAATGATAGTGCATATCAACCCCGTGCTCGAACTCACCACGCAAGGCAAAATCGGCATCGTCACAAAGTCCATCGGCAGAAAGAAATCTATTTCCGAAATGGTCAAGTTTTTCAAGACGAATTACGTCAAGGACGACAACGATTTTATCCTCATCGGACACACGAATTGTCCCGAAGAAGCCCACGCTTTCGGCGCGCAAATCGAGCAACTTTCGGGCGGTATTCCCGTAAAGTACGGTTACATCAATCGTTTGGTGTCGGGCTGTGCGGGGTATAATGCTTTGGCGGTATTCTTTATGGGCAAAACTCGTGTTTAAGCGTTTAAGCGCGCTATTTGGCGAATAACTGCGGCAACACACATCGCTTGTCAACTCATTTACGAATTGTAAATTAGGGTTGCCATTCGATGTGTGTTTTCTTGTTCTTCATCCAAATATCGCGCTTAAAAATGTGTACTTATTTCTCTTTTTCGCCGTTTTTGCGAGTGAGATATATCGAGGCAAAGATTGCGCTTCCAGCAAGCGCGACGATTATCGCAAGCACTATCGCTACGATTTGAACCGTCGTGAGTCCGTTTATCTTCAAATGCTCTTTTTCGATGTAGCCGACTTTGCCGTCAAAGGTTACGAGATAGAAGTCGTCGAGCGTTTCAAGCACTTCGACTTGACTGCCGTCGACGATTTGAAGTATGACTTCGCTGTTTTTGTCGGCAGAGGCGTATACGTTGACCATTCCGCCAACTCTGTCGGCGTTGGCTTTGCCGTAAACCTTGTCTTTTTCGTCAACGATTTCAACGTATTCCTCGATTGCGGACGAGTTGACGAAATAGGTGTTTTCGCCGTAGCGAACGATAGTCCATTTTGCGTTGTCGTAGCCTGCGACGTCGCTTATGCGAGCAACCTTTTCGCCTGCTTTAATCTCGATTGCGCCGCTTTGCGAATATGGAAGAGCGTAAAGCGTGACGTCCTCTTTTGCGACGTATTCGCCGCTTAACGCAGTCGTTTCCGCCGTATTAAAGTCGTCTTTCGATACGATTGCGAGTTTGTCGCCGACAAGCGCGTATCTAAGATTTTCGTTTGCGCCTTCGATTGCCTTGTCAATGACGAGATACACGTCGCTCGAAGCAATTTGCGTGTTTTCGAGTCTGCCGTCCCACGAATATTCGAGTGCGCCTTCGTTTGCGGTTGCGAAATAGTATTCGCTTCTTTCCAACGTCGGAAGCGTTGCGCTGAAACTTTGCTTTGTCGTTGCGTGTACGTTGAGCGTGCCGACGAAACTTTCTTCGGCGGTGAATACGACGTTTTCGCCGTCAAGACAAATGCTCGTTATATTCGCTTTCAGATTTTCCGCTTTAACGGCAATAGTTTGGCTTTGATTTGCGTAATATGTGACGATTTTGTCTTTGAACGCGACGTACGCTTTGCCCGTGTAGTCGATTGCAAAGTCTACGGCTTCGGAAAAATCCGCATTCGCAACGTCGAAAAGTTTCGTTCCGTTGCGGTCTATGCACAAAACGGAATCGGCGGTGAGTACGTAAACGTTCGTACCGTTTTTGGCGGTGGCGATACGCTTGCCGTTTTCCACGTCGAATATCTTTATGAGCGAGTTGCCGATTGCGGTGTATACGCCGTCGGGTGCGAGAGCGTAGAGTTTGTCCGAATACGCGATATCGATAACTCCCGAAAGCTTGTACGTTTTTGTGGTTTCGCCGCTTGAAATTCTGTCTATTCTGTCTTGGAATACGCAATAAATATCACGCTCGGAAGAAGCGATTGCAAGTGGGGTATCTTCGAGTTTTTGCTCGGTGAGTACGCCCGATTTGTCAATCGTTGCAAGACGGGAATTGTTTTTGTCCGCTACTATATATCCGTCATTGGCTACACACAGGTCGACGGGATTGTCGAGGTGATACGCGTCGTTGCCCGTCATCGTTATGGACGTCGTTCTCGAAAGGCTCGATTTGTCGTTTGAGAGCGTGTACACGACTACGCTCTTATTTTCGATTGTGAAAACTCTGTTGCCGAAGGCAAAGAACGCTTGCGGATAAATTTCGGTGTGGAAGAGCAATTCGCCTGTGGCTTTATCGAGGCAAATCAAACGTTTTTGACCCGTGGCGGGCAAAACTTCGAGGGCGTACACGACGTCGCCGACGTACGCTTGCGTGATGTTTTGCGTTATGGGGTGCGCCTCAACCGTGTTCGACGTCGTGTCGAATTTCACGAAAAAGGCGTTGCCGTAAATGGACGGAAAAGTGTAAAGATTGCCGTTTTCGCCCGCGATTGCGTTCGAGCCTGCAAGTTCGTCGGGGGAATCTTCCGCGTCGATGTTGTAAGTTACGGAAAGGTTTTTGTCGTAAATTGTCAACGCGCCTTTTGGCGAGTGAGCGTAAAGGCGAGTGCCGTCGCTCGTAATCGAAGCGATACGAGAGGGCGAGGACAGAGCGACTTCGACCGCGCTTGCGGTTTTGTCGGATAGGTCTATCGTATAATACTTGTCGTCCGCTTGCAAAAACGCCACGTTTTCAAGCACGAAAAGGCTTGTTACGTTCTCGAAATCCGTCTCGTAAACGTAGGTGTCCGACGAGTCGTTGGGGCGCACGAAAAGCGAGCGAACGTCCTTGTCGTACACCAAGAGATAGTCGGAGTTTGCGCTGACCAAAGACGGATTTGCCGATTGAAAATAGTTTACGGTCGGGAAAAGTCTGACGAAATCGACCTCTTGCGAGCTTTCCGCACTTGCGTATGACGTTGCGAAAGCACTCGAAAAAACCGCCGCGAAAATGGCGGCAAACAGCAATATCGTCAATATTTTTCTTGAATTTTCAATCGTCTTTTTCATAGGTATAAGTATAATCAAATTGCAACTTTAAGTCAAGATAATAGCTTTACTACTTGAAATATTCGTGCGCGTGTGATAATATCTATAAAAAGGTATATATATGGCAAACAAAAAACGTTATTATAAAAACCGCGCCCCGAAGAAAAATCAAGAGGGCGCAAACGAGCAAATAGCAAAGTATTCCGAGGCGCAACTTACGCTTTCTCTTGGGGATTTGGGCATAAGCGAATCCACGTGCGAACTTCTTTCGAAAAACCGTATTCAAACTGCGGCAGACCTTGTAAAACGCACCGAAAAGGATATGTATAAGGTGCAAGGACTCAACAAAAAGATATTGTTCGAAGTCAAGGACGCTTTGAGGGCGAAAGATATGGAATTGCGCCCCGAACCGCAAAAGCAAACCGCAAACGCAGAGCAAAAGCAAAATGCGACGGACTTTGGCAAACAAAGCGAATCGAGCGGCGAGCAAAAGGGTAAAAACGACAAGAAAAAGACTCAAAACGACGTGCAAAAACGCGGCGAAAACGACAAGGAAGCAAACGATAAATCCGCAAAATCCGAAAGACAGGACAAGAGCGAAAAAACTCGCGCTTCGAAATTCGGTCTTTCCGACCGCGCGAGCGCAAAGCCGCAACAAAACAAGAATCAGCAGTCGCAAAAGCAAAACGACAAAAACAAGCAAAAAACCGTCGAAAAACTCACCGAGCCTTTGAAACCGGGTCAATGGCGCAAAGTGCTTAAAGGCGGAAAGTGGGGATATTCCAACGGTTTCAAAATCGTGATTCCCACGATGTACGATGAGATTTTTGCGTTCAAAGAGGGGCTTGCTTCCGTCGAAATCGACGAAAAATGCGGCTATATCGACGAAGAAAACAACGTCGTCATTCCTCTCGACTACGACACAGCTATGAGTTTTTCCGAAGGGCTTGCAATGGTTTGCCGAGGGGAAAAATGCGGCTACATCAACAAGAACAACGAAGTTATTATTCCGTTTGAATACGACGCAGGCACACCGTTCGAAAACGGCGAAGCCAAAATCAAAAAGGACGGCAAGTGGGGAACTATAACGACAGAGGGTAAGATAACCTGGATTTAAGTTTTCCTTTGCTCGTGCGCAGGAAAATGAAAAACACCGCCAAAAACACAAACTTTTCAAGGATTTCCGCATTGCGAGTTATCGTGATCGCGGTTGTCCTTGTTTTGTTTTTTAGCGTGATTTTCGCGCCGTCCGTCGCCGAAGCGGTATGTCCCGACGGCTATGTCGAAAACGTTAAGGACAAAAATCTCGACTGGCAAAACGGCGAGGACGATCTCAATCTCGAATACGTCAGAACTCGCGTGAAAAGTTGGCTTTCCGACCCGCAATACGACTTTTCCGCACTCGAACAAAATCCTGTCGTGATTGCCGTCGTCGATACGGGCATAAACTTCGAACACGAGATTTTTTCGGGTAAATACGACGAAAACGGCGTTGCGACCGACGATGAAATCGGCAGATACGACGTGCTTTTTAGAGATGAAAAAGGCAAGATTGTAACCGCCAACACCGCAAACGAACTTAAAAGTGCGGACGACGACGCGTCAGACAGACACGGCACGCACGTTGCAGGCATCATCGCAACTCTCATTCACGAACTCGACCTTGAAAAATATATCAAAATTATGCCGATAAAAGCCTCGAAAAACAAGAGTTTTTCAACAGACGGCGTTAAAAAAGCCATAGCGTTCGCCATCGAAAACGGCGCAGGCGTCATCAATCTATCTC
>CAKQLT010000034.1:0-16206 GCA_934254715.1 uncultured Clostridia bacterium | reverse complement strand
CGCCGAACTTGACGGACAGTACAAGCGACTGCGCCGTCCGTTGGCCACTGCCTGGCGCACAAAGCGCAGTGGCATAATAAGAGAAATGTCCCTATCTATGTGAGTGCCGACTTCCCCTCTTGCGAACGATGTGCAATCTTTTAGAGAATTGGCGCAAGTTTGAGCAATAGGGGAAAGCCCGAAGGGAAGGGGTGATGTGTGATTTTAGAGTTCACGCACTACACTTTTGTAGAAGACTAAAGATTGATTTATTTACATTGCAATAAAACGCGTAATATGTTATAATAATATAAGTTATGAAACAATGGCATATAAACAAAGATGAAGGCGTCGCTCTCGTCGAGAACGTAAACGCCAGAGAAGAAGGACAAGTCAAACTCAAATTGTCCAAAGTCGCCGTATCCTCGCAGGATATGTCCAATTTCGCGTCCCTTTCAAAAAACGTTGCGGTTACCCCCGGTCACTCGGCGGTCGCTTACGTGTCGGAATCAGACGAGGACAGCGGACTTAAACTCGGTGCGCGCGTGGTTATCAGCCCCTACGTCAAAGCGCAACAGCACGGCGTGGAAGTGGTCAAAACTATGGGCGTTGACGTTGACGGCTTGCTTCGCGATTTCGTTTGCGTTCCTTACGAAAACGTTTTCGCGCTTCCCGACGGCGTAAGCGACGAAGAAGCGCTCTTTGCCGAGTACATCGCAATGGGCGACAACGTTTTTGAGGCTCTCGACCTCGAAAAAGGCGACTATATCGTGGTTTTGGGCGCAAGTACGCTCGGACTCATAATTTCGCAAATCGCAAGTTATTATCAGTTCGTGCCCATTCTCATCGACCTCGATTCCGAAAAACTCGCCCTTGCTCAAAAATGGGGCGTATGCTACACGCTCAATCCCACCTACGACAATCTCGAACGCAGAGTGGAAGAAATCACGGGCGGCAGAATGAGCGAAGCGGCGATTTTCGCGGGCGAAAGCGTGGACATCAATTCGGCGATTCGCCTCGTCAAAAACGAAGGCGACGTCGTTATCGCGGGTTACGCAATGCGCGCAAAACACGCAATCGACGCATATCCCATTCTCAAAAAGCAACTCAAAATCAAGGGTATATGCAACGGCGACGGCTGTATGTCGTCGGCAATCAACCTGCTTGCTAACAAGGTCGTAAAAACGGACGGAATTATCAGCGCGGCGGCAAACTTCGAGGAAGTGCCGCAAGTCGTCGAAAACTGCGTCAAGTACCCCTATCAATACAGCAAAATCGTCATAAATCTCGACTGACGAGTGGGGCGGCGAACGGCAAATGTCGTTCGCTGTCGTTGCATTTCGGCAATTATATTTGCCAAAATAAGCAAAATCCGCAACACGGCGGTATTTTGCAAAAAAATGAAAGGAAAAGCCTTTTGGCGGTGCGACACAGAGTTTGAAATTCGCTCTTGCGCACGAATATTTGATGAGAGAAGATTCAACAAAAATTAAACGCGCATTTTCCTTTGCGCAAGAGGGTATACGCAAGTTTTCGTACACCGATTTGTATATTTTGCTCGTTCTTGCAATAGTCGTGGCGGCGTGGATTTGGCAAAACGCAACGTTCGGTTTTGTCACGCTCATTCTCGTGTCGTGCGTCGTTTTGGTGTTCTCGGACGACCTTTTGCCGCTTTCGGTCAACGCTTTCGGCGCAATGCTTATGATTTTCAAGGTCGAGGGCGAACAGAATATCGACGTAAGCAGATTCTTTTATCTCTGGCCGACCCTCATTCCGCTTGCAGTCGCAATTTTGATTTTCGTGGTCAGAAACACCGTCGCAAAAGTCAAAGACAAACAACGTTTCGTGCTCGGAAAGATGTTCTTTCCGCAAGTCGCTGTCAGCGCCGCGCTCTTGCTCGGCGGCGTGGGAACTATCGCGGCAAAAAATTATCTCACCGCGCTTCCCAACGTCATTGCGCTCGGCGTAGGCGTGCTTGCCGTGTATCTGCTCTTTGCAAACTTCATAAAAATCGATGAAAAAAGAGACTATGCAAAGTACTTTGCGAAGGTCGTTATGTGGATAGGCTTTGCCGTGTGCGTCGAAATGATTGTGCATATATCCCGCCTCGACATCAGTTCGCAAGACTGGTCGAAATGGTACTGGGATTTAGGGTGGGGCAACCGCAACAATATCGCAACGTTCTTGCTTTTTTCCGCGCCTATGGCAACGTATCTGTCAACGAGGACTAGAAAAGGCTGGGCATACATCGTTATGGCGTTGTTCCAATACGCTTGCCTCGTTGTGACCTTGTCGAGAGGCGGCATACTGTTCGGCGCGATTGCGGCGGTATTCGGCGTGGTTTTCTCGATTTTGAAAGCACCCAACCGCAAAACGCAAGCAACGATATGGGGCATTGCAATCCTTGCCGCGCTTGTGATTTGCCTCGTCAAACTCGACCTCGTTAAAGGCATTATTTCTAGCCTTGTGGACAGAATCGAATCGGGCGGAAACGGCGACGTAACGTCGGGCAGATTCGACCTCTACAAAGAGGCGTGGGAACAGTTCGTTGCGCACCCGATTTTCGGCGCGGGTATGGGCTTTATCGGCACTCGCGACGGTCAGTTCCATTCGGAAAATATGAGCCAATACTGGTTCCACTCGACGCTTTTCCAAGTGCTCGGCTGTATGGGTATCGTCGGTATCGCCGCTTACGTTTACTATTATATCGTCCGCTTCGGAATCGTGTTCAAGGGTATGAAAAAGAATTGCAAATTCGCCTTTTTCGTGTTCGTCGCGTGGCTCGGATTCGAGGGCTATTCGATGATAGACACGGGCACTATGATTCCGTTCCCGAATATGATGTTGGTTGCGGTTATGTCCTATATAGCGCAACTTGCCAACTTGCAAAGAAGCGAAAGCGAAATCGACGGCGTTCCGAACTCTCTGCTCAACGAGGTATACGTGCGAGACACGGGAATCGACGTCGTGAGAGTTGATGCTAAATTAATAATTAATAATGAATAATTAATAATTGCGGGTGGGGTAAACCCCACACCTCAATCTAATTACAACACAAGATATGCAAAAAAAGACGAAAAATCGCGTCTTTTTTTATGCTTTTTATATCGTTTTTCAAAGTTTTATTTTGACAAACCTTTCACGAAATCGAGGATATATTCAACCGTTTGAGTGCGTTGGGATTGCTTTTGCTCTAAATCCGTTGCGTTGAAATCTGCTATGAAGTTCGGGAACTTGAAAGGCAAATTATCCGTTTCGTAAATTTCGCAAAAACCCGTATGACAGCCGTTTTCGACCGTTTTGTCAACGTAGTTTGACGGCATTCTGTTTTTGACGGTGGAAATCTCGCTGCTCAACAATATTTTGTCGTTGTCAGCGTTGATAAGTATAGTCGGCATCGACGTTTCCGAAAGCGTGTCGGGAACGAAAATGTCGATACCGTTTTCGTCTTTCATTTGATTGCCGTCGGCATCTAAAAGCGGGCGTCTGCTTGCCGTAGGCGCAAGAAGAATAGTCCCTTTTATGCCGTCTTGATTCTCGAAAGCACGACGAACTGCAAAGCCACCGCCTTGCGAGTGTCCGCCGACGAAAAATTCGACGTTCGGATATTGTGAAAATGCGATTTCCGTCGTTTGATAACTTTGGTAAGATTCGATTATAACCAAATATCCTTGTTTTGCAAGGGAATTTCCTATATACGTATAAGCACTTGCGTTAACGTTCGTGCCGACGTAAAAGATTACGCCGAAGCGATACTCGACGGGCTTGTAGGTCAATCCGCTTTCGCTGTACACGGGGTCGAGAATAGGCTCGAAAGTGAGGGCGGTTTCCGATTCGCCGGTTTTGACAAAATACGAATTGTCCGATTGATAATCGACTTTCGCGGGCGAATCGTCGACATCGTTGCACGCAAAAAGACAGCACGCCGTCAGAGCGACGATTAATATTGCTGATAGGATTGTAAATTTGCGTTTCATACCGACCTCGTTGCGCCGTTTTTGCAAAGCGTTCGCGCTTATTTTTTCAAACGCACACATTATAGCATATATATAAAATAATTTCCATAGCATTTTTTTTTCTATAATGATATAATCGAATTATGAAAGACAAAAAGACGGAAAAAAGAGGCATATTTTCGGGTTTGCGCAAAGAGTTTTGCGCTTCCGATACGAAAAAGCACGACGAGGCGAGCCTTGCCGAGTTGCTTTGCGAGCACGACAAGAACAAAATCGTGCCTTTTCATATGCCGGGGCATAAACGCGCGGATTTCGATTTTCTAAACGGCGCGCAAAAAATCGACATAACCGAAATCGAGGGCTTCGACAATCTCAACGACGCAAACGGAATTATATTGCAATCCGAAAAACTCGCGGCAGAGGTGTTCGGCGCAAAGCACGCAAGATTTTTGGTGAACGGAAGCACGGGTGGCGTTTTGGCGGCGATTCGCACGGTATGCAACGCGGGTGACAAGGTTTTGATTGTTCGCAACTGTCACAAGTCCGTGTACAACGCGGTGGAAGTGTTCGGCTTGATTCCCGTCTACGTTATGCCGTCCTATTTCGAGGAATACGGCTTTTACGGCTCGGTTTTCCCTTGTGACGTGAAAAAAGCGTTCGAGCAAAATCCCGACATAAAACTCGTGGTGATAACTTCGCCCACGTACGAGGGAATCGTCAGCGACGTAAAATCAATCGCGGATATATGTCGCAAAAACGGCGCGATTTTGTTCGTTGACGAGGCGCACGGCGCACATACCGGACTTTACAAAAAGTTCGGCGAAAGCGCGAGAAGTCTCGGCGCGGACTTAGTGGTGAACAGTTTGCACAAGACGTTGCCGTCACTTACTCAAACCGCGCTTTTGTGCGTTTGCTCGGATAGGGTGGACACGACCGAACTCGACCGCAATCTTGCGATATTTCAATCAAGTTCGCCATCGTACGTCCTTATGGCTTCCATTGACGGTTGCGTGAGAGCGTTAAAAAACGACGGCGCGAATTTGCTGTCCGAGTGGAACAAGAACATCGACGATTGCAAAAAGTCGCTCGAAAGACTAAACAAACTTGCGATTTTCCAACCGAAAAAAGATTCGCGAGTCTTTGCATACGACAAGTCGAAATTCGTCGTGCTATGCACGGGCGGCGCAATAAGCGGCGTTGAACTCAAAAAGGTTTTGCGAAACGCATACGACGTGGAACTCGAAATGGCAAGCGTAAACTACGCAATCGCAATGAGCGGCGCGGGGGATACCAAAGAGAATTTTTCCGCCCTCGAAAGCGCGTTGTTTGCAATCGACGACACGCTTGCTTCGCGCAATGGTTTGACTACGACGGTTTTGCCGTCATTGCCGAAAAAGGCGTTTGAACCGTATCAAACGCGCACTTTAAGCGGCGAATACGTCGATTTCGACAAATCGTCGGGCAGAGTAAGTCTTGAAAACGTATGGGCATATCCGCCGGGCTCGCCCGTCATCGTCAAAGGCGAAGAAGTGTGTCAAGAAGATATAAAAAATCTTACTTTGATGTACGAAAGCGGCGTAAGCGTATCGAGCGAAAAGAGAGAGTTTCCGACTTGCCTTTATGTTGCAAAAGTATAAAAAACTAAATTAAAATTTCCCCTTTCCTCACGTGTTTTCCCTATCGGCGTTCCCCCTCTGCACAAGTTTGAGGGAACCCACGCCGACCGCGTAGCGGGGGACAACACTCAGCACTCGCATAGATAGGGACATTTCTCTACTTGTGCCACTGCGCTTTGTGCGCCAGGCAGTGGCCAACGGACGGCGCAGTCGCTTGTACTAATCGTCAAGCTCGGCGTTCGTTTTCTCGCCGCCTTGCGGCTCGCGCTTTTAATAGACAGCGTGCGTGTATAAGTAGGCAACGAACAAGGGATTTTCCCTTGACAAATAAAGTGTCCGTTCCTATAATAGTATATATTAACAGAAGGAGTCGTAAACAATGAAAAGAATCACAACTTTGAAAACGCGCGATCTCAACGAGAGCAAAAAGAACGGCGGCTGCGGCGAATGCCAAACCTCTTGCCAATCTGCTTGCAAAACTTCCTGCGGCGTTGCAAACCAAAAGTGCGAAAAGGCTGCAAAGTAATTTTTGGCAAAATCACAACTTATTCGCAAAGATCGCATAGGCTGTCCTATGCGTTTTTTGTGTAAAAACGTAAGCGTTGCGACGTTTCGATTTTATAACGAGCGGCAACGCGAGAGATAATACAAATGATTCATTCTTTCAAACTTAACGGATACAATATCGTGCTTGACACGGCAAGCGGAAGCGTGCATAGCGTGGACGACGTAGCGTACGACGTCATAAACTCGTACGAGAACAAAAGCAAAGAGCAAATCGTCAAAGACGTGGTTGCAAAGTACGAAAATCAAGGCGTTTGCGAGCAAGACGTAATCGAGTGCATAGACGACGTAGAGGAATTGAAGGCGCAAGGCAAACTCTTTTCCGAAGACACGTTCAAGCCCGACGTCGACGTTCTTGCAAAACGCAATACCGTGCTTAAAGCGATGTGCTTGCACGTTGCGCACACTTGCAACTTAAACTGCGAATATTGTTTCGCCTCGCAAGGCAAATATCACGGCGAGCGCGCGCTTATGTCGTACGAAGTGGGCAAACGCGCTCTCGATTTTCTTGTCGAAAACAGCGGAACGCGCCGCAATCTCGAAGTGGACTTCTTCGGCGGCGAACCGCTTATGAACTGGCAAGTGGTCAAAGACCTCGTGGCGTACGCTCGCTCGATAGAGAAAGAACACGGCAAAAATTTCCGCTTTACGCTCACAACCAACGGTATGCTCGTCGACGACGACGTAATCGAATTTGCCAACAAGGAAATGGACAACGTCGTTTTGTCCCTCGACGGCAGAAAAGAGATAAACGACCATTTCAGACACACGATAGGCGGCGTGGGAAGTTACGATATAATCGTGCCGAAATTCCAAAAATTCGTCAAAGCGAGAGGCGGAAAAAACTACTATATGCGCGGCACGTTTACGCACAGAAATCCCGACTTCACGAAGGATATTCAAACTATGCTCGACCTCGGTTTCGACGAGTTGAGTATGGAACCCGTCGTATGTCCGCCCACCGACAAGTACGCGCTTGACGAGGACGACAAAAAGGTCATCTTCAAAGAGTACGAAAAACTTGCCGATATGATGATTGAAAGAAGAAAGCAGGGCAAACCCTTCACGTTCTATCACTATATGCTCAACCTCGAAGGCGGTCCGTGCATATACAAGCGTATATCTGGCTGCGGAAGCGGCACGGAATATCTTGCCGTAACGCCTACGGGCGAACTCTATCCTTGCCATCAGTTCGTCGGCAACAAAGAGTATCTTATGGGCGACATATGGAAGGGCGTCACGAACACGGAAATTCAGTCCAAATTCAAAAAGTGTAACGCGTATTCGAGAAAAGAGTGCGACGAGTGCTGGGCAAGGCTGTATTGCTCGGGCGGTTGCGCGGCGAACGCATACAACGCGACGGGCGACGTGAACGGCGTTTACAAGTACGGTTGCGACCTTTTCAAAAAGCGTATCGAATGTGCGATAATGCTCAAAGTGGACGAGCAACTCGGCGAGGAAGAATAAGAGAATATGGCAAAAGAGAAACTTGAAAAAACCAACGCTATGCGCATACTCGACCAAAAGAAAGTCGCCTACAAAGAGCATACGCTCGGCATAACCGAAGCGGTGAGCGGCGTTGAAGCGGCAACCCTTTTGGGCGTGGATGAAAGCCTCGTTTTCAAGACTCTCGTGACCGTCGGCAAAAGCCTCGAACACTACGTTTTCGTCGTGCCGGTCGCAAGCGAACTCGACTTGAAAAAGGCGGCGGCGTGCGTAAACGAAAAGAGTGTGGAAATGGTCAAATCGAAAGACTTGCTTCCGCTTACGGGTTACGTTCACGGCGGCTGTTCGCCCGTGGGTATGAAAAAGTTCTTCAAGACCACGTTTGACGAAAGCGCGCAAAACGTCGATAGAATTTTCTTTTCGGGCGGGCGCATAGGCTTTCAAATAGAAACCACTCTTTCCGAACTTAAAAAGGCGATAACCTTTCAAGTGAAAGATATAACGGTTAAGCAATAATCGTAGGCAATAACCGTAAACGAAATAATCGCGGAAATCGCAAAACGCGACGTTTACGAATCTAAAAACGGGGGTTAAAGGCGCGAATATGAAAAAACGAGTCAATTCTGTTTTCAAAAACGCAACGATTGCAACGCTTGTTTCGGCGGTGATTTTTGTCGCCGTGTTTTGCTTCTTTGCTCTTTTTCCGACTTCCGTTTGCGAGGCAAATTCCGCAATGCGCTACTATGAAGGGCGCGACGCGTCGGGCGTTATCCTCACAACGAAAGACAGCCCCGTCATCGTCGAAAAAGAGGACTTGACGTTCGATATTCAATTTGACGAACATTATCTCAACGGACTTCAAATAGGGTCGGTCAGCGCAAAGTATACTTTCAAAAATACGAGCGATACCGAGGCAAAAACGAACGTCGTTTTTCCTATCGATTTTTTAAGCGTTATTAATTATCAAAATAACGACGATTCTTCAAAATACGGCGTCAAAGTGAACGACGAAACCGTAACGAGCAATCTTCGCTATTCCTACAAAGTTCAAGGCAGCACGTTTTCGGTCGAGGACGATTTGGAATGCCTCAAAGACGAGATTATCACCGACGAGTTCTACACGCCCGAAACGGTGGTGCATAAGTACGTTTACGCTTGCACGGCGGGCGACTCGTTCTGCAAGATGTATTTTGGCGGAATCGACGCTCGCAAAGTCGTTTGCGACAACGTGTACACGTCGTACTGGCAAAACCTCGACGGCGCGGAAAGCATAGGCTTTTGGGTGAATAAAAACGAATATATTTTCTATTCGATAGGCGAGGAAATCGATTTTGCCGAAAGAGCGGAATTTTTCTCGGACTACGAGAGAACGAACAGAGTCAACGGCTCGTTCAAACTTTTGAGCAAGCAAGACATTACGTTCGGCGACCTTGCGTATCAATACTACGACGAAAATTACGGCGTGAGCAAAACCGACTGGTACAACGCAGTCTACGCAAGCCTTAAAGAAGTCTATCCCCAAATAGCGCAAGGATATTGTTTCAACGTCTATAAAAACTTGTATTGCTGGTTTGAATACGATATGACGTTCGCGCCGCAAGAAACTCTCGTAAACGAGGTCGTCGCGCCCCTTTATCCCGACTTAAACGAGATGTATTCGCCGTCCGTTTACGTCTTCAATTATCTAGTGTCGCCCGCTTCCACTTGGAAAAGTTTTGCGAATCTCAACGTCACGATAAACACGAATTACTATCTCACTGACGCTTCCGAGGACTTCGAGCAAATCGAGGGCGGCTACGCTTGGCATAGCGATACGCTTCCGAGCAGCGAATTGCAATTCTCGCTCTGCAAGAGTCAGTATCCGAGCAGAACTTCGAGAGTCAGGGCGAACGCGATAATAAATATAATTCTGCTTACCGTGCTCGAACCGCTTTGCATAATAATCGTCGGACTCGTCATAGTGATTGTCGTCATAAAGAAGAAAGAAAAGAACGCGAAGTACGGCGAGCCGAGAAGCAAGTCGAAACGCGCCCGCAAAAACGATAATAAAAACGTGAATAAGGCGGATTCCGACTCAAACGACGAGCAATACGGCGATATATTCGGTGAAGAAAACAAAAACGAAAACGAGCCGAAAAATATCGATTTATCAAACGATAAAGAAGAAAACGGCGCAAACGACGATACGTCGAAATAACGCGAATAATAACGTTGCAAATATGCAATCGAGAATTATCGATTGCATATTTTTTTGTCCGTTTTCCATTAAAAATTATCGATAGACGGCGAAATATCGATATATTCTTGACAATTCGATATAATAAGAAGTATATTTTTATCGATAAAACCAAAGAGGTGCGCTGTATGACCAAAGATAATAAAGAAATCTCGAAGGCGACTCTCAACAGATTGCCGTCTTACCTCAAATATTTGTATCAACTCGACAAACTCAACGTCGCAACCGTTTCTAGCACCACGATTGCAAACGGACTCAACCTCAATCCCGTGCAGGTGAGAAAGGACATCGCGCTCGTATCGTCGGTGGCGGGCAAACCCAAAATGGGTTACGTCACGAAGGAAATCATCGCCGACCTTGAAAGTTTTCTCGGCTATAACAACACTCACGACGCGATTTTGGTGGGCGTTGGCGGACTCGGCAAAGCGTTTTTGGGCTACGGCGGTTTCGACAACTACGGCTTGAACATCGTGGCGGCGTTCGACAACAACGACAGAATAATAAACACCAAAATCAACGGTAAACCCGTGTACGACGTCGCAAAACTCAAAGAAATCGTCGAAAGATTCAACATTCAAATCGGTATCATAACCGTGCCGTCCTACGCGGCGCAAGAAGTTGCCGACAGAATGGTGAGCGCGGGCATAAAGGCGATATGGAACTTTGCTTCGGTGCACCTCAACATTCCCTCGAACATCGCGCTCAAAAACGAAGACCTTGCGTCCTCGCTCGCGCTGTTGTCCTTGCAAATCCAACAAAACCGTAACGACTGAAAAGGAATAGAAAACGAATCGATTATAAAAACAGAGGCAAGCAAAACGCTTGCCTTTATAATTTTTATCGTGGATTTTTTGCGTTTTTATGAACCGTTTGCGAAGGGTTAATGTTCGACGATTTGAAAAAAACATTGCTATATTTATTATATTATGTTAATATTTTAGGAAGAATAAGGAGATTGATTATGCTCTCACTCGAATGTCAAACAGTGTACGACCTCATTCGCCAAATCGCCGGCGAGGAAGAAGTGTACAAAATCATCGAAGCGGACGAAATTTTGGAAAGAATACCAAAAGCAATACCCCTTTCCAAAATACAGTTGTCGGCAATCATAAGAGAACTTAAAGACAGAGAGTACATACTCGTGAAATACTTTACGCCCGACGAGTACTGCCTCAGCGTGGTTAAGAGGCTCGAAGAAGTCCCCAAAGCCGCCGCGCAAGCACCTGCCGTAGAGGAAGAAAAGCCGCAAGAGCGCACTCTTTATCAAAACAAACAAGTAAAGGCAAAACCCGAAAAGACGGTCGGCAAAGGCGTATTGTTTTTGATGTCCCTTCTCGGAAGCCTTGTGGGCAGCGCGATAGTGGCAGTAGTCACAGTGCTCTTGATAAAATTCTTGTGAGTTTTATACGTTTGGACAGAGCACCTTTGACACAATGAAATGCACGCAAGCGTGCGTGAAATTGTCCTTACGGACAGTGAAATTTGCGCATCGTGCAAATGAAATTGCGCCTGCGGCGCAGTTGCGGAAGATTCAAATCTTCCATATGTCATTCTGAGGGAACGAAGTGACCGAGAGAATCCAGCGTAGCGAAATGCGGCTGTCGCCTTGATTGCCACGTCGCAACTTTGTTGCTTCTCGCAATGACAAGCGGATAAATTGAATATCCCATAATCAAAAGCAGACTTTCTTATTAAAGTAAAGGAATAGCGTATAAAAAATGCAAGTGCAAGTTGACAGACAGCACGTCTTGACAAAAAAAGAAAAAGCGGTGATGAGAGTCATCTATCAAGAGGCGGACAAACAAAACGGCTCTTGTCTTCTCACGCCTATCGAGATTTTCGAGAAACTTCCGCTTGACTTGCCTTTTGAAGAAGACGAACTCGACACCACTTTGCGCAATCTCGAAATCGACGATTATTTCGATATAACCCGTTCGGACAAGAAAGGCGAGTTGGTGTATTGCATCAATATGCAAAAGAAAGGACTTCAATTCGCAAGGGTCGAGCGCGCGTTCAAGAGTAATCTCGTGTTCAAGATACTTTTGACGCTCGGACTCAGCGTCGTGACCGCGCTCATAGGCGTCGGCATAAGGCAGTTGGTGGCGTTTTTACTCGGACAATGAAATTTGAACTGGTCAGTAAATACAAGCCTACGGGCGACCAACCCGAGGCTATAAACAAAATCGTTGAGGGTCTGAAAGACGGATTCAACACCGAAGTTTTGCTGGGCGTTACGGGCTCGGGCAAAACTTTTACTATGGCGAACATTATCGAGCGTATGCAAAAACCTACGCTCGTTATCGCGCACAACAAGACTCTTGCGGCGCAACTTTGCAACGAACTTCGCGAGTTTTTTCCTAAAAACAGAGTTGAATTTTTCGTTTCCTATTACGACTATTATCAGCCCGAAGCGTACATTCCTCGCACGGACACGTACATCGAAAAAGATTTGCAAGTCAACGAGGAAATCGACAAACTGCGCAACTCTGCCACCGCCTCGCTTTGCGAGAGAGAGGACACAATCGTCGTGGCGAGCGTATCCTGCATTTACGGTTTGGGCGCGCCGACCGACTATTTTGAAAATTCAATATCCTTGCGCGAGGGCGACGAAATCGACCGCGACGAACTTGCTCGCCGCCTCGTAGACATTCAGTACAAGAGGGCGGATTTGGATTTCGTGCGTTCGACATTCCGTGTGCGCGGCGATACGGTTGACATTTTTCCGTCCACGAGTTCGGAAGTGGCGGTCAGAATCGAGATGTTCGGCGACACCGTCGAGCGCATTTGCGAGATTGACGGCACGACGTCCAAAGTGCTTAACGAACTCAAACATACTTTGATTTTCCCTGCGACGCAGTACGTCATAAGCGGCGATAAAGAGGCGATTTTGCGCCGTATTATGCTCGACAAAGCCGAGCGTGTAAAATATTTCGAGGAAAGGGGAAAACTCATAGAGGCGCAACGTATAGACGAGAGAGTCAACTACGACGTCGAGATGATTCGAGAGGTCGGATATTGCAGCGGAATCGAGAACTATTCGCGCTACTTCGACGGCAGACAACCCGGGCAAGCGCCGTACACGCTTCTCGACTTTTTCGGCAAGGACTTCATCACGTTTATCGACGAAAGCCATATGACCATTCCGCAAATTCGCGCTATGTACAACGGCGACAGAGCGAGAAAGGACAACCTCGTCGAGTACGGCTTCCGTCTTCCGTCGGCGTACGACAACAGACCTTTGCGCTTTGAGGAATTCGACGCGCGTATACGCCAACTCGTGTGTATGTCCGCAACGCCCGCGCAGTACGAACTCGACAGAGCCGACCTCGTTGCCGAGCAGATTATAAGACCGACGGGACTTTTAGACCCCGAAATCGAAATCAAGCCTATCGACGGACAAATCGATGACCTCATAGGCGAAATAAATGCCGTCGTGAAAAACAAGGGCAGAGTGCTCGTCACGACCCTCACCAAAAAGATGGCGGAAAATCTCACTGACTATCTCAAAGAAGTGGGAATCAAGGTGCGCTATATGCACTCGGACATCGACACGCTCGAGCGTATCGACATCGTGAAAGGACTGCGCGAGGGCGAGTTTGACGTGCTTGTCGGAATCAACCTTTTGCGTGAAGGTCTCGACCTTCCCGAAGTTCAACTCGTCGCCATACTCGACGCGGACAAAGAAGGCTTTTTGAGAAGCGAGAGCGCGCTCATTCAAACCATAGGCAGAGCGGCGAGAAATGACAAGGGCAAAGTGATTATGTACGCCGACACTATGACGCAGAGTATGCAAAAGGCGTACGACGAAACTATGCGCCGAAGAAAGATTCAGGACGAGTACAACAAGGCGCACGGCATAGTACCCAAGACGGTCGTAAGCGCAATCAAAAATTCGCTTGAAATCACCAAAAAGACAGTTAATAACGAGAAATTGAGCGTTAAAGATATGATTAAGGAAGTTGAACGCCTCAAAGGTCTTATGCAAGTCGCCGCCGAAAGACTTGATTTTGAAAAGGCGATTCTCATTCGCGACGAACTGAACGACCTCAAAAAACAAATCAAAAAACTGAGTTGACAAAGGCAAACCGAAAGGGAATAACAAGGCAAATAAGGGCAAAATAACAACGATAAAAAGGCGCGAAAAAAGCGTAAAAAACGGACTTTTTGCGCAAGGCATATTTAGAGAAAAAACTATGAGTATCGACAAAATTTATATCAAAGGCGCGAGGGAAAACAACCTCAAAAACATCGACCTCGAAATACCGCGCGACAAACTCGTCGTGTTTACGGGACTGAGCGGAAGCGGCAAATCGTCGCTTGCGTTCGACACCATTTTTGCGGAAGGACAAAGACGTTACGTCGAAAGCCTTTCCAGTTACGCGCGTATGTTCCTCGGACAAATGCAAAAACCCGACGTGGACTACATCGAGGGTCTTTCCCCCGCCGTTTCAATCGACCAAAAAACGACCTCGCACAACCCTCGCTCTACCGTGGGTACGGTTACGGAAATATACGACTATTTCCGCTTGCTTTTTGCAAGAATCGGCACGCCGCATTGCCCGAAGTGCGGACGCGAAATCGAACGCCAGACGGTTGACCAAATCTGCGACAAGATTATGGAAAGAGAGGGCGCAAAACTTCAACTTCTCGCGCCCGTCGTGAGAGGAAGAAAGGGCGAGTACCGCAAGGAACTCGAACAATTCAAGCGCGCGGGCTACGTCCGCGTAAGGGTGGACGGGGTGAACTATACCCTCGACGAAGAAATAAAACTCGATAAAAACATAAAGCACAACATAAGCGTGGTTATCGACAGAATCGTGGTTAAGGACGGTTCGCAACGCCGCATATCCGACGCAATCGAAAACGCGATAAAACTGTCCGAAGGGCTTGTGATTGCCGACTTCGACGGCGAAGAAGTGCTGTATTCCACGAAGTACGCTTGCCCCGATTGCGATTTGAGTTTCGAGGAACTCACGCCGAGGTTGTTTTCGTTCAACAATCCGTACGGCGCGTGTCCCGAATGCGGCGGACTCGGATTCCGCAACGAAATCGACGTAAATCTGCTCGTCACCGACTGGAACAAATCCCTCAAAGACGGCGCGATAAAGGTGAGCGGCTGGGACGCGGGGCATATGTCGCAAATGCAGTTCAGAGCGCTTTCGCAAGCGTACGGATTTTCTCTCGATACGCCGCTTAAAGACTTGCCGCAAAATATCCTCGACATCATTTTTTACGGTAACGACGGCGACCGTATTCATATGGAATACAACTCGCGCACGTTCAGCGGTTTCTACAAGGCGAGTTACGAGGGCGTGGCGAGAAACCTTATGCGCCGATTCAACGAAACGGACAGCGAACTCATAAAGAACGAGATTTCCAAGTATATGAAAGAAGTGCCTTGCTCGAAGTGCGGCGGAAAGAGGCTCAAACCCGAAGCCCTCGCAGTCACGATTGCAGGCAAGAATATATACGAACTCACCGAGATGTCCATATCGAAACTCAAAGACTTTATGCAGTCTCTTACGCTCACGAACACGCAACATCTCATTGCGGACAGAATTATCAAAGAGATTTGCGCAAGGCTTGACTTTTTGATTAACGTAGGACTGGATTATCTCACTCTTTCGCGTTCGGCAACCACTTTGAGCGGCGGCGAGTCGCAACGTATCCGTCTTGCAACCCAAATCGGAAGCGGACTTACGGGCGTTTTGTACATTCTCGACGAGCCGAGCATAGGCTTGCACCAAAAGGACAATCAACGCCTTTTGCAATCCCTCAAAAATTTGCGCGATATAGGCAACACGCTTATAGTCGTCGAACACGACGAGGAAACCATACGCAGTGCGGATTATATCGTAGATATAGGTCCGGGGGCGGGCGTACACGGCGGCAACGTCGTTGCGCGCGGTAGTGTCGAGGACGTCATAAAGAGCAAGGACAGCATAACGGGCAAGTATCTGAGCGGCGAACTCTCGATACCCGTTCCCATTGCAAGACGCTCGTCAAACGGCAAGTCTATCTCAATCAAGGGCGCAAGACAAAACAACCTCAAAAACGTCGACGTCGAGATTCCGCTCGGCGTGTTCAACTGCGTAACGGGCGTGTCGGGCAGCGGCAAATCCTCGCTCGTCAACGAAGTGCTTTATCCCGCGCTTTCAAACGCGCTTATGCGCTCGAACGTCAAACAAGGCAACTACGACAGTATCGAGGGCATCGAAAACGTGGACAAGGTCATTTGCATAGACCAAAGCCCGATAGGCAAAACGCCTCGCTCGAACCCCGCAACGTATACGGGCGTTTTCGGCGATATTAGGGAACTGTTTGCAACCCTTCCCGATTCCAAAGCGAGAGGCTACACCGCGGGCAGATTTTCCTTCAACGTCAACGGCGGCAGATGCGAGCATTGCGG
>CAKQLT010000033.1:0-16243 GCA_934254715.1 uncultured Clostridia bacterium | reverse complement strand
CTGTAAGTGCGAGGGATAAAACCGTAGTTTGCGGGATAGTGCGTGGACGTATACAAAACTCTGTCCAGAATCAGCGAACCCGTCGCTTTGTCGAGTTCGTATTTATTTTTGCTGCCTTTCGAGATTTCTATGCAAGCAAGAAAGTCCGTGGGTGTGATGCGTTGAGGGTCAACGTCGTGCCAAATGCTCATTTTGCCACCTCTTGAATTTTTATACGAATTATTATAATAATTCACGTTAAAAAAGTCAATACGACATACTTAACAAACGTACGTTTTTTTACAAATCGCGACGAAATGCGGCAATATTCGTATAAATCCGCATTTTCGGGCGTTAAGGAAAGGTTATATACGTCCGCTCGCTTGCGGTCGAACTCAAACTGTGCTAAAATCTATTATCAAATCAAAATAAGGCAATAATAAAGAAAATGCTCAAACTTCTCAAATACCTCAAAGGTTACAGGCTCAAAACGGTGTTCGGTCCGCTTTTCAAACTCATAGAAGCGGTGTTTGAACTCTTTACGCCGGTCGTGGTTGCGTGGATTATCGACAACGCCATTCCTATGGGCAGAAACGGCGATTTTTCGGGCTTGATTTACGGCGGATTGATTATACTCGCGCTCGGCGTGTTCGGGCTTGCGTTCTCGCTCACCGCGCAGTTTTTCGCGTCCCGCGCTTCCCTCGGATTCGGAACGAATCTTCGCAGAGACCTCTACTCGCACATAAACACGTTTTCTTATTCCGAACTCGACAAGTTTTCCACAACGTCGCTCATAACTCGTCTTACGTCCGACGTGAATCAAGCGCAACAAGCGGTCGCCATGTTCATTCGCCTCGTGCTTCGCGCGCCGTTCATCGCGGTGGGCGCAATCGTTATGGCAATGCTCATCGACCTCAAACTCTCTTTGATTTTCGTGGCGGCGGCTTTGGTGATTGCGGTGCTTTTGGCAATCATTATGCTCACCACTATGCCCAAGTACAAGGACGTTCAATCCAAACTCGACGACGTGTCGAGACTCACCAAAGAAAACCTTTCGGGCGCGAGAGTCGTAAGAGCGTTCGGCGCGGAAGAAAGAGAAAAACGCATATTCGACGACGCGGCGCAATCCCTTTCGCAAACCTCGATAAAGGTCAGCGCGGTGAGTGCGCTTCTCAATCCTCTCACCTATTCGGTGCTTAACATTGCCGTCATCGCGATTTTGTATTTCGGCGGCAAAAGCGTATATATGGGCAACCTCACGCAAGGCGAGATTATCGCGCTGGTCAACTATATGACTCAAATCCTCAACGCGCTCATCGTGTTTGCAAATCTGCTTGTCACTTTCACGAAGGCTTCGGCTTCGGCGGCGAGAATAAACGAGGTGTTCGACGTCACGTCTTCTATGCAAGAAGGAAGCGGCGCGATTATGGACGAATCCGCACCCGCAATCGAGATGAACGACGTTTCGTTCGCATACGCTCAAAACGGCGAACCGTTCCTCAAAAACGTGAATCTAACCGTGCAAAAAGGCGACAGCGTCGGAATTTTGGGCGGCACGGGAAGCGGCAAAACCACCCTCGTTTCGCTTATGTCGAGGCTGTACGACGCAACGTCGGGCGAGGTGAAAATCTACGGCGAAAACGTCAAAAATTACACCAACGCGCAACTTCGTCAAATCTTCGGCGTTGCGCCACAAAAGGCGGTTTTGTTTGAAGGAAGCGTAAAGGACAACTTGCTTTGGGCAAACGAAAACGCAACCGACGAGGATATTAAAAACGCACTCGAAACGTCGCAATCCGCCGAGTTCGTAAACGCTTTGAAAGAGGGTTTGGACACGCAGATTTCGCAAGGCGGAAAGAACCTTTCGGGCGGTCAACGTCAACGTCTTACTATCGCGAGAGCGTTGGTATCAAATCCCGATATTCTCATTTTGGACGACTCGTCGTCCGCTCTCGACTTTGCAACCGACGCGAAACTTCGCAAGGCGTTGTCGCATTTGCGCCTCGAAAAAGGTCTTACGACGGTTGTCGTTTCGCAACGCGCCACGAGCATTAAATACTGCGACGTTATCGTCGTGCTCGACGAGGGCAAAATCGTGGGAATCGGCACTCACGACGAACTTATAAAATCTTGCGACGTATATAAAGAAATATGTCTTTCGCAAAACAAGGGGGAAGAAAACAAATGAAAAAGACTTCCTCGAATATCGTGCAAAAAAACAAAACCGACTTTGCGGCAATCAAAAAGTTGCTTAAATACGCGCACCCGTACGTGCCCGTCATTATACTTGCGCTCGTGCTTTCCGCGCTTCAAATCGCCGCCACCCTTCTCGCGCCCGTCGTAATCGGCAAAACGGTGGACTACATCATCGGCGAAAACAACGTCGACTTCGGCGTAATCCTCAAAAACGCGGGCATTTTGGCGGGGCTTATCGCTTGCGTGTTCGTGTTTCAATACCTTGCGTCGCTGTGCATAAACTTCGCTTCTTTCCGCACTATCCGCGACCTTCGTTCGAGCGCGTACGCCAAACTCAACGACGTGCCGCTTTCCTACGTCGATTCAAACTCGCACGGCGACCTTATGTCGAGAGTGGGCAACGACGTAGACCAGATTTCCGACGGACTCATACAAGGCTTCTCGCAACTTTTCAACGGAATCGTGACCATTATCGGCACGCTCGCGTTTATGCTTTGGTACAACTGGCTCATCGCGCTCGTCGTGGTGTGTCTCACCCCTCTGTCGCTGTTCGTTGCGTACTTCATCGCAAAAGGCTGTCACAATATGTTCGCTATGCAAGCCAAAAAGCGCGGCGAACTTTCGGGACTAGTCACCGAAATGCTATCGAATCAACGCGTCGTCAAACTGTTCGGCTATGAAAAACGCGCAGAGGACAGATTTGCAACAATCAACGGCGATTTGAAAGTTTGGGGACAAAACGCGGCGTTCTACTCTGCAATGGTCAATCCTTGCACGCGATTCGTCAACAACGTAATATACGTCGTCGTGTGCGTTTTGGGCGTGTATTTGGTGATAAAAGGCGGCGTAGTGCCGGGAATCGGCGCACTTTCCGTCGGCGCGCTCTCGTGCGTGCTTTCCTACGCCACGCAGTACACGAAACCGTTTAACGAAATCACGGGCGTAGTCACCGAACTTCAAGGCGCAACCGCCGCGGCAAGCAGAGTTTTCGACCTCTTGGAAGCGCAAAATCAATCTTCCGACGAGGGATTCGAGGACTTGACCGACGCGCACGGAAACATAAACATCGACGACGTGTACTTCTCTTACGTTCAAGACAAGCCGCTCATTCAAGGCTTCTCGCTCAACGTTAAGAGCGGACAACGCGTGGCTATCGTCGGACCTACGGGCTGCGGCAAAACCACCCTCATAAACCTTCTTATGCGCTTCTACGACCCCGATAGCGGCAAAATCGAAGTCGAGGGCAAGGATATAACCGAAGTGACGAGAAAATCGCTCAGATTGAGTTACGGTATGGTGTTGCAAGACACGTGGCTCAAAAAAGGCACGGTGAGAGAAAACATTGCCTACGGCAATCCGTCCGCAACCGACGAGGAAATTATAGAGGCGGCAAAAGCGGCGCATATTCACAACTTCGTCACTCACCTCGAAAACGGCTACGACACCGTTCTCGACGATGACGGCGGCAATATCTCGCAAGGTCAAAAACAACTTCTCTGCATTGCAAGAGTTATGCTCACTCACCCGCCTATGCTCATTCTCGACGAAGCGACGAGTTCAATCGACACCCGCACCGAAATCAAGATTCAGCAAGCGTTTGAAAAACTTATGCAAAACAAAACGTCCTTTATCGTCGCGCACCGCCTTTCCACAATCAAGAACGCCGACGTTATCCTCGTTATGAACAAGGGCAACGTCATCGAAAAAGGCACGCACGAGGAACTGCTCGAAAAAGGCGGCTTCTACGCGAATCTCTACAACTCGCAATTCGAACATTGAAAGCGACGTATCCAAAAGCATAAAGCAAACGGAATATAAAACACTCTAAAAATATAAAGCAAATGCGACGGAAATTCCGTCGCATTTGCTTTATTTACCATTTTGGGATTAACTTTTTGATATTTGAATTTTGAAGTATTTTTCTTTTTTTGTTTTTACCTTTTTACACTGCCTTTTCGTTTTTATATCGACTTTTTGCAATCGAAGGATTATTCAAAAACCAAAATATCTTTCTTTGACGAATAGGTGTTCCACTTCTCTTTTCCGCTTATATTCGGATTTTGAGTGCGTGCGAAGTTTGCCATTCTGTCAACGATTTCGTCGGACAAATCGTAGTCCGCTTTCTCAAACGGGCGCAAGGATTTTCCGAGCGAGCCGAGAACGTACCAAAGGTCGCAAGAATGGAACGACGCGTCGTCGGGCGGCAAAAGGCGTTCGAGCGAAAAGACGTAGCAAGGCGCGTTCTTTCTCTTTTGACCTCTTGCAAACGCTCTCGCCATATGGTTGAGGATAGGCGGAAGCAAATCCTTTTTGACCGTGCCGAACACTATGGGAACGTCGGTGTCGTAATGCTTGTCTTTGACGAGTTCGCCGTCAATGACGGGTTTGGTGCAAAGAGCCTTTCCGAGCGGATATTTCGTTTTCCACGTCGTCCATACGGTCTTCGTATCGAGAGTTTTGAACTCGTCGAAATCCTTTGCGCCGCTCGCCTTTATAAGTTTCGTCCAGTATCTTGCGTTGGGTTTTGAAATCGGCAACATCGCGCCGCGTTTTCCACCGCCCGAAAGCATAACCGCGCCCTTAATCTTGCCTTTGAGTATATCCGAGCATATGAGCGTCTGTATGCTCATTGCGCCCGCGCTCTGCCCCATAAGCGTGATATTGTCGGGGTCGCCGCCGAAAGCGGATATATTGTTTCTCACCCACTCTATCGCCGTGTACTGGTCGAGAAGACTGAGATTGCCTTTGACGTGCGTTTTGTCGGCGTAAAAACCGAAAACGTTGAGGCGATAATTTATTGCGACGAACACCACGCCGCGCTTTGCGTACGCCGAGCCGTCGAATTGCATTTCGTTTATGCTTCCGCCCGTGAAACTTCCGCCGTGAATGAACACGATAACGGGGCATTTTTCGGCGGTTTTGGGTTGATACACGTCCAAAATCAAGCAATTTTCGCTATATTTGAAAGATTTTCCTTTGCGAAATTCTTGATAATAGAATCTGTGTTCCTCGTTCCAGTACGCGCGCATTTGCGGACAGCATACGCCTTGCTCGACCGCGTTTTGGTCGCAATCGTACTTCGTGACGAGCACGGGTTTTTCAAAACGCTTTGCGGTTGCGTATCTCACGCCGCGGAATCTCGCGCCGTAATCGGTGACTTCGCCTATAACGTTTCCGCAAGGCGTAGCGACGGTTTTAGTTTCCACTTACGACCCCCTTCAAAGTTTTCATTGAAAACTTCATACTCTTAATCGGGTTCGGCGACAAATCGAGTTCCACGACGGCGTTTTGCACGCCGATTTCTTCCGCTTTTTTCAATATCGTTTTGAAATCGAGCGTACCTTTGCCGATTGCTCTGAAAATCTTGTGTTTGTAGTCTTTGAGGTGAAGCGTGTTCACTCTGCCGCTGAGTTTGTCGAGATACTCGCAAACGTCCTTGCCCGCAAACACCATCCAGAAAGTGTCGGGAATGAACGTAACGCGCTCGTCCGTGTTTTCGATGAGATAGTCGTAAATCGTCTTGCCGTTGATTTGGTCGAACTCGAACCAGTGATTGTGATAGGATATTGTCATACCATCTTTGGCAAGTTTCTCGCAAGTCGTATTCAAAAAGTCTACGAATTTTTGCAAATCCTCGATTTTTCCCGTGCGGAACTTTTTGGGCATCATACCTATGCCGAGATTGTTGCAGCCGTAGGTTTTATGCTCGGCGATAAGCGCGCCGAGGTCGTTTTCAAGACGCTCGAATTTGTCGTGCGTTATGCAAATCGGCATATCGTATTTTTGAACGAGATTTGCGATAAACTTCGCATCTACGGGTTTACCGCCCGAAAGTTGAACGATTTGCGCGCCCATATCTTTGCACAAAGCAAAGGTTTTTTCATAACCTTGTTCGTCTTTGAGATATTTCCTTAGCGAAAACAGTTGAACGCCGTATTTCATATTTTATTCCTCGCTTTCGTCGTCTTTAACTTCGTTTTGCGGCGTTTCCTCGGCGATTGCGGCCTTTTCCGCCTCGTGCGATTCTTCCGCTTCTTCCTCTGCCTCGGCAACCGATTCGCCGAGAGTTTCTATGCCTTGCGTGTTGTCGATTGCAATCGAGTTGCTCTCGAATTGATTTTTGAGATGTTCTTCTTTAGCGACTTGAAGTTCCGCCACTTTCTTCTTTGAAAGCGGATACCAAACGAGAAGCACGATTGCCATAAGTCCGAACAAAACTGCCGGAATTATGGTCGCGAGGTCGTACATCGTGTTGAGGTTTTCAAGGGTTTGTTTTGCGCCCTTTGCGGTGTTGTAGTGCATACCCAAAAGCGCGCCGTTGACCGCAACAGCCGAGATAACCTGACCTATCTTTCTGAAAAACATAAAGAACGCGTACGCCGTGCCGTCGTCACGTCTGCCCGTCTTGATTTCGATGTCGTCGATAGCGTCGGTTGCCATTGACCACACTTGCAAAACGATGAACGTCATTCCGCAGCCGCTGACGAAGCAAAACACCAAGAACAGATACATTCTCACGTCGAGATTTACGCCGCGAAGTGCGAACATACAAAGGTTTGCGGCAGCCGCAACAATCATACCCACGCCGCAGATTTCCTTTTTGCCGAATTTGCGAACCATTTTCGGCGTAAGGAACATAAATATCGCCATAGGCGCGTACGTGCAAATCGTGGATACGATGTTCATCCAGTTTGCGCCGAACAAGTCGTCAAAGAGGTAAAGATAGAAACTTTGCGTGAACATTTGTCCCGCGAGCAAGAGCATACTTGCCACGCTGACCGCCAAAAACGCTCTGTTGCTGAACAAGTTTTTGATGATGGTTTTGCCTTCGCCTTTTTGCTTGGTTTTTGGGGTTGCTACGACTCTTTCCTTGTTGAACGCAAACGCCATAATCAGCATTGCAAGGCACGCGAGCGAAAGCACCACTACGCCGATTATAACGGGCGTGTATTGCATATCCGTGAGGATTTTGCCGTTTTCGCCGACGGCGTAAACTTTGTCGCCTACCGTTTCGGTTGCGCCCGTCCAGTCCGCGTCCGCAAGACGTTTTGCGTATGCAAAGGACGAAATCAAAATTACGGGCGTGCCGCCGATACCCGCGCCGATAGAGCGGAAAACGGAAAGTTTTGTGCGCTCTTTCTCGTCGGTTGTGACTACGGAAGCAAGTCCGCCGTACGGAATTTGAAGCATAGTGTAACTCATACCGAACATAACGTACGTTACGGTTGCGTAAATGCAAGTTCCGACGGGATTTACGTCGTAAGTGAGTCCCGGCCACTTGACGAACATCAATATCGAGGAAGCGACCAAAGGCACTGCCGCCCACAAGAACCAAGGACGGTATCTGCCCCACTTGGTGAGTTTGATACTGTCGCAGATTCTGCCCATAATCGGGTCGTTGATTGCGTCCCATATTCTCGCACCGATGAACATAAGCATAATGAACAGCGGTTCGAGGTGGAAAATATCCGTGTAGAATTTCTGCAACAGCGACGTAACGAGACCGAAAACGAGACAGCACGCGGTGTCGCCCATAGCGTAGCCGATGTAGTCCTTAGTTTTGAGTCCGCTCGTACGCGAGATGAAACTTTGTTCTGTCGCTTGCGCGACGTTTTGCGTATCACTCATAATATCACCCTTTCTATATTGTTTTGTTATACTAATTTATTTTTTTATATATCCAAATACCCCGCTTTAATAAACGTGATATTTGGATGAAGAGCAAGGAAGAAGTTTTTGGATGGTCGGCCTAACGTACTAATGCGTACGTGACCGACCAAACGAAAGCGTCTGACGACGCTATTCGCCAAATAGCGCGTTTATTGTTTTGATTTTTCTTCTTCCTTGCGCTTTTCAAGTTCCTCAATGTACAAATCTTCGTCGAACGGAATTTGCACTTCCTTGTGAGTCCAACTCGCAAGGTGTATCGCGTTAGAGAACGTCAATCCGATTATGCCTTGCTCGCCCGGGGCAATGAATTTGTCCGTCTTTTTGAGTAGATAATCGGTGTAATTTTTGATGATTCCGATGTGTTGCGGCGGATACTTCGTGAAGTTGAGATAGTGTCCTACGCCGCGATATTTGTATTTCTTGGTCTTGGGTTTGCCCATAAACACGGTGTTATGCTCGGAAAATACGGGTTCGAGTTCCTCGTTTTGCGTGAACACGAGTTTGCCTTTTTCGATGACGATTTTGCCGCCCTCGCCCGTGATTTCGAGACGGTTCGTACCCGGTGCGTCGTGGGTCGAGGTGATAAACACGCCCGTTGCGCCGTTTGCGAACTTGCAATACGCCGTCACGTCGTTTTCGACGCTTATGTCACGGCCGACCGTGGAAGCCGTTGCCGTAACGGACACGGGAAGTCCCGCAAGCCACGTGAACAAGTCGAGTTGGTGAGGACATTGATTGAGCAACACGCCGCCGCCTTCACCCCACCACGTACCGCGCCAGCCGCCTTGCGCGTAGTATGCGCGCGGACGATACCAGTTGGTGATAATCCAAACGATTCTCGTGATTTTGCCGAGTTTGCCGCTGTCGATAATCTCTTTTGCCTTGATGTAAAGCGGATTGGTGCGCTGATTGAACATCATTCCGAAAAGCAAATCGGGATGTTTTTTGGATTCGGCAATCATTTCGCGCACTTGCTTCGTGTATACGCCCGCGGGTTTGTCGCAAAGCACGTTCAAGCCCGCTTTCATAGCGTCGATTGCGATTTGCGGGTGGAAATAGTGCGGCGTTTCCACCATAACGACGTCGATAAGTCCCGATTTGAACATATCTTGATAATTGTCGAACACTTTTACGCCTTTGAGGTTTTCCTCTGCGTATTTGCGTCTTTCGGGCGAAATGTCGCAAACGGCGGTGAGTTTCGCGCCCTTTACGAGCCCGTTGAGTTTTGTGAGAATCTTGGTGTACAGCGTGCCTTGCTTGCCTATGCCGACTATGCCGTATCTGACTTCTTTTTTATCCATTATTTCGCCTCCGAAATCAATTTTTTAAGGTTGTTATATTGCCAAAGGAAAACCGTTTTCCTCGAAGCGCACGCAAAGTAGTTTCTGCCCATCTTTTTGTCGATGAGGCGGAACGCTTTGAAATAGTCCTTCATTGCGAACTTGACGAACGGCACGAAGTATACGAGCGGTTTCATAACGGCGTACTTGAACGTGTGCGGTTCGAGAGTCATAAATCCTTCGTAGCCGCGCGCTTTGAGTTGACCGACGATATATTCGTAATGTCCTTCGCCCGTTCCCACGGGAACTTCGACCTTATAGGTCGAGCAATCTTTGACGTGATAATACACGACGAGGTCTTTGAGCGTATCGAAAGCCTCTTTGGGATTTACGTCGCATTGAATGTAGTTGCTTGCGTCGAAGCACAACACGAAGTCTTCGTCGTTGATGGCATTGTAAATTTCAAGCACTCTCGACGGCACGTCGCCGTAAATCTTCTTCTCGTTTTCGTGCATAAGTTTCACGCCGCTGCCCTTGACGATTGCAAGCAATTCTTTGAGCCTCGATATGACTTTCGCACTGCAATCTTCGGGCTTTTTGTCGCCGTAAAAGAACGAGAAAATGCGGATATATTCGCACTTCATAAGTCGTGCGATTTTCACGAGTTCGGCAAGTTGCTTCTTCTGTTTTGCAAAGCCTTCCTCGTCGTCGATTCCGACCTTTCCTATCGGCGAACCTATGGACGAAAACTTAATTCCCTCTTTTTTGAGAGTGGGATAAACGTCCTTTTCAAATTCCTCGAAAGTGTAATCGGCGATATTCTTTCCGTCGATGTTTCTCGGGCACATATAATGCTCGCCGAGTTCGTGCAAAACCGCGATTTGTTTGGATAAACTGCCGCTTATCTCGTCATAAAACCCCGATATAGTGATTTTGCCCATATTTTTAACCTCTCGTTTTCTATTCGTTTCGATTCGCGATTTCCGATTGTTTTCGACAACCGCGTTTCGTTTTATTTCTTTTTATTTTCGATAATCGTTGCGCTTATCTTTGCACTCTGCCGCTTGCGTTGCCTCTTGCAAGAGCAAGCACTTCGTCTTTGGTGACCATATTGTAGTCGCCCTCTATCGAGTGTTTAAGGCAACTTGCCGCAACCGCGAACTCGATTGCGTCTTGCGCGCCGAAGTCGCTCAAAAGCGCGTAAATGAGTCCTGCGCCGAAACTGTCGCCGCCGCCCACTCTGTCAACTATGTGCATACGATATTTCTTGCCGAAGAACGGACGATTTGCAACGTACAGCATACCCGACCAGTTGTTGTCGCTTGCGCTCAGACTCTCGCGCAAAGTGATTGCGACCGCCTTGAATCCGAATCTGTCCGTGAGTTGCTTTGCAACCGAAACGTAGCCTTCTTCGTCGAGTTTGCCCGAATTTATATCCGTGTTTTCCGCTTCGATTCCGAAAACGTCCTTTGCGTCTTCCTCGTTTGCAATACACACGTCAACGTGTTTGAGCACGTCGCTCATAACCGCGCACGCCTTTTCGCTCGTCCAAAGTTTTTTGCGGAAGTTGAGGTCGCAAGAAACGGTGAGTCCGTTGTCCTTTGCCGCCTTGACCGCTTCGAGCGTAATCTTTGCCATATCGTCGGAAAGCGCGGGGGTTATGCCCGTAAAGTGAAACCAGTCCGCACCCGAAAAGATGTCGTCCCAGTCGAAATCGTCCTCGCTTGCCGTCGCTATAGAGGAATATTTGCGGTCGTATATAACCTTGCTCGGACGCTGACTTGCGCCCTTTTCGCAATAGTATATGCCCACTCTGTCGCCGCCTCTGACGATTTTCGAGGTGTCAACGCCGAACTTGCGCAAGGAATTAACCGCGCTTTGTCCTATCTCGTGCTCGGGAAGTTTGGTGACAAAACAAGCGTCGACGCCGAAATTTGCAAGCGATACGGCAACGTTCGCTTCCGCGCCGCCGAAAGTCGCTTCCAGTCTGTCGCTTTGCACGAAACGCAAATAGTTTTCGGGCGCAAGCCTCAACATAAGTTCACCGAAAGTCACAACTCGCATATCTTCACAATCTCCTTGCAATTATTGACTATATCCCCTTTCATCATAAAAGAGCCGCCGACGGCGTACACCTTGTCGAAATCGAGGTATTCTTTGAGATTCGTCAAATCAACGCCGCCCGTCGGTATAAACTTGATTTGCGGAAAAGGCGCGGCAAGCGCTTTCATCGCTTTGAGTCCGCCGTACACGCCCGCGGGGAAAAACTTGACGACCGTAAGTCCGTAAGACAACGCTCGCATAATCTCGGTCGGCGTTACGCAACCGGGATAATACGGCACTTCGTTTGCAATGCAAAACTCTGCCACTTCGTCGGAAAATCCGGGCGAAACGATAAACTTTGCGCCCGCACTCACCGCTCTTTCCGCTTGCTCGCGGTTGATGACCGTACCTGCCCCGATATTCATATCGGGAAACTCGCTCGCGCCGATTTTTATCGCTTGTTCGGCGCACGCCGTGCGGAACGTGATTTCCGCGCAGTTTATGCCCCCTTCTCTCAAAGCGGACAACGTTTTTATCGTGTCGCTAACGTCGTTTATCACGACCACGGGAATTACGCTTTTCATTTTACACCCCGCTGTATGCCGAAAAACCGCCGTCTACGGGAATGACCGTACCCGTCACGAAACCGCTCGATTTGTCGTCGGCAAGCCACAAAAGACAGCCGATGAGGTCGCTTATTTCGCCAAACTTCTTCATAGGCGTTGCGTTGAGGATTTTGCCCGTTCTTGCGGTCGGCGTGCCGTCCTCGTTAAAGAGCAAAGTTCTGTTCTGATTCGTCACGAAAAATCCCGGGGCGATTGCGTTGCAACGGATTTTGCAAGGCGCAAAATGCACCGCGAGCCATTCGGTAAAGTTGGATATGCCCGCCTTTGCCGCGCTGTACGCGGGGATTTTGGTGAGAGGTCTAAACGCGTTCATCGACGATATGTTGATGATGTTTCCGCCCGTGCCGACCATATCTTTTGCAAACACTTGCGTCACCAAAAACGCCGACGTAATGTTGAGGTCGAACACAAATTTAAGTCCGCTTTCTTCGAGTGCGAAAAAGTCTTTTGCGCCTTGAAGGTCGGGGGTCATAGTTTCGTTGTCGGTGGTGGCTTTGGGATTGTTGCCGCCGGCGCCGTTGATGAGGAAGTTGACTTTGCCGAACTTAAATTCGATTTCGTTTTTCGCTCTGAAAATATCCGCTTTGTCAAGACAGTTGCACTTGACGGCGTACGCGTTTTCGCCTATTTGGTCGGCGACGTTCTTTGCCGCCTCGTAGTTGATGTCCAAGAGCGCGACTTTTGCGCCGCATTCCGCAAGCGCGCGCGCAAATTCCGAACAGATAACGCCGCCTGCGCCCGTGATTGCAACGATTTTGTCACTCAAATCCACTTTGAAAGGAACACTCATTTTTTCTTCTCCTTCATATCCTTTTCTATTGCCTCGAACAGACCGCCGAGATAGCACGCGCCCATTGCTCTGTCGAAAAGACCGTAACCGGGTTTTGCGTCCTCGCCCCACACGTTTCTGCCGTGGTCGGGACGGACGTAACCGTCAAAGCCGCCCTCGACGAGAGATTTGACAATCGCGTACACGTCGACGTTGCCGCAATCGGTGCGGTGTCCGTTTTCGTAAAAATTGATTTCGCCGTCGTACTTGAGTTGGCGAAGGTGCGCGAAATATATGCGATTTGCATACTTTTTCGCCATTTTCGGAAGGTCGTTGAATCTGCCCGCGCCGAGGCTTCCCGTGCAGAAAGTTATGCCGTTGTGCATATTCGGCACGGCGGCGAACAATTTGTCGTAGTCTTCCTCTTTGCATATGATTCTCGGCAGTCCGAACATATCCCACGGCGGGTCGTCGGGGTGAATCGCCATATTGACGTCCGCCTCGTCGCACGCGGGCATAATCGCGTTGAGGAAGTACACGAGATTGTCAAACAACTTTTGGTGAGTCATACCCTCGTATTCTTTCAAAAGCGCGTTGAGTTCGTCTTGAGAATAACTCTCGTCCCACCCCGGAAGATGCAGATTTTTCGGGTCGAGCGAAAGCAGTTTTTCGTGGTCGTACGCAAGCGACGTCGCCCCGTCTTTATGCTTGAAATAAAGGTCGGTGCGAAGCCAGTCGAACACGGGCATAAAATTGTAGCATATGCACTTCACGCCGACTTTTCCGCAATTTATGATATTTTGTTTGTACGCCTCGATATATTTGTCGCGCGTAGGTTTGCCGAGTTTTATATCCTCGTGTACGGGCACGGATTCGATAACTTCCATTTCAAGTCCGTGTTCGTTTGAAAGTTTTTTTAGACGTTCGAGTTTTTCGACGTCCCAAACCTCGCCTACGGGCGTGTCGTACACGGCGGTAACCACGCCGCTCATACCTTGTATCTGCTTGATATAGTCAAGGGGTATCGAGTCTTTTTCGCCGTACCAGCGGAAAGTCATTTTCATAAAGCAAGCACCTCTTTAACGTTGTTGTAGGCAATGTCTTTCGCAAGCGCAACCGCGCCGCTACGGTCGTATTCGCCCTTTTGCACCTTGTCCGCGATAAACGAGGAAAGTATGCGGCGATAGAAATCGAAACGCACGTAGGAACTGAACGAACGGCTGTCGGTGAGCATACCGAGATTCGTTCCGAGCACGGCGTATTCGGACACAGTTTCGAGTTGGCGTTTTATGCCCTCTACCGTGTCGTTGAACCACCAAGCCGCGCCCACTCTCACGTTTCTGAATGCGCCCGAAATTGCGCATACCGCTCTAAGGCAAGCGTCGTTGAGCGGATAAAGCACGATTTGCGGAAGCGAACCGAGTTTCGTATTCATTTTGTCCAAAAGTTTTGCGAGTTTGTCGGTTGCGATATAATCTCTGAAAACGTCGAAGCCGCTGTCTCTGCCTATCGTCGAAAAAGCGGTCGAATTGATGTTTCTGAACGTGCCGAAATGAAGTTGCAAAACGATGTTTTTCTCGTAGCACTTTTCAATCAGCCATTCGAGATTTTCGGTATCGTCGAAATCGTCGAAGCCGTGGTCTGCGATTTTGCAACCTTTTGAAATGAAATAATCCAGCCTTTCGGACAATTCTTCCTTGCTTACGTTTTCTGCAAAACATCTGTCGGGACGGAAAGTCGGGCGCACTTTTACGCCGTTTATATCGCCGTGATTTTCAAGCGCGGAAAACGGGTCGTCCGTCGTCGCGATATATTCGACTTTGAATTTTTCAAGAAGTTTGGATACGCTCAAATCTTTCAAAACGGCGTTCGCTTTTTCGTAAATCTCGCCCGCCGTATCCTTGTTGAGCGGCGTATCTATGCCGAAAATCTCGACGAGTTCCATATGTGACCAGTAGTAAAGCGGATTGCCTATGAGTTTTGGCATAATCTCTGCGTACTTGAAAAACTTTTCCTTAAAGGATTTGCCGCCCGTGATATATTCCTCGTCCACGCCGCAAAGTCGCATAGCGCGCCACTTGTAGTGGTCGCCCGCAAGCCACAATTCGCCAACGTCCGAAAAACGCTTGTCCTCTCTTATCTCTTTGTCGCTCAAATGGCAATGATAATCGATGATCGGCAAATCTTTGATTTGATCGTAAATACGCTCTGCCTCTTTTGAGGAAAGCAAAAGATTCTTATCGAAAAATCCCATAATACCACCTTTTTATATAGATTATTTTATCACCCAATTTTTGCATAGTAAACACCAATTTTTGCTATAAGACTTGCAAATCTTGCTGTTTTGAATTATTATCGTCGTATGAGCGGCAATTACGAAAATCAACTGATGAGCAAACCTACGTACGAAGTGCATTACAAAGTGGACAAGGATTTCAAAACCGTCCAAATGCACTCGCACGATTTTTTCGAGGTTTACTGCTTTTTGAGAGGCTCGGCAAGTTACATTATCGAGGACTGCAAATACACCCTACTTTCGGGTGATATTCTGCTCATTCCGCAAGGAAAATTGCACCAACTCGACATAAAGGATTCCGCCGAAACCTACGAAAGATACGTTTTGTGGATAAACTCTAAATACATAAAAAAAATATCCAGCGAGCAAACCGACCTTTGCACTTGCTTCGAGTGCGCCCTCAAAAGCAAGTCGTTCATAATCCGAAACGCCGCCGTTTCTCAAAAAGTACGCCGACTTCTTGAAAGCATAACGCTATCAAAAGAGGACAATTTCGGCGCGGACATCGAAAACGAGGAACGCATAAAAACTCTGCTCGTCACCCTCGCGCAATTCTTTTTGCAGAACGACCAAAAGAACTTTTCCTACGGCACGTCAAACGCTTGCGTAAGCCGCGCAATCGACTATATATCCGAAAATATCGACAAAGATTTGTCGCTCGATTCGATTGCGGACGCGCTTTTTGTCAACAAATACTATCTCGCGCACGTTTTCAAGGAAACGACCAACACTTCCCCTCACCGCTATATCCTCAAAAAGCGGCTCGTACTCGCAAAGCAACTTCTCGAAAAGGGTCAACCCGCAACCGAAGTGTACTCAAAATGCGGCTTTTCCGATTATACGCACTTTTTCCGCGCGTTCAAAAACGAGTACGGCATAACGCCCAAGCAGTTCGTAAAAAGTTTGAGATAAAAAAGACCGCAAACGATATTTCATTTTGCAGTCTTATCACGATTTCCGAATTTATCGAAATATTCAAAGTATTCGGGGGTTTTCGCCCCGTATTCGTCCTCTAACCCTATCAAACAATCCGCCGTCACGTCGTAAATACAGCACAGTTTTCTGATACTGTCGATGTCGGGTTGCGTGCGCCCTTGTTCCCACGAGGCGTAGCAGTTGCAAGACACCGACAAAGCAGTGTAAACGTCCTTTTGCGTCATACCGCGCGCAAGGCGTATTTGTTTTAGATTTTCACCGAATTTCATAATGTTATCATATATAAATATACCCAAAATGGGTTGACATTACCCATTTTGGGTAGTAAAGTGTAAAAAAAACAAGTCAACGAACCGCATTGCGATTGACTGCAAGCGACAAGTTGAACGGGTGAGAAATTTTCAGTATTTTTGAAGGAGGAACGTATGAAAAAATCACCGAGCAAAAT
>CAKQLT010000032.1:0-16701 GCA_934254715.1 uncultured Clostridia bacterium | reverse complement strand
CTACCGACATTATCCACGCGCTCATATCACACCCCGAAATTGCAAGACGAAATCAAAAGCATAAGCAGCAAAAAGAACAAAAACGCAACGCCTGCAAGCGCGGTTACGAGCAGATTCATATTTTTTGACACCGAAAACAGCAGTCCCGACGTTCGCGAATCGCCGAGCGGCTCGCATATGGCGGAAGTGAGTTTAAGCACGAGCGAGAATATAACAACTTTGAGAATGGGAAAAGCGGCAACGGCGCACAGCACGATTGCGCCGGTATAGCCCAGCGCGTTTTTGACGAGTACGACCGAAGCCGTGAGCAAATCGAGTCCGTCGGACAGATAGCCGCCCAAAATGGGAACGTAACTCGAAACCGCGAATTTCGCGACGTTGAATCCGAATTTGTCCACCGCGCCGCCCGTTACCCCTTGCACCGTGAGAAAGGTTGCGTATATGCCGAACGCTATGCCGATAAGCCAACCCGAAGCGGACTTTATGAGTTTTGCGAGTTTGTCGAGTTTGACTGTCGTCGAGATGTTGCCCACGACGCAAAACACTATGCACGCGATAAACGCGGGCAACACTACCGTCGTTACGAGTTTCATAATGAACGTGCTGAGTACCGCCATAAGCGGCGAATACCCCGCGACCGTCGTCGTCGCGCCGAGTGCCGAAAGCAAGGTCAACAGCACGGGGAAAATCACGTCCGCAAACTTCGACATTGCGTTTATCGCGTCGCTCACTGTCTTTATTATGCTTGCGATTCCGCTCATCAACACGATGACGATTGCCGAATAACAAACCGTGTGAACGACCTCTGTCGTCGAGTTGTTGAGGAAGTCGCCCGTGAGCGAACACAGCATATTCTTCAAAAGGCAGATTATGACTATCGTCAAAAAACTCGGCAAAAACGACAAAAAATATCTTCCTGCCGATTTTGAAAGCAAGGTTATGAAACTTTCGTAAAAACTGCGAGGCTCACCGCTTACGAGAGATTTCAGCGCGTGCTTTATATCATCAATCGACACCGCCTCGCTTTCCTCTTGTCCGAGCGAATCCAAAAACTCTTGCAACGCCTTGAGGTCGAGTCCGTCGATAACCTCGTCAACCGTCGAATTGAATTCTTTTTCTATTTCTTCTTGCGACTTTTCGGCGGCATAGGCGTAGTCGCCGTCCGAAAAAACGCAAGAAACCACCGCGAAAAAGCATATGAAAAACACGCAAAAAACCGCAAAAAAGCGGCGTTTTTTCGCACTTTTTTCAACGCGAATCAAAGGCTTGATTTTGACGGAAAACTCGGATTTTCTCATATGGTCGAAACAAGCGCGGACACCACGTCCACAAGGGATTTGACGATTGAAATGCTCATCAAAAATATCGTGATTTTGCCGCCGAATTGCAGTTTTTGCGCAATGGAATCGCACCCCGCGTCGGTTGCGACGGACGACGAATATTCAGTAAGATAGCCTATGCCGATAATCTTCAAAACCGCCGAAAACACCTCGTCGTTTATGCCGCTTTTTTCGACGATAGAGTCGAAGGCAAGCACCACTTCCTGAAGCGCGGACAACATACTTATAACCATAACGACGCCCGTCGCTATGGTTGCAAATACACTGAATTCGGGCTTTGAATTTTTGAGCAACGTCACCGCGACTATGCCCGTCAAAGCAATTCCGACAAGTTTGAAAATCATATATACCTTCTATTTTCTCGCGATTCAAACGAGTGCATTTCGACAATATGCGATGTTTATCGTGCCGAAACGTATCAATAAAGTGCCAGTATCGATTTGAGCGTATCAAACAAGCCGCCGAGCATATCAAGCACCAGAACCGCCACTATGATAAGTCCCGCAAGCGTTGCGAACGTTGCGATTTCGTCGCGGTCGCTCTTTTTCAGTATCACGCAAACGATTGACGTGAGCAACCCTACCCCTGCGATTTTCAATATAATGTTTACGTCCATATTTTCTTCCTCACGCCAAAATCAACATTATCGCAATGCCCAAAAGCACGCACAGTTTGAAGTACATTCCGCCGAGTTTTTTGCTCTCGTCCTCGCACTTTGCGCGCTTCGACTCGAACACGTTTTCGTAGTAACCTATATGCGAAAGTTGGTCGTCGAGCGCGGTCTTTCCCAGTGCCGAAAAGAAGTCCGCAATCTGCTTTTTCTCGTCGTTTTTAAGAAGCGAAACCGAAGCGTTTTCGTAGGCGAAAATCTGTCCTTTTCTCGCAAGGTCGAGCCACGTTTCCACCGTCTTTTCAAAATCGCCGTTTCTGCCTTTCAAAAAGTTTTCGGCGACGTCGGGCATCGGCGTTTTTTTCATAGAGAGTTCGGTCGCCACGCACTTTGCAAACTCGCACGCCGACTTATAATACTCTGCCCTCGACTTGTATCTTCTCTTTATCAGCAAGCCGACGTAGCACGCAATCAGCGCAAGCAGCCCGCCTGCAATCAGCCTCAATATCTCGCTCATATCTTTTTCTCGACTATTGCGCCGACGGGATTCTTGCCGAGAACGTAAACCACGTCAAACGCTTTGATTAACGGCGCAAATTCACTGCTTCGCACGCCGTCCACGCTCTCGCCGTGCAAAGTCGCAAACACGCTCACGCCGCACCTCATAACGTCGAGAATTGACTTTACGTCCTCGATTCCGAACAACTCGTCCGTGACGATAATATCGGGATTCATCGCCCTCACGCAGTTTTCGTACGCGTCCTTTTTCGGCACGCCGCTCACGACTTCCGCGTCGCCTATATCGAGAAGCGGCGCGCCCTTCGACATTGCGCAAAGTTCGTACCTTTCGTCGATTACCACAACGTTGAAACGCTTTGAGGCAATGCGAGCAAGTTCGCGAAGCAACGTCGTCTTTCCACCGCCCGTAGGCGAAACTATAAGCGTGTTGCGAGGTTTTCCGTCCTTGAATACCTCTGCGGCAATCTTGTCCGCAATGCCTTTGATTTGGTGCGGCACGCGAATCACCAAAAACGCAACGTTCTTTATGCCCATAAGTTTGCCGCCTTCGAGTACGCCCTCGCCGCCCACGCCGATTCGATAATGCTTGCAAGGGACGTATCCCCTTTTCATCTCGTCGGAAGCACTGTAAAAGGACATATTCGTCGCGCGTGCCAAAACGTCCTCAACGTCCTTTTGCGTGACGATATACGGCGCGCCGTAACTCGACACGACCTTTCTTTTGCCGTCAACGCCGCAAGCAAGCAACGGTCTGCCCACCCTCACGCGCAATTCCGCAACGTTCTTTTCGTCGCCGACCATTTTGGCGATTCTCTCACCGAGCAAATCTTCAAGCATACAAAACTATATGCCGAGCGTAAAGAGCAAATAGCAATGCGACAAATTTAGCCTTTTTTCGCAATCGAAAATAAATAGAAAACTAAAAGAAAATTTGATTAAACGGATATTGGATTTTATAAAACAAAAACGTTTTGTAATTCGAAAGTGTAAAGTATATATTTAATATCTAGAATCTGAAACGGACAAATTCTAAGGACACAAAACATATGTTTATGCGTCAAGAGTCTGAAACGGATGAAGAGCGCGAAAAAACCCTTTTGACGCTCGTCCAGCGTACTTTTCGTACGTGACGAGTGGCAAAAGGGTTTTGACAAAGCTATTCGCCGTTTCAGACTCTTGACATATATTCGCCGGTGCGGGTATCGATTCTTATAGTATCACCCTCGTTGACGAACATAGGAACTTGAAGTTCGTAACCGGTTTCTACGGTTGCGGGTTTGGTGGCGTTGGTTGCGGTGTTGCCTGCAACTGCCGGTTCGCATACGGTGATGAGAAGTTCGACAAAGTTTGGCGGTTCGACAGAGAACGGTGCGCCTTGGAAGAACTTCATAGTGACGTTCATATTCTCTTTGACGAAGTTGAGAGCGTCTTCGACTTGGCTTTTGTTGAGCGGAATTTGCTCGTAAGTGTCAGCGTCCATACAGTAATAGAATTCGCCGTCGTTGTAGAGGTATTCCATCGTTTTGGTTTCGATGTGTGCAAGTTCAAATTTTTCGGTGGGGTTGAAAGTTTGTTCGAGCACGGCACCCGTGACGACGTTTTTCATCTTGGTGCGGACGAAAGCAGCGCCCTTGCCCGGTTTGACGTGCAAGAAATCTACTATGGTCATAATCTTGTTGTCATAGAGGAAAGTGATGCCCTTTCTCAAATCGCCTGCCATAATTTGTGCCATAATGATATTCTCCTAAATATGTGTGTTTTGTATTGTTGCGTTAAAGCCCATAAGGTATTTTAACACCATATGCGCCGCAATGCAAGTTTTACGCAAAATATTGCATAAACCTTGACGCGGCACGGTATCGTTTTTTTCAAAAACTTACTTTGCGTACTCTACGCTGCGAACTTCTCTGATGACGTTGACTTTGATTTGTCCCGGATATTCGAGTTCGTTTTCGAGTTTTTGCGCAATCTCTTTTGCGAGGAACACGGTCGACGCGTCGTTGACTTGTTCGGGTTTGACCATAACGCGGATTTCCCTACCCGCTTGGACTGCGAAGGTTTGTTCGACGCCGTCGAAGGATTTTGCGATGTCTTCGAGTTTCTCGATACGTTTGACGTAGGTTTCGACGGATTCGCGTCTTGCGCCGGGTCTTGCGCTCGATATAGCGTCGGCGGCTTGAACGAGAACTGCGTCGATAGTCTGCGGTTCGATGTCGTTGTGGTGCGCCGCGATTGCGTGAATGACCTCGTTGCTCTCGCGATATTTCTTTGCGATTTCAACGCCGAGTTGAATGTGCGTGCCTTCAAACTCGTGGTCGATTGCCTTGCCGATGTCGTGAAGCAATCCCGCTCTCTTTGCGATACGCGGATCGATGCCGAGTTCTGCCGCCATAATCGCCGCGACGGAAGCGACTTCGATCGAGTGCTTAAGCACGTTTTGTCCGTAACTGGTGCGGTATTTGAGTCTGCCGAGAATCTTGATAAGTTCGGGGTGCAAGCCGTGTACGCCCACTTCAAACGCCGCTTCTTCGCCTGCTTCCTTGATGCCTTGCTCGACTTCCTTTCTCACCTTGCCCACCATTTCCTCGATACGAGCGGGGTGAATACGACCGTCGGTGATGAGTTTTTCGAGAGTGAGTCTTGCAACTTCCCTTCTTACGGGGTCGAAACTCGAAAGAGTGATGACGTCGGGGGTGTCGTCGATGATGAGGTCAACGCCCGTCGCGCTTTCAAGCGCGCGAATATTTCTGCCCATACGTCCGATGATTCTGCCCTTCATCTCGTCGTTGGGCAACGCCACGACGGATACGGTGTTTTCGGTTGCGGTGTCCGCGGCGCAGCGTTGAATCGCTTGCGAAATGATGTTTTGCGCCTCTTTTACCGCGTTGTCTTTTGCTTCTTGAATGAGTTGTTTTGCGTCGTTCGCACTGCTCTTTTTAACGCTTTCGAGCAACGCGTCTTTGAGTTCTTGCGACGCTTCCTCTTTGGTCATACCGGCAACTCTTTCGAGTTCCTTCTGCATAGTTTGTTGAGCGTTGTTGAGTTCGTTTTCAATGCCTTTCAAACGCTCTTTCGTTTCTTCGATTTGCTTTTGCGATCTTTCCACGTCCTCGATTTTCTTGTCGAGAGCGGCGTCTTTTTTGTCAAGAGCGTCCTCTTTCTTGTCGAGGGTCGCCTCTTTTTGAGCGAGGCGGTTTTCGGTGCGTTGCCAATCTTGCTTGCGCTCTTTGGTTTCGTTCTCGAAATCAACGCGCATTTTGTTCATTTGTTCCTTTGCCTCGAGCATACCGTCCTTGCGAATGGTCTTTGCTTCGAGATTTGCTTCTTCGATAATTCTTGCCGCTTCGCGTTTCGCATTGCCGATTTTGTTTTGAGAATAGACTCTGTAAACGATGAAACCGATCAGCGCGCCTACGACGAGTGCACAAGCAGCCGCGATTCCGGCAGCCGCGCCCGGGGTGAGAGCAGCAATCAGAAAATTGAAATTCCCGGTCATAGTCGACCTCCATATATATAATCAAAACCACACGAGAAAGCAAAAATACGGTTATACAGAAAGTTTTTTCAAACCGAGAAAAACCCAAGATTTAATATGCAAACTTTGTATCTATACCAAATATTGTTTTCAATATATAGTTTTGTCTTATATAGTATATACTATTTATAGCGTTTCGTCAATGCGGAAGTCTCAAAAAAAATCGCTTTTCGGCAATGAAAAGCGATTTTTGTTCAAATCGGGGTTTTACGAGGCGAAAATCACTTGTTCATCTCGTATTTTTCGCGGATTTTCGCGTCGAGTTCTTTGAAGATTTCGGGGTTGGACTTCAAGAAATCCATAGCCTTATCTCTGCCCTGTCCTATCTTCTCGTCGTTGTAACTGAACCAACTGCCGCTCTTTTGTACGAATCCGTTTTCGACTGCGAGGTCCAAAACGCAACCCATATTTGAAATACCCGTGCCGTACATAATGTCGAATTCCGCAACTTTGAACGGGGGCGCGACTTTGTTCTTGACGACTTTTGCTTTGACGTGGTTGCCCACGATGTCGCTGCCGTCTTTGAGGGTGTCCGCTTTTCTGATTTCGATACGCACGGAAGCGTAGAATTTGAGCGCTTTGCCGCCCGTGGTGGTTTCGGGGTTGCCGTACATAACGCCGATCTTCTCTCTCAACTGGTTGATGAAGATGATCGTGCATTTGCTCTTTGACGAAGCGGCGGTGATTTTGCGAAGTGCTTGCGACATAAGACGCGCTTGCATACCGACGTGACTGTCGCCCATATCGCCGTCGAGTTCGGCTTGCGGCGTGAGCGCGGCGACGGAGTCGATGACGATGATGTCGATTGCGCCGCTTCTGATAAGCGTTTCGGTGATTTCGAGCGCTTGCTCGCCGCTGTCGGGTTGCGATATGTAGAGGTCGTCGAGGTTTACGCCGAGTTTCGACGCGTAAACGGGGTCGAGAGCGTGCTCTGCGTCGACGAACGCCGCCGTGCCGCCTTCCTTTTGCACTTCCGCCACGCAGTGAAGCGCAACGGTCGTTTTACCCGAAGATTCGGGTCCGTAGATTTCGATTATTCTTCCCTTCGGGATACCGCCGATGCCGAGCGCGACGTCGAGCGTCAAACAACCCGTCGAAATCGCTTCGACTTTGGGGATTTCAGTTTCGCCCAAGCGCATAATCGCGCCTTTGCCGAAGTCCTTTTCTATTTTTGCGAGCGCAAGTTGCAGGTTGCGTTCCTTATCGGTTGACTTATCCTGAATTTTGTCTGCCATAGTAGTTCTCCTTTATATCCTTTCGCCCCTTAAGGCAAATGTTTTTTCTTTGATTATATTATGTCACGTTCAATATACCGAAATCGGTACATCAAAGCCGCAAAATATCCCCTTTCAAATATCTTATGAGGTAGAACAGCGCAACGTTGGAAGTTGCCGTCCGTATCTCGTTGCGACTGCCCGAAAATCTGCGCTCGAAAACGGTGATAAACTCGCCGCCCCCGACTGCGATGTAGACGAGCCCCACGGGTTTTCCCTCGTCGCCGGTCGGACCTGCAAGTCCCGTCGTTGCCAAAGCGATGTCAACGGGGCGTTTGCAAAGACCTTTGACCATTGCGTACGCGGTTTCTCTGCTCACCGCGCCGTAGTCTGCAAGCACGGATTTAGGAACGCCGAGCCTTTCGACCTTCGAGGCGCGATTATAGCATACGATACCCTCGTAAAAATTCGCGCTGATTCCCGCAACGCTCGTAAGTCTCGAACAGATTTCGCCGCCCGTAAGACTTTCGCCTACGGCAAGAGTGCGGTTGTTCATTCTCAAAAGCCTTGCCGCGATTTCTTCGAGCGAACCTTCCGACGCCGAATACACTTCTTCTTCAAAGACGTTGTACACTCTGCTCTTGACCGTTTCAAAAACGTCGCGGCTTGCGTCGCTCGTCATCGTTATGGTAGCGTCGAGGCAGTTTTCCTCAACCGAAAAATTTACGCCGAATCCCTCGAACACTTTGAGTTTCGAGAGAATTTCATCTTTGCTAAGTCCGCAGATTTTGACGATTTCTTTTATCATTTTCGGTTATCTAACTTGACGAATCGCTTTTATCGAGCGTTATTGCTCGTGATTTTGCGTTATTTTGCTTGGTTTGTTTCTTCGCTTTCGCTTTTCGTTTCGTCCTCATCGTCTTGTTTGAGAACGTGTTTGTTTTTCAAGACGTAGTTGAGTCCGCTGTACACCGCAAAGAACGAGCCGATATAGAACACGATTGTGCCTATCCAACCGAGTGCGGGATGAAGCCCCGCGAGCATAAGTACGGTTACGCCGACGTCGAGGCATACGGTTTTGATTTTGCCGTAAATGTCCGCCGCAAGCACGAGTCCTCTCGAAGCCGCGATGGAACGGAACACGCCTATCATAAGTTCTCTCGAAAGGATTATGCCCGAAAGCAAAGCGATTACGAGCGCATTGTGCGGATAAACGCCGCCCATCGAAAGTCCGTCGCGGAACAGAACGATAAGGAACAGCATAACCACGATGACGACCTTGTCCGCGAGCGGGTCTAAAAACTTGCCGAGCATAGACACGGTGTTGGTCTTTCTTGCGATGTGACCGTCGATAAAGTCGGTTGCGCAGCATATTGCGAACAAAACCGCCGCTATGACTATCAACGCGATATGCGCCCCTTGCGATACGTTTGCAAGTTCCGCCGCAATGAACATCGCGATTGTCGGAACAATCAAAAATATACGCGCTATTGTGATTTTCGTTGCGAGAGTGATTTTCATTTTATCACCTTTCCCACAAGGTCGATACCGTCGCAACCCGTGATTTCGACGTCGTAAAACTCGCCTATTCTCACTTCCTCGTCCGACTCGAACAACGTCACGTTGTCGATGTCGGGCGCTTGCGTCTGGCTTCTTCCGACGAATTTTTGTCTGTCGTAGTCGATGTCGTCGTATATGACCTTGATTTTCGAGCCTACCAACTCTTTGTTGCGGCTCTTGATTATTTTTTCTTGAATCGCACGCAATTTGTTTGCGCGTCGTTCCTTTTCGGACTCGTCGAGATGTCCGTCGAGTTTGTCGGCGGGCGTGCCTTCTTCCCTCGAATACGCAAAGAATCCCGCGTAGTCGAATTTGACTTCCTTGACGAATTTTTCGAGTTTCTCGAACTGCTCTTGCGTTTCGCCGGGGAATCCGCAAATAAACGTCGTGCGCACCGCAATGCCCGCGTTTTTGAGTTTGGCGATAAGTTCCCTTATACTCTTTTCGTTCGTTCTGCGGTTCATACGTTTCAAAACGTCGTCGTCGACGTGTTGAAGCGGAATATCCATATATTTTGCGATTTTATCGTTGTTTTTAACGTATTCGATAAGTTTGTCGTCCACCATTTCGGGATAGAGATACAAGAGGCGAATCCACGCAAAATCGAGTTCGGAAAGTCTGTCCAAAAGTTCGATTAAATGCGGTTTTCCGTCGAAATCCGTGCCGTATCTCGTCACGTCTTGCGCAACCAAAATGAGTTCTTTCACGCCGTCGTCGGACAACTTTTTCGCTTCGCGAATCAAATCTTCGAGTTTTTCCGAGCGATACTTGCCTCTTATGGACGGAATAGCGCAGTAGGTGCAATGATTGCTGCAACCGTCCGCGATTTTAAGATACGCGTAGTGATACGGCGTCGTAAGCACTCTGTCCGAATAGAAAGCGTCGAGATTTGCGCAATTAAGCACCTTTTCGCCTTCCTCTACGTCCTCGATAGTCTTCAAAATCGCGTCGTAGTCGGCAATGCCGAGTATGGCGTCAACTTCGGGAAATTCCTCTTTGAGCGTATCTGCGTATCTTTGCGCAAGGCAACCCGTCACAATGACTTTTTTCCCCTTGCCCGCATTTTTTGCGGCAATCGCGCTCAAAATCTCGTCTATGGATTCTTCTTTTGCTTTGTCGATAAATGCGCAGGTGTTGACTATGATAACGTCGGCTTCTTCTTCGCTACCCACGAGCGTATGCCCGCCGCCCACGAGGCGAGAGAGCATTTTTTCGGTGTCTACTCTGTTTTTATCGCAACCGAGCGATATTGCGCCTATTTTCATTCGTCGTCGTCCTCGTTCTGCGTCGAGGCTTTGAGTTCTTCAAGTTCCTCGTAAGTGATGTTGACCTTTTTCTTCTTGGGGTCGTGTTCGTCGGGGCTAAGATAGCCCATAAGGTCCATTTTGTCGTAAATCTTTGCCGCCTTAGGCCAGCCGAGTCCCAGACGACGTTGCATAAAGGATATGCTTATAGGCGCGTCTTGTTCCTCGCGAAGTTCTATGCCCAGTTGCAAAGCGTCGAAAAGTTCGGGCGGAATCTTATCCTTATCGTTGCCGCGCTGTTCTTTGGATTGAGAGGGTTTTTCTTCCTCTTTGTCCTTGAAGATAGCGTCTTTGATATTGTTGTCGAAGTACGCGTCGTTTTTGGATTTGACGAAATCCACCACTCTCTTGACTTCTTCGTTAGAGATAAACGCGCCTTGCATACGTTCGAGGTCGTTTGCGCCCGGCATCATATACAGCAAATCGCCGTAGCCGAGCAGTTTGTCCGCGCCGACCGTGTCGAGAATGGTTTTGCTGTCGAAACTCGACGTAACCTTGAACGCCACACGGCTCGGGAAGTTGTTTTTAATCGTACCGCTGATAACGTCGACGGACGGTCTTTGCGTTGCGAGCATAAGGTGAATACCCACAGCACGCGCAAGTCTTGCGATACGGTTTACGGTGTCCTCGACCGCCTTTTTGCCCGTAGACATAAGGTCTGCGAACTCGTCCACGATTATGACGATTCTCGGCATCTTTTCGTAGCCGTTCTTTTGGCAATCGGCGTTGTACTCGTCAATATCTCTGTAATTGACTTCGGCGAGGAATTTGATACGTCTTTCCATCTCGCTTATCGCCCAGTTGAGAGCGCGAATAGCCTTGTCCGTATCGCAGATAATTTCGTCCATAAGAAGATGCGGTATTCCCGCGTATACGCTCATTTCTATGCGCTTGGGGTCGATGAGGATAAGGCGCACGTCGTCGGGCGAAGCCTTGTAGAGCAAACTTACGATGATAGAGTTTATACAGCAACTCTTACCTGCGCCCGTCGCGCCCGCGATGAGAACGTGCGGAAGTTTTTTGATTTCCACCACTCTCGAATCGCCGTAAAGGTTTTTGCCGAGTGCGAACGTTGCGGGTGCTTTTGCGTTGTTAAATTCGGGCGATTGAATAATCTCGCTGAGGTTGACGTTTCTTCTATGCTTATTAGGCACTTCGATACCGACGGCGTTTTCGCCGGGGATAGGCGCGATGATACGCACGCTTCCCGCTTCCATCTTCATTGCGATGTCGCTTTCAAGCGAGGAAATATAGCCGATAGTTCTGCCTCTCGGCATTTCGACGCGCAACTTGTACATCGTGAACGTAGGTCCGACCATAATGTCGATAACCTCGCCCGTAATGCTGAAAAACGCGAGCGTATTGATGATTTGTTCTTTCTTTTGCTCGTAGTCCTCGTTCTGATCGATTTCGGGTGCGGGCGGATTGAGCAAGTTGAGCGGCGGCGCAACGTACGGACGTTTGGGCGCGGCTTGGGATATTGCTTGGTCCATATTCACTTGTGTGAGTCTTTCCTTGTCCGCTTTCTTTGGCGTTTCCGCCTTTTGTATGCCGCGAGATTGCGAGGCTTTCATCTTTTCCTCGCGCATAAGCGCTTCTCGCTCGTACTGACCCATTTGCGGGGTTTCCTTTATCGCTTGCTTTATGTTTTGAATGCGAGCCTTAACCTCTGCGTTTTCGATGTCTTTTGCGGAATTTTTGGCGATTGCGGTCGTCGATTGAATCGCCGCTCTCGACATATCGCCGCCCGTAACCTTTTGTTGAACGGGTGCGGGCGCGCTCGGATTGTCGCCGCCGACGGTCTTGTCATCGTCGACGTACTTGGGACGTTGATTTTCAAGCGTAGCTTTGCTCATTTCGTAGGTCTTGACGGGTTTCGTCTTGCCTATGCCGCCAAAGAAGTTCGTTTCCGTCTTTTCTTCCTCGACAGCGGTTTGCGAAAATGCTCTCGGCAACTTCGCCTCGCCTTGCACGGGTTTATATCCGCTTCTGTCGAGGTCGTCGATATTCGCCGCTTTCTTGGGCGATACGACGGGCGGATTCTTTGCCGCTTGCGTATCGTTACTCGCTTGTTTTTGCGTTGCGCTTTGCGCGTTTTGCGTGTTTTGAGCCGTATTTTGTGCGGTGTTTTGAGCGGTTTGTTCCGCTTTTTCACGCGCTATAAACACCATATCCGTCTTGGGTTTTTCGTACGCTTCGGACACGATTTCCTCTTTCACGGCGGGCTTTTGTTCTTCCTCGCCCGAAATCGCTCTGTTGAGCGCGCCGAGCATACCGACGTTCACTTGCTGTTTGGATACGGATTCGTTTGCTTTCTGAATGGTTGAATTGATTGCCTCTGCCCCGTCGTACGTCTTCGTGGGTTTGACCACTTCTTTCTTTACGGGTTCGGCGATAAGGCACGCTTCGTCTTGTTGTTCCATATGCACGCCCGCCTCGTATTCGGGTTTTGCGTACATCTGTCCGAAGCGTTGAGTTTGCTCTTGTTTGAGCGCGCTGAAATCGCGCTTGAAATCGAGCGGCGTTTGAATGTTGCTCGTTGCGGATTCTTGCGGTTTTTGTTGCGCTTGCGCCGATTGAGCGGCTTGCGCGGTTTGCGGCTCGGGTTGAACGGCTCTGTATCTCGACATAAAGTCCTCGCGAATCGCGCTTTGAGTCGCGTCCACGCCGAGTTTGGATTTGAGTTCGTTTCTTCTGACCGCGCTATACGGTGCGCTGACGTTCGAGAGCGCGTTGCTCGGGTCTTTCAAAGTGTCGAATCTCGCAAGATTGTCCTTGTTCGGACCTGCGCCGAAAAGAATGTCTTTTGCAATGCCTCTTGCCGAGAATCTGTCCTCGCCTTGCGCGTACGTCGGACGTTTAACTTCGTCCTCTACCGTGCCTTGAGCGTTGGGATAAAGCGGATTGAAAGAATCGAGCGGACTGTACCCTTCCGCGCCGAGTGCCTTTTTGTTCACTTTGCGTTGAAGCGGGTCGCCGGGGACGTCCACGACGTAAAGCCCCCTACCGCTGCTTGCCGAATTGAAATCGGTAATCGTGGGCGCGTCTTGTGCCTCGACGAGCGGCGATTGAACGGCAGTCGTTTTTTGAGGTTTCGAGAAAAGAGAGCGTTTTTGCTTGGGTTCTCTCATTCTACGCTCACGCTCGCCTTTGGTTGCGACCGTGTAAGTAACGTTGCGTTTGATAGAGGGATAAATCGCGAAAAACGCAAGCACGAAAAACGCCACGCAAGCCGCGATAAGCGCGCCGACCGACGTTATGACTTTCATAAGCGGATACGCCGCCAAACCTAAAAGCATACCGCCCGCGGTGTTCGTGCCGTGATAGCACGCAAGAAGATAATCTGCGTAACTTGCGCCGACGATATGCGTGCTCGAAGTGTAAATGTGAAGTGCGAAAATGCCGAGTATAAGCAAACCGAAATAAGTCAACGCTTTGGAAACGCGCATTTTCGGGCGTACGTTGAAAGTGACGGCAATGCCGATTATGAGAGCCATAAGCGAATAGGCGTAAGCGGCAAGACCGAAAAATCCGCACAAGAAAGAATACACCATTCTTCCCACGCCGCCCAACGCGCCAACCAATGAAAGGAAGCAAAACAACGACACGAGTATGATAAGCACCCCTGCCGCGATTCTGTTTCCTCTGTTTGCTTTTGCTTGTCTTGTATCTGTCAAGGTAAACCTTCCCGATAATATATAATATTAGTATCAAGATTATACCACAATATAAGGATATTTACAAGAGAAAATGCCAAAAGGTTGTGAAGATTTTAATGATTATTTTTTTAGCCAACAAAAAAAATAATCGGGGGTGTGGGGCAAGCCCCACCCTCAATTATTAATTATTAATTATTAATTATTAATTTTTCGGTATTCTAATCGTTCCTTTTTATAATTTTGAGAATGTCTACGTCGTCGTCCGGGGCGACTATCGACGAGCAAACTTCGGTGAAATCAAATATCTCTTTCGCGCACTTCTTCACGTCCTCTTTCGTCACGGAATCTATGCTCTTTATGCGCTTGTCGAAGTCGTAAAGTTCACCCGTTTGCACCGCGTGTCCGCCGAACGTTCTCATCATCGCCGACGTGCTTTCTTGTCCGAGAACGAGCGACGTTTTGAGTTGCTCTTTGCCTTTATTCAGTTCCTCGTCGCTTACGCCCTTGTCGATAAGAAGGTCGATTTCGTCCCTTATCGCCTCGACCGCGCTCACCGTATTGTGCGGACTCGTGGACGTGTAAATGATAAACGCGCCGTTGTTTTGATACGAGGACGGATAGCCGTAAATCGTGTAGCAAAGTCCGAGTTTTTCACGCACGCTTTGGAACAGTCTCGACGACATTTCCATACTGAAAATTATCGTCATAAGTTGCATTGCGGTGCATCTTTCGTCGTTGTACGGATAAGACGGAAACGCAAACGCGATATGCGTTTGTTCTATCGACTTTTTGCGCTTACAAGAGTGCGAATGAGGCGTACGCGCGCATATGGGCGCGTTGTCATAATCCTTTTGAGAGGTGTATTTATCCTCAAAATACTTCTTTGCAATCGCGACGGCTTGCTCTTCGGTGAGATTGCCCGCAATCGACAAAACAGTGTTTTGCGCCACGTAGTGCTTGTCGTGATAGTCCTTGAGCGTTTGGCTCGTCATTTCTTTTAGGGTTTTCTTCGTTCCGAGAATGGCTTTTTCAAGCGGACAGCCCTTAAAATAGAGGCTCAACAGCCGCTCGAGGCACAAGTCGTCGGGCGTATCCTCACTCTCGTTTATTTCCTCGATAACCACCCTACGCTCTTTTTCGAGTTCTACGGGGTCGAAAGAGGGATTGAAGTACATATCCGACAACACGTCCGCGCACTTTTCGGCATTGGTATCGAGAGATACCGTATGAAAACAAGTGTAACTCTTTGCGGTGAAAGCGTTGATTTGCGCGCCTATGCAGTCGATTTCGTTCACGATGTCGAACGCACTGCGGTTTGCCGTGCCTTTGAACACCATATGCTCGATAAAATGCGATATACCGGCAATATCGGGCGTTTCCTTAACCACGCCTGCGCCGACGAATACGCCGATTGCCACCGACCTTACGGCGGTGTTCGGCACGAATACGAGTTTCAATCCGCTTTTGAAAGTAATCATTTTTTGCATATCGATATTATACCACATAGTTTGAAAGTCGCAATCATATTTTATGGTATGAGTGAAACGAGGTTCCGCAATTTTTGCGCAAATTTTGTCATAGTATCGGTGCTTTTGCTTGTTTTCGGCGTATCGTTCGTCGCGGCGTACCCCATAGAAGCCAAAGCCGAACAAGTCAACAACGCCGTTTACAGCGGAAACGCAAGCACGCAAAGCGTCGCTTTGACGTTCAACGTGTACGAGCGCACGGACAACGTATTGAAAATTGCCGAAATACTCGACGAATACGGCTACAAATCCACCTTTTTCGTGGGCGGATTATGGGCGGCAAAAAACGGCGACGCACTATTGAAACTCTGCTCGGACGGTCACGAAATAGGCAATCACGGCTATTCTCACCAAGACCACGCAAAACTAAACAAACAGCGCAATATCGAGGAAATCAGAATCACCGAAAAGACGATAGATTCCTCATTGAACACCCTACCCGACTATCAAAATTCCAAACTTTTCGCGCCGCCGAGCGGCAGTATGGGAAATGCTATGTTTGACGCTTGCAAAGAACTTGGCTATACGGTGATAATGTGGACTCACGACACGATTGACTGGCGCGACAAAAACGCCGATTTAATCTACGAGCGCGCAACGAAAAGTCTGAAAGCGGGCGACATAGTTTTGATGCACCCGACCGACTGCACCGTCGCCGCCCTACCGAGGATTTTGGAATATATAAAATCTCAAAACCTCAAAGCCGACGTAGTGAGCAAAGTAATTTGAAAAGCAAGGCACAAGCCTTGCTTTTCAAGTGATATTGTTGCGTAGCAACAGTTATATTTGCGCAAAGCGCAAGTGAAATTTTTTGATTATGAAAAAGTGATATTGCGCCGTAGGCGCAGTTGTGGAATATTTGATTATTGGATGTTGAAAAGTCCTATGCGAGAAGTTCTTGTCTAAAGCCGCCGAAGGCGTAACTTGTTTTGCAAAAGTCCTAAACCCGATATTTAGATGAAGAACAAGAAAGAGCCGCACTTTCGGCAACCCTAATTTACTAATTGTAAATGAGTTGTCGAAGCGCGGCTCTGACGCAGTTATTCGCTAAATAGCGGGTTTAGGCTTTTGCAAGAACTTCTTTGAGGCGCAAGTCCACTCTGTGCTTCTCGTCAATCTTAATAACCTTGACAAGCACGATGTCGCCGACGTTGACTACATCCGTGACCTTTTCGACGCGTTGGTCGGAAAGTTTGGAAATGTGAATCATACCGTCTTTGCCGGGTGCAAAGTTGACGGACGCACCGAATTGACCTTTGTCGTTTTCCATAATCTTGGTGACTTTGCCTTCGTACACGTCGCCCACTTCTACGTCGCGAACGATGTTCTCGATGATGGTGCGCGCTTTGCGGATTGCGGCGTCGTCGCTGGAAGCGATAAAGATTGTGCCTTCGTCGTTGATGTCGATCTTCACGCCGGTGTCTTCGATAATCT
>CAKQLT010000031.1:0-17064 GCA_934254715.1 uncultured Clostridia bacterium | reverse complement strand
TTCACGGGCGAAAAAAATCCACACTCGCCCGTTCACTTGTACTAATCGTCAAGTTCGGCGCTCATAGGCTCGCCGCCGCTGCGGCTCGTGTTCCGTCTTCGAAAAGGCAGAGTAGTTGTATAAGTACACTTTGAATGAGTTGCCATTAAAAAAGTCCGCGATATAATCGCGGACGGCGGTTTCATCTCGTCTGCGAATAGGCAAATTCCGTTTATAAGTACGCCTTGAATAAGTTTTCGTTTCGGGTGCGAGCAGAGTCCACCCGCAATTATTAAATTTTCATATTTTTCTCATATTCCCCCTTTCGCTTGACACGACTGCTTCTTTTTTTTATAATGGTTTAGCATTTATATATTTATATATAGTAGATAGCAAAAATAAAAGTCCTTAAAAGACGGAGGAATATCATTATGAAACAAACCTACCAACCCAAGAAAAGACAAAGAAGCAAAGTTCACGGCTTCCGTGAAAGAATGTCCACCAAGAGCGGCAGAAACGTTCTCAAAAGACGTCGCAACAGAGGCAGAAAGAAACTCAGTGCATAAGGCGTAATCCGAAATGCAAAAGCAATTCAGACTCAAAAAGAGAGCGGCGTTTGCCTACGTTTACCGCAAAGGCGAAAAAGCCTCTGCAAGGGACTTGTTGCTTTTGAGCGCGAAATCCAAAGAGGGATTGAAAATCGGGTTGTCCGTATCCAAAAAAGTGGGCAATGCCGTCACTCGCAATCGCGTAAAGCGGTTGCTTCGAGAGGCGTTAAAGCCGCTTACGGACAGAATCGACGACGGATTTATGTACGTTATCGTTGCGTATCCGTCCATTGCCGAGAAAGATTTTTTCTCGGTGTCGAAGTCGGTTGAACAGGCGTTTTCAAGAGCGGGGAAACTCAAATGATAAAGAAATTTTGTTTGTTTTTGCTGCTTTTGTACAAGCGTACTCTTTCGCCGATAACGGGCAACCGTTGCGCATACACTCCGACGTGTTCGATGTACTCGTACGACGCTATAAGCAAGTACGGCGCGTTTTTAGGGATTGCTTTGACAATCGAGAGGCTTTTGAGATGCACCCCGTTTGCCAAAGGCGGTTTCGACCCCGTCAGAGAGAACTATCGAGGAAAAACTAAATGGTTAATATGAGTTATCCGCGCAGACGGAAATTGCAGATATATCTTATCGCGGCTATGCTCGCGATTTTGTGCTGCATTCTGGTTGCGTGCAACAGCGACAACTCTTACAGTGTTGCGGGCGAAACCGTGAGCGAACCGACCCACTTTATGGCAAAGTTTATGATTATCATAAACAATGCTCTCGGCGGCGGCGTCGCGAGTTTCGGTTGGACGGTCGTTTTGTTTACGGTCGTATTGCGTCTTATCCTTTCGCCGCTCGACATTTGGCAAAAGGTCATCGCAAGAAAGAACAACAAGGCGATGGAACGTATGAAGCCGCAACTTGAAGTTTTGCAGGCAAGATACGCCGATGACAAGCAAAGACTGCAACAAGAGCAAATGGCTCTTTACAAAAAAGAGAAGTATTCCACGATGGGTATGTGTTTGCCCACTATCGTGACTTTCGTCGTGTTCTTCGTCGTGTTCGCGGGATTCAGACAAATGGTCGGCTATCAGTTCGCAAAGGACTACAAAGAGTGCGTAAAGACCTACAACGCGTCTATTTCCGAGCAAATCGAGCAAAATAAAGACGAGGAATTTATCGTTGACAACGGCGACGGCAAATACAACATCGACGACGTTGCAAAGACCGAAGCCGGCGCGGAATTTTACGCAAAGGCAAAGAAAAACGCTCAACACGCCGTTTACGAAGTCTATTATTCCGAAGACCAAGTCACGATAAGAAGTTTCCTTTGGATTAAAAACATTTTCGTTTCGGACAACTGGGCGCAAGCAGTGCCCGACTTTGCGACGGTCACCGGTCAAAAGGGTATGGCAACGTCCAAACTCACCGGCATCACCATCGACGAGTACAACGACGTTATGGCAGACGTGCTCGGAACGGGCGGCTACGGCAAAGACGGCAAATGGAACGGCTTGCTCATTCTTCCCGTATTGTCCATAGCACTCAGTTTGCTTTCCACAAAATTGCTTTCGGGCTCTCAAGCGCAACCCCCTGCGCCCGCACAGGACGCACAAGGCGAGGGCGCAGAAAAAGCCAAAGCGCAACAACAATCTATGAAGATGATGCAGTACGTTATGCCCATAATGATGGGTGTGTTCGCGCTGTTCTATTCGGGTGCGTTCGCGCTTTATATGTTCACAAGTTCGTTATGCGCGATTCTGTTCCAACTCACCTTCAATCTTATCGCAAAACTCGTCGATAAGAGCAGAGAAGGCGCGAGCGGGGTTGCAAAAAGATAGGAGATAAAATGGAAAAATCGATAGAAACACAGGCTTCATCCGTCGATCTCGCGGTCGAGAAGGCGTTGGTGGAACTCGGTGTATCAAAAGACAAAGTTGACGTTGAAGTCATCTCGAAGGGCGGACTCTTTTCCAAAGCGAAAGTCAGAGTCACCGTCAAGGATTCAATCGCCGACAAAATGGCGGAATTTTTCAACGGCACGCTCTCTCGTATGGGACTCGTATCCCGCGCGAGCGTAGAAGACAAAAACGGCACGCTTTACATCACGATTGCGGGCGACGACAGCGGCATTGCAATCGGATACAGAGGCGAAGCGCTCGACGCGTTCCAGTATCTTGCGCTCACCTTCCTCAACGAGCAAAAATGCGACTTCAAAAAAGTCGTCGTCGATTGCGAAAACTACCGCGAAAAACGCAAAGAAACCCTTTCCGCGCTCGCTCTCAAACTTGCGCAAAAGGCAGTGCGTTTGCAAAGAAAAATCGCTCTCGAACCTATGAATCCGTTTGAAAGACGAATCATTCACAGCGCGCTTGCGGACAGCGATATTGCGGACACCGAAAGCGAGGGCGAAGAACCCAATCGTTATATCGTCATCATTCCCAAGGGTGTGGAACTCAAAGACCAACGCCCCATCAAGAACGGAGAAAGAGAACCGAGAAAAGACGGCAAGAGAGACCGCAAGGATTCCCGCAAAGGCGACCGCAGAGACACGAGAAACAGAAAAGATACTCGCGAGCGTAAGCCCAGAGAGGAAGAACCCGAAGCGCCGGACGGCAGAGTATATCGCGGATATTTCACCGAGCAAGACGATTTCGTAAAACCCGTCGCGCAATCCGGACCGCCCAAATTCAAGAGTTTCGGCGGCAAAAAGAAATTCTGACAATCATTCCGAAAGGAAGAAAATAATGAGTACGATAGCGGCAATTTCATCACCGATAGGTGCAGGTGGTATCGGCATAGTGCGCGTGTCCGGCGAGGACGCGCTTCGCATCGCCGATGCCATTTTCTCTTTTTCACGCAAAAACGCCTCGAAAGGCGACGTTTCCGCTTGCGCCGACGAGCAAAACAAAATCGACATCGAGCAAGAAAAAGGACTTCGACAAGTATGGATGCCGTTTTATATGAATTACGGCGTGTTCGACGCGGGCGAGTTTTGCGACAAGGGATACGCCGTTTATTTCCCCAAAGGACGCTCGTATACGGGTGAAGATACGGTTGAGTTTTATTTGCACGGCGGCGTTCGCATAATGCAAGGCGCACTCGACGCACTTTTGCGCGGCGGCGCGGTTATGGCAAAAAACGGCGAGTTTACAAAGCGCGCTTTCCTCAACGGAAGGCTCTCGCTTGCAGACGCAGAGGGCGTAATCGATATGATAAACGCAGAGAGCGTGGCGGGCGTAAAGGCGGCGTACAGACTTATGCAAGGCAATGTGTCCAAGTGTATCGACGCAATCCTCGAAAAACTCGGCGTGCTTATCGCAACGCTCGAAGCGACCCTCGATTATCCCGACGAAATGGAAGACGAGGTTTTGCCGTCTTTGCCCGATTCAGTAAACGAAATTCTCGACGACGTAAATAAACTTATATCCACCGCAAAGAGCGGACGCATTGCAAAACACGGCATAAACGTGGCGCTTGCGGGCAACACCAACGCAGGCAAATCCTCGCTTATGAACGCGCTGCTTAAAGAGGACAGAGCAATCGTAACCGACGTTGCGGGAACGACTCGCGACACGGTCGAGGACAGTTTCGAGTGTGACGGCGTGAAGATAAATCTCGTCGATACGGCAGGTATACGCGAGAGCGACGACGTCGTTGAGGCAAAGGGAATCGAGCGAGCAAAACGCGCTTTCGAGGGTGCGGACGTGATATTGCACGTCGTGGACACAACCGCCCCCGACGATAAGGAATGGGATTTTTCGGGCAAGACCGTATTTGAGGTTTACAACAAATGCGACGTTTCGCACTTCGACAAAAAGTGCGGCGAAAACGAGTTCGAGATAAGCGCAAAGACGGGCGAGGGCGTGGACGAGTTGGCGCACGCAATAGCCGCTTTGTACAAGCAAAGCAAAGTCGGCGACGGCGAGATAATCACGTCCGAAAGACACGTTTCGGCGCTTTACGAAGCGAAAACGGCACTTGAATGTGCGATTTCGTCACTTGACGACACAATCGACTGCACGCTTATCGACTTGAGAAGGGCGTACGACGCACTCGGCGAGATAACGGGCAAGACCGCAACGCAAGACGTCGTGAACAGTATCTTTTCAAGATTCTGCGTCGGAAAGTAAACCGCAAACCGCAAAATCAAAAAACGAACGAACAAATAAGAAAGCAATTATATAAACAGTATAAAGTTATATACGATTTATATAAGCGATATATACGCAAAGATTAGAATTAAAGATACGGACAGTAAACCGATATGGAAAAGTTTGACGTTATCGTCATCGGCGGCGGACACGCGGGCGTGGAAGCCGCGCTTGCAAGTGCAAGACTCAATAAAAAAACGCTGATGTTGTGCCTCGATTACGGCACGGTTTCTTTTATGCCTTGCAATCCTGCAATCGGCGGCACTGCAAAGGGGCATCTCGTCAAAGAGGTGGACGCGCTCGGCGGACAAATGGGACTTTCGGCGGACAAAGCGCTTTTGCAAATCAAGACGCTCAATTCGGCAAAAGGTCCTGCCGTATTTTCCCTTCGCGGACAAGAGGATAAGGCTCTGTATCACGAGATTATGCTCGACGTGGTGAAAAACACCGACAACCTCACCGTCCTCGACAAAGAGGCGAGCGAAATTCTTTGCAAAGACGGCAAAGTCGAGGGCGTTGCCACGACGGACGGCGAAAAGTACGAGTGCAAAGCGGTCGTGCTTGCAACGGGCGTGTATCTCAACGGCGCGATAATCATAGGCGATTACGTCAAAAAGAGCGGTCCGAGCGGATTCCGCGCGGCAAATCACCTCACCGACAGCCTCGTGAAACTCGGCGTGCCTATGCGCAGATTTAAGACGGGAACGCCCGCGAGAATATATCGCGACAGTATAGATTTTTCTAAAATGGAAATTCAACTCGGCGACGACAGCGACAGATTTTCCTTTATGTCGCCGCACTCGACGTTCGTCGAAGAACCTTGCTATCTCACATACACCAACGCGCAAACGCACAAAATCATACTCGACAATATAGATAGAAGTCCGCTTTACAACGGCACGATTTTGTCCGTCGGTCCTCGCTATTGTCCGTCCATAGAAACCAAAGTTATGCGCTTCAAGGACAAGGAACGCCACCAGATTTTCGTCGAACCCGAAGGTGCAAACAGTGAGGAAATGTACATACAAGGTATGTCAACGTCTTTGCCGCACGACGTGCAAGAGCAGATGTATCGCACTTTGCCCGGTCTTGAAAATTGCAGATTCGCAAAGTACGGATATGCAATAGAATACGATTGTCTCGACCCGCTCGGAATGTATCCGTCCCTCGAAAACAAAGCCGTCGAAGGTTTGTTCTCGGCAGGGCAGATGAACGGAAGCAGCGGATACGAAGAAGCGGCGGCGCAAGGACTTATCGCGGGAATAAACGCCGCGCGTAAGGTTGACGGAAAAGAGCCGCTCGTTCTCGGTCGCGACGAGGCGTATATAGGCGTGCTTATCGACGACCTCGTGACCAAAGGCACGAACGAACCCTATCGTATGATGACGGCGCGCGCCGAACATAGAATTATGCTTCGCCAAGACAATGCGGATATGCGCCTTACGCCCATAGGCAGAGAAATAGGACTTGTGGACGACAATCGCTACGCTCGTTATCTCGAAAAGAAAGAGATGATACAAAACGTGCTTGCTATGTCGCAAAAGACTATGCCGAGAGAAAAGGTTGACGAACTTTTTGCGACTCTCGGTGAAGAAACGCCGCAAAAAACGCCCACGCTCGGCGAGATTTGCAGACGACCTGCCGTGTCTTACGCGGACGTAAGGCAGTTTATCGATTTTCCGTGCGACGACGAAGCGTTGTCGGCGGCGGTCGTAGAGTTGAAATACGAGGGTTATCTCAAAAAAGAACAAGCCGCCGTTAACGAACAAAAGCGACTCGAAAACAAACTTATCCCCAAAGATTTCGATTACGAGTCCATAAAAGCGTTGCGTATCGAGGCAAGACAAAAGTTGTCCGAAATACGCCCCCTCAACCTCGGTCAAGCCTCGCGCATATCCGGCGTATCGCCCGCCGACGTTGCCGTTCTGATAGTCGCTTTGCGATAAAAGAAATAATTCGATTTTATGCTCGCTTGCTTTTGCAAGCGAGTTTTTCTTTTGTTTGCGGCAAAATTATTAGAAAAAGTTTCTCGTTCTGCGATTAACCGCGTTAGAATCACGAAATTTTAATGATTTTTTAAGCATTTTTCGCGCCGAAAACAAAATACCCGTTTAGAACGTCGGTTTTGTAAAAATCGGTAATCTAACGTCAATCCGCAAACCTTAATTTTGCACTGTTTTGGCGCATGTTTCGCAAAATAATTCACAAATCTTGCATATGCAATGAATTTTATTTTGCACTTTTGTTAAGAATTTTGTAAAAAAATCAAAAAAATTAAAAAAAATTTACAAAAACCCCTTGACGAACTATTTTTTCGGTGCTAATATGTCAATGTAATCAAGAGACAAACGGATTACAAATCAAACAGCTCATAATTTTCCCCCTTATCATAGCAAGCGGCTTTGGGTGTTCACCCGAGGTCGTTTGCGCTTTTATAGCGCCAAACAGCGAATAACTGCGTCAGGCACGACTTGCCTCAAAATCGTGTACGCTAATGTACACTGGGTTTTGATTCAAGCCGTGCCTTTCTTGTTCTTCATCTGTTTGGCACTATAAAAGCATTAAATAAAAAAAGAGTGTAGTGCGTGAACTCTAAAATCACACATCACCCCTTCCCTTCGGGCTTTCCCCTATTGCTCAAACTTGCGCCAATTCTCTACAAGATTGCACATCGTTCGCAAGAGGGGAAGTCGGCACTCACATAGAAAAGTATCGTCCACTCATTATGCCACTCGTTCACGGGCGAAAAAAATCCACACTCGCCCGCTCACTTGTACTATCCGTCAAGTTCGGCGCTCATAGGCTCGCCGCCTTGCGGCTCGTGTTCCGTCTGCGAAGATGCACATTCCGTTTATAAGTACGCCCTGAATAGGCGACAAGCAAATATCCGCTAATCGTTATCGAAAATTTGTTTTATGCCGGTGAAGATGGCGTGGGGCGAGGACGAAAAACATTCGTAGGTTATGCGGATGTACGGTTCTGTGCCGCTGGGACGGACTATCAATCTTCCCGATTTGGCGTACATTGCGTTTGCTTCGGCTATTTTTTCTTGGAACTCGTCGCTTGCGAGCGTTTCTTTCGGGTTGTCGGTTTTGACGTTCAGTTCGAGCATTGGATAGGGTGTAAACTTCGGCAGACTTCCGACGGTGCGTTTCACTTCGAGCAGAGTGAGGGCGGTGACGAGTCCGTCGCCCGTGTTGGTTCTGTCAAGCATAATTATATGTCCGCTCTTTTCGCCGCCCAAAAGGCAACCGTTTGCGTTGAGTGCGTCGAGTACGTTTTTGTCGCCGACGTCCGTGCGAATGAGCGCGATGTTTTGATATGCAAGTTCGCGTTGAAGTTTCGTATTCGACAAAACCGTGCCGACGATAAAGCGTTTTTTGAGTTTTCCTTGCAAGCGGTATAGGGTGGACAAGGCGAGAAGCATAGCGTCGCCGTCGTAAACTTTGCCGCCGACGACCGCAATAACTCTGTCGCCGTCGCCGTCGAAAGCAAAACCTATTTCGCCTTTTTCCACTCTTTGCGCAAATTTCGCAATATGCGTCGAGCCGCAATCGACGTTGACTTTTTCGCCGTCGCGGACGTTATGTTCTGCGCAAACGACTGCGCCGAGGGACAAGAATATCGCGGGGGCGAGCGTTGCAAAACAACCGTACGCGCAATCGAGGCGCACCTTTACGCCGTCGAAACGAGGGAACATAGATTTGACGTGTTTCGCGTACAAAAATTCCGCGCCGTCAACTATTCTTATTCTGTGATTTTGCTGTGAAATCGTGATGTGCAATTCGCTCAACTGCTCGTCTTCGGTCAATGCGTCGGCGCATACGTCCACGAGCGATACGGGCGGCGTGGGATTATCTCTTATTTTGCAAAGTTTTTCGTCGAGCGCAAGTTCTTCCTCTTTTGACAATTTCCGTCCGTTCTTTCCGAACACTTTAAGTCCGTTAAATTCGGGGGCGTTGTGCGAAGCGGTTATCATAACCGCATAATCCGCTTTCTGAGTTTGAGCGGTGTAGGCAAGTGCAGGGGTCGGCAAAACGCCCGCAAGCCAAATTTGCGCCGTGCCTTCGAGCAAGCCTTTGCACAACTGTTTTTCTATGTCTTTCGAGTGCGTTCTCACGTCCCGCGCGACGATAACTTTCGCGCCCGATTGCGAAAGCGCTTTCCCCAAAAGGAAAGGAATCTGATTGCTTAAAAGATAATCGGCTCTTTGTCTAATGCCGTCCGTACCAAAGTATTGCATAGTATTCAGTATATGAAAACGCTTTCGCTACGGATAAGAATAAAAGGTGAAAAAAGCGGTTTTTTTGGCAAAAAACCGCAATAAAAAATCTATTGAAATTCAGAAAATCACGCCAAAGATTTTATTATATCGTCGGCGGCGATTGCGCCGTCCGCGCACGCCGTGACGACTTGGCGAAGCGACTTTTCTCTTACGTCGCCGACTGCGTACACGCCGTCTATGTTCGTGCGCATAACGTCGCTTGTGACGATATATCCCGAAGGCGTTTTTTCGACGTTCTCAAAGAGTTGCGAGTTGGGAATCGCGCCTATTGCAACGAACACGCCGTCAACCGAAAGCGGTGTTAAAGTGCCGTTTTTGATGTTTTTAAGTGTCACTTGTGCGATTTTATCTTCGCCCGACAAACTTTCGACAACGCTGTCCCAAATTATCGAAACGCCGCTTTTTTCAAGTCTGTCGCAAAGGATTTTGTCTGCGCGAAGCGCGTCGCGCCTATGCACGAGATACACTTTTTTTGCAAGTTTTTCAAGGTAGAGGGCGTCTTCCGCCGCCGTGTTTCCGCCGCCTATCACGGCAACCGTTTTGCCCTTGAAAAACGCGCCGTCGCAAGTTGCGCAATAACTTACGCCTTTGCCGATAAATTCGTTTTCGTTTTCAACGCCTAATTTTCTCGCGCTCGCGCCGCTTGCGATAATCACTGTTTTGCCCTCGATTTCCGTGCCGCTTGCAAGCGTGACTTTTTTGACTTCGCCGTCAAGTTTTATTTGCGAAATCGTATCGAAAACGAAATCCGCGCCGAAAGTCGCGCATTGATTCATCATCGCATAGCAAAGGTCGAATCCGCTCGTCGAGGGAATACCGGGGTAGTTTTGAATGTCTGCGGCGGTCTGTGCTTGTCCGCCTACGCTTTGCTTTTCGATTATAACGGTTTTAAGTCCGCCGCGGCGGGCGTATATTCCAGCCGTGAGTCCTGCCGGACCTGCGCCGATTATGATTGTGTCGTACATAGTTTCACCTCGAAAAGTATTATATAATGCTTGTCTCGAACAGTCAATCAAGGGTTGCTCGGATTGCTAAAAATCGGGCTTTTGACCTTGCGCGCGCACAAACGCGCAAAATTTACTTTACAAATAAGTTTTTGACTTATATAATTATTAAACATAATGAGGTAACTTATGCAAAACATCGACATTTCCGAAATTTTGAAAAACGGCGCGGCGTATCAAGGCAAGCACGTCACGGTGGCGGGCTGGGTTCGCACTGCGCGCGACAGCAAAACTATGGCGTTTTTGGCACTCAACGACGGCACGTCGCTCAAACACTTGCAAATCGTCATAGACAAAACCAAATTTGACCAAAACGCACTTTCCGCGGTTATGAAAAACGGCGCGTCCGTCGTGTGCGACGGCGAAGTGGTTGCCGCTATGAAAGAAGGCGAATTTGAAATCAACGCGGATAACGTGGAACTTTTGGGCGATTGCCCCGCGGATTATCCCCTTCAAAAGAAGTATCACACGATGGAATTTTTGCGCACCATTCCGCATTTGCGTCCGAGAACCAACACTATGAACGCAATGCTTCGCGTGCGCTCTAAACTCAGTTTCGCAATCCATCGTTTCTTCCAAGAAAACGGCTACACCTACGTTCACACCCCGATTATCACGGGCAGCGACTGCGAGGGCGCGGGCGAGATTTTCAGAGTGACCACTCAAAACTACAACGACGCAAAACTCGCAAAGGACGAGGCGGAATACATCGCAAACGACTTCTTCAAGAGAAAAGCGGGACTCACCGTCAGCGGACAACTCGAGGGCGAAGTCGCGGCAATGGCTATGGGCAAGATTTATACGTTCGGACCTACGTTCAGAGCGGAAAACAGCAACACGCCCCGTCACGCGGCAGAGTTTTGGCAAGTCGAACCCGAAGTTGCGTTTGCAAAACTTCCCGACATCATCGAGATTGCAACGAAGATGATAAAATACATCATCAAAGCGGTGCTTGACGAATGTCCCGACGAAATCGCGTTCTTTGAAAAGGCGTTTGAACCCGGTCTTAAAGACAAACTTCAACACGTCGTGGACAGCGACTTCGTGGTGCTCGACTACTCGAAGGCAATCGACATTCTCAAAGAGAGCAAAGTCGAATTTGCATATCCCGTCGAGTGGGGTCTCGACCTTCAAAGCGAACACGAGAGATACATCACCGAAAAGGTGTTCAACAAACCCGTTTTCGTCATCAACTATCCCAAGAAGATAAAATCCTTCTATATGAAGCAAAACGACGACGGACTCACCGTTGCGGCAACCGACCTTTTGGTGCCGGGCGTTGGCGAAATCATCGGTTGCAGCGAAAGAGAAGCCGATTACGACAAACTCAAACAAGCGATGGTCGAAAGAGGTATGAACCTTGACGACTACACCGGCTATATGGATTTGAGAAAGTACGGCACTGTGCCTCACAGCGGATTCGGACTCGGACTCGAACGTATCCTTATGTACGTCACGGGCATAGGCAACATTCGCGACGTGCAACTCTATTCCAGAACGGCGGGCGATTTAATGGTATGACGCATCTGCGATGCGGTGAAATGCACGCAAGCGTGCGTGAAATTGTCCTTACGGACAGTGAAATTTGCGCATAGCGCAAGTGAAATTGCGGCGTTGCCGCAGTTGTGGAAGATTTGAATTTCCGCTTGTCATTCAGAGGGAACGAAGTGACCGTAGGAATCAAGCGTAGCGGAATGCGGCGTTGCCGCAGTTGTGGAAGATCCAAATAATCCGCAATCGAAACTTATATTGATAAAAAATGTACAACCTAGTGCTTCCGAGCGACTATAAGTCGAAAATGACTATTCGCGAAACCGAAAAAGCAATCAAATTCGTGAAAGATTCCTTTCAGCGCAATCTGATAAAAAACTTCGGTTTTGAAAGAGTGTCCGCGCCACTTTTCGTAAAGAGCGGAACGGGCGTAAACGACGATCTCAACGGCGTCGAACGCGCCGTGCGCTTCGACGTGAAAGAGCAAGACGGCGTAGAGGCGGAAATCGTACACTCACTGGCAAAATGGAAGCGTATCGCGTTGAAGCGTTACGGATTCAGAAGCGGCGAGGGTATCTACACGGATATGAACGCAATCCGTCGCGACGACAAGTGCGACAACCAACACTCGATATACGTCGATCAGTGGGACTGGGAAATGGTGATAAGCAAGGAACAGCGCAATCCCGACTTTCTCAAAATGATCGTGCAGAGAATCGTGGGCGCAATTTGCGACACTCTCGACGAAACCAAACGAGCGTATCCGTGCATAGATTTGAATCTCAAACGGGAAGTGACGTTCGTCACGACGCAAGAGGCTCTCGATAGGTATCCCGACCTCGATTCGCACGCAAGGGAACGCGCGCTCGCAAAAGAGTACGGAACGGTGTTTCTTATGCAAATCGGCGGCGCGCTTTCGGACGGAAAACCTCACGACGGACGCGCACCCGACTACGACGACTGGGACTTGAACGGCGACATAATCTTTTACGATAACGTGCTTGACGACAGCGTGGAAATATCTTCGATGGGCATACGCGTGGACGCAGAGAGTATGGCGAAGCAACTCAAAATCGCAGGTTGCGAGCAAAGACTTCAAAATCAGTTCCACAAAGACGTGGTAGAAGGCAATCTTCCTCTCACGGTCGGCGGCGGAATAGGGCAGTCGAGGCTTTGTATGCTGATACTGCAAAAGGCGCACATAGGCGAGGTGCAATCGGGACTTTGGCCCGACGATATGCACGAAAAATGCGAAAAAGCAGGTATAAACCTGTTGTAATAAATAAAAAATCTTTATTCTGAAAGGTGTATATGGAACTCAGAACACATAATTGTGGCGAATTGCGTCAATCAGACGAAGGCAAACACGTCAAACTTTGCGGATGGCTTTCAAGCGTTCGCGATCTTGGCGCAGTCATCTTTTTCGTATTGCGCGACTACTACGGCTATACGCAAGCGGTGGTTAGCGACGAGGCGAAAAAGGAACAAATCCGCGCAATTCCGCGCGAAAGCACGATAAGCGTCGAGGGCAAAGTCGTCCTTCGCAGCGCACCCAACAAGGATATGCCCACCGGTATGATCGAAATCGAACCCGATACGATCGAGGTGCTCGGCAGATGCTACGAGCAACTTCCTTTCGAGATTGCTACGAGCACGCAATCGAGAGAAGACGTCCGTCTCAAATATCGTTTCCTCGATTTGAGAAATCCCGACGTCAAAGCGAAAATCGTTTTCCGCTCGAAAGTCGTCAGTTGGCTTCGCAACAAGATGACATCTCTCGGATTCTTGGAAATCGCAACGCCGATTCTTACGTCGTCCTCGCCCGAAGGCGCGCGCGACTACATCGTGCCGTCGAGATTGTATCCGGGTCACTTCTACGCGCTTCCGCAAGCACCGCAACAATACAAGCAGTTGCTTATGGCTTCCGGCTTCGATAAATACTTCCAAATCGCGCCTTGTTTCAGAGACGAGGACGCGCGCGCGGACAGAAGCCCCGGCGAGTTCTACCAACTCGACACCGAGATGTGCTTTGCAACGCAAGAGGACGTATTCGCGGTTATGGAAGAAGTTTTGAGCGGCGTGTTCAAAGAGTTTTCGCCCGAGGGATACAAAGTCGACCAAGGTCCGTTCCGTCGCATAACCTACCGCGACGCAATGAGAGATTACGGCTCGGACAAGCCCGACCTTCGCAATCCGCTCATAATCAAGGACGTCACCGACATTCTTTGCGAAAAAGCGCCTTTCTTCGAGAAAGGCAAAACTATCAAAGCAATCGCCGTACACGATTTCAAGGAAACGAGAAAGTGGATTGACGCACTCGTTGAAAAATCCAAACAAAACGGCGCAAGCAATATGTACTGGTTCAAACTCGACGAGAAGGGCGAACTCGCAGGCGGTATCGCAAAATTCGTCGGCGAGAGCAAAGACGCACTCGTTGAACGTTTGGGACTTACGGCAGGCTCGTTCGTCGCAATCCTCGCAGAGGAAAAGGGCGTAGAAAAACAAGCGGGTTACGTTCGCACCGAACTCGGCAACGGACTCGACCTCATCGAGAAAAACGCGTTCCGCTTCTGCTGGATAGTGGACTTCCCGATGTACGAATACGACGATGACGGCGTTCTCGGTTTCTGCCACAATCCGTTCTCTATGCCGCAAGGCGGCCTCGAGGCACTCAACACCAAAGACCCGCTCGACATCGTGGCGTATCAGTACGACAGCGTCGTCAACGGCGTGGAATTGAGTTCGGGCGCAGTCAGAAACCACGAACCCGCGATTATGGAAAGAGCGTTTGAAATCGTCGGCTACGGCAAAGACGTCATCGAGGAAAAATTCTCTGCTCTTTACAACGCGTTCAAGTTCGGCGCACCGCCGCACGCAGGTATCGCACCCGGCGTCGACCGTATCGTTATGCTTCTTGCAAACGAGCCGAGCATAAGAGAAATCATCACCTTCCCGATGGACAGAAACGCGCGCGACATTCTTATGGGCGCACCCGGAACGGTCACCGAGAAGCAACTCAAAGAAGTGCATATCAAAATCGATTTGCCAAAAGAAGAAAACAAATAAGACATCAAAAGGGACTCGTATCCCCAGGAGAAATATAATGAAAAAGAAACTTTTTAGCGTATTTGCGGCAGTTTTGGTGCTCGTGCTTTGCATAGCGGCACTCGTTGCTTGCAATCCGTACAAAGCGGACTCTATCGGCAGCGGCGATTCTTCCGCACCTGTCGAATCGAACGGCGGCTACGTCGTAAAACAAGGCAGATTTATCTACTTCATCAACGGCTACGTTGGCGAAAGCGCGGACAACGCGTGGGGCGCGGCTACCAAACAAGGTATCGTTCGTGCCGAAATCAAGGACGGCAAGGTCGACCCCAAATCGGCAAAACTCGTCGTTCCCAAGAGCGTGTACAATTCCTCGACCGCGGGCGGCATCGCAGTTCACGGCGACTGGATTTACTATACGTCCGTAAACACCGACAAGGACAAGAGCGGCACGGCTTCAACCACCAACACCGACTTTATGCGCACCAAAACCGACGGTTCGGTGACCCAACTCATCGGCACTATCGCAACGCGCTCGTCCAAATATATCTTCACCAAAACCCGCGTGCTTTACTACACGAACAGCACTATAAGTTATATCGACTTCTCGGGTATGAACGACAAAGCGACCGACAAAGGTAAGGGCGCAGTCAAAGGCACTCTCGTCGAAAACGTCGAAAACGTCGTATGGTCTTACGATTCCGACACGATTTTCTACGTCCAAAGCGCGCCGAGCGAGGATAGTTACAAAAACTACAACAACCTCTGCTCCATCAACGCAGACGGAAGCAACCAAAAGACCCTTGCAACGCAAACCACGTTCACGGACGATCCCCTCAACAACCAACTCGACGTGTTCAAATACAACCTTGTCAATATGTATGTTGAATCTAACGGCGATTGCTCGGTTTACTACACCAAATCCCATACGCTCAACAGTTCGAGCGTGACTGACGGTTTGTTTGTTGCAAAGGCGAGCAACGTCAAGGATACCGAAAAGAAACTCAACACCATCGCTTCCACGACTCTCGTTCCGCTCGGATACGAGGAAGGCGCGCTTGCTTACAATGCAAACAGCGTATACTGCTGGTACAACGGCACCAACGCAGAAAACCCCGTGCAAGTGACGAGCACTTCTCAAACCATTTGGAAGGTCGATCAAGCAAACGGAATCGTGTATTACACCGCAAGTTCGTCTGCAAGCAGCATTTCCAAGATTTCGTACAAGCAAGCCAACGCAACCGCAACCGTCATTATGGCTGAAGGTATCAAAACCGACTGGCTCGTTCTCGATTTCGTCGGCGATGACTTCTACTTCTTCGCAAGCAACGACGAAAACTATCTGCACACAATCAACCTCGTGTCTTTCGACAAGGACGCAGAGGACGCAGAAAGCACGTATATCGGCTGCCCAACGGATAGATTGGAAGAAAAGGACGCCTAATAGAAAACGGCAAGTGATTCAAGGACGGATTGGAGCCGCAAGGCGGCGACCGTAGCGAGCGCCGAACTTGACGAGCAAGTACAAGCGACTGCGCCGTCCGTTGGCCACTGCCTGGCGCATAAAGCGCAGTGGCATAATAAGTGAACGGCACTTTTCTATGTGAGTGCCGAGTGTTGCCCCACGCGAAGCGGACGCCGTGGGTTCCCTCAAACTTGTGCAGAGGGGGAACGGCGGTAGGGGAAACACGTGAGGAAGGGGGAAGTTGCATTAAAAGCAAGACCCCATAACATCGTGTAAAACACAATGGCCAAAACCATTTTTATTACGGGTGGAAGTCGGGGAATAGGCGAAGCGGTCGTACGCTTGGCGGCGGGAAATTACAACGTCGCTTTTACCTACAATTCCTCAAAAGAGAAAGCGCTTTCTTTGCAGAATGCGCTTAATTCTCGTTTTGGCGGCGTGCTTGCAATCGAGTGCGACGTCACAAATCCCGACAGCGTCGCAACCGCCGTCGAAACCGCAAAAAAACGTTTTGGCAAAATCGATATTCTCGTCAACAACGCAGGTATCGCAAAGAGCGGACTTTTGATCGATACGTCGCTTGACGACTTCAAGCGCATTTTCGACGTCAACGTAAACGGCACGTTCAACGTCACCAAAGCCGTTCTTCCCGATATGCTTTCGCGCGGTCAAGGCTCGATTGTCAACCTATCGTCCGTTTGGGGCGAGAAGGGCGCAAGTATGGAAGTTTCCTATTCTGCGTCGAAAGCCGCCATCATCGGCTTCACCAAAGCCCTCGCCAAAGAGGTTGCCCCAATGGGCGTTCTCGTCAACGCCGTCGCACCCGGCGCAGTCGACACCGATATGATGTCCGTCTACACCCCGCTCGAAAAAGAGGAACTCTGCCGCGACAGCATACCTCTCGGCAGACTTGCCACCCCGTCCGAAATTGCCAAAGCGATACTTTATTTGGCGGAAAGCGGGTATTGTGTAGGCTCTGTTTTATCCATCACCGCCGGATTGTAAAACCGCGCTATTTGGCGAATAACTTTGTCAGGCACGGCTTGCCTCAAAATCGTGTACGCCTATGTACACTGGGTTTTGATTCAAGCCGTGC
>CAKQLT010000030.1:0-17446 GCA_934254715.1 uncultured Clostridia bacterium | reverse complement strand
TGAGGGAACCCACGGCGTCCGCTCTGCGTGGGGCAACACTGACGCGATTGACTTCGTAGCAATCGCTAGTTCGTTGCAAGCAACGAACGGCGGACGGGCTTTGGCAATACAAATCGGCTGAAAGCCGTGTCACTCGTTCACGGGCGAAAAAAATCCACACTCGCCCGTTCACTTGTACAGTCCGTCAAGTTCGGCGCTCGCTTTCTCGCCGCCGTTGCGGCTCGTGTTCCGTCTCGTTCGATTTATTGTTGTTGTTTATTTGCGATTGCATACAAGTATGCAATCTCAGCCTCGTTCAAGGGGCGATACGCACCTCTTGCAAGACCGCCGAGGCGCAATTCGCCGATAGCAACACGCTTCAAGAATACGACTTTCTTTTCGACTGCCTCGAACATACGGCGGATTTCTCTGTTTTTGCCCTCGAAAATGATGACTTCGAGGCGAGTAAACACGCCGCTCGTGTCCTCGTTGCACTCTATCGCCTCTCTTGCGAGAACGTCTTTGGGGTCGATAACCGCTTTTTTCGTGTCCTTAACCTTTTCGATACCCGTGATTTTAACCTTGCTTCTGCCGTATTTTACGCCGTCAATCGTGACGCCCTTTCTGAGTGCGGCGAGGTCGCTTTCCTCGATAGTGCCTTCGATTTTTACGACGTAGGTTTTGGGAATCTCGCTCGACGGGTGCGTGAGTTTGTACGTCAAATCGCCGTCGTTGGTCAAAAGAAGCAAGCCTTCGCTGTCGTAATCGAGTCTGCCGACGGGATACAAACGCTTGTTTTTGTAGTCGTCACCGATAAAATCGGTGATGATTTTGCGCGGTTTGGAATGTTCCTTCACTTCCTCTACGATGCCTTTTGCGGCAAGTTTTTCGGCGCGATTCTTGATTTCTTCAAGTTCTTTATCCGTCTTTTTGCGGCCGCTCTTGTTGTCGTTGTCCTCGTTGAGAGTGGTCACGCAATTCTTCGGTTTGTAAAACAAAAGATAGTCGTAGTGTGTGACTCTAACGACCTTTTTCCCGTCCACAAATACGACGTCTTTGGTTTCGTCGACGTCCGTGCCGACTTCTCTGACGACTTTTTTGTTGACGCTCACGCGTCCTTCTTTGACGAGTTCGTCCGCCTTGCGACGAGAACATACGCCGCATTCTGCAAGATATTTGTTGATTCTCATAAGTCCTCACGCGCTCGCACGGGGCAAGCGCACATAAATTAATCAAAGTATACAAAAAAAATATTAAAAGAGCAAGCAAATGCGCAAAATCCTTAAAAGCGCATTAAAAAAGAAAAGGCGGTCTGCCTTTTCAAAAAACAATTTTATTGCCGTTTTTACTGCGATTCTTATTAGATTTAAGCCGATTTTTTGCCGATTATTTGGCGATTTTTCGTCGTTTTTTCGCAGATTTCACGTCGTTTTTACGTCGATTTTGGTCGTTTTTAATCGTTTTCAATCGGATTTTCGTTAGTCGAATTTATCGTTTAATTTCGGTTTCGCTTAAACGAATTCCACGACGAGTTTTTCGCTTCCGTCCTTTTTGAGCGGATATTTGACGTTTTGCCAGTTCGGCGTTACGGTTTGATTGACTTTGACTTTTACGACGTTGCTTCCGTTTGTCAAAAGCGCGTTGTCAAGAGGTATCATTTCGTAGTTGTCGAAGCCGAAATTCAACATTCTAACCGTGTCGTTCCACATATCGCCGTGATTCAACACAACGGTTATAAGTTGCATATCCCCTCTTTTTGCGCCGCCCACGAGACATCTGCCGCTCTTTTTGGTGAAGCCGGTTTTCACGCCGTTTGCGCCTTCAAAAAGTTTCAAAAGTTTGTTTTTGTTAGCAATATATCTCGCCTCGCCGCTCACTTCGATTTTTCTCTGTTTAGTGCCGACGATACGCACGAAATCGGGATTTTCGTATGCCGTCGCGCAAATAAGTGCCAAATCGTACGCCGTCGTATAGTGGTTTTCGTCGTGAAGTCCGTGCGGATTTACAAAATGAGAATTGCGTGCGCCGAGTGTTTTCGCTTTTTCGTTCATAAGAGAAGCAAACTCGTCTATACCGCCCGCAACTTCCGTTGCAAGCGTAACCGCGGCGTCGTTCCCGCTTCTTAACATAAGACCGAAAAGCAAATCTTCAACTGTTATCGTATCGCCCGCTTTCAGATATATGGACGAACCTTCCACACCTTCCGCGATTTCGGGTACGGTTACGATTTTGTCGAGCGGCAAACGTTCGATTGCAATCAACGCCGTCAAAACTTTGGTCGTACTTGCAGGGTAGCACAACTCGTCCTTTCCGTCCTCGTACAAAACGCGCCTTGACGACGCCTCGATACACACCGCGCCGCTCGCGCCTCTTTTCACCGTTTGCAAGATTTCGTCGTTAATCGCATTTTGTGAGTTTTCTTCGATATTTTTGCTAATATAATTCTCGTTTTTATCGTTTTTTAGAATACTTTTGATAGGATAAACGACGTTACCTATCGAAAACGAAGAAATTATTGCAATCATCAAACACACGATAGCAATCGCCATAACGACCGCTTTTTTTGAAAAATCGTCCATATTCCTTCCCTCTTTTCAATCCTTTTTCATAACGTTGGCAACGCTTTTGAGAAGTTCGAGCCACTTGTTTTCTTCACCGTCCACCCTCACGAATTTCTTTTGCGCGCCGCAAACGAGAAAGCCAATCGGGGTTACGCTCACCCCACCGCCGCTTACGCCGACGGGCGATTTCACTTTCTTTTCGCTCTCGTAGTCCGCGCCGCCCGCGACGAAACCCACGCTGATTTTGCTCACGGGCAAAACGAGCGTGCCGTCGCCGTTTACGATAGGCTTTCCGACAATCTCGTTAAATTCTGCCGACTTTTTCAAACTTTCTATAGTTTGTCGCAATATTTCTTCAAAACTTTGCATATTACCTTCCCTTGCCGATTGCAATCGCCTTTACGGCTTGAACGGCGTTTATCCTTATTCTTATTCCGCACTCTGCGTCAAATCTGTCTTTGCTTTCGTCCTGAATCACCGTTTTTGCAAAAATCGGCAACATCTGTACGAGCGCGCACAGTATCGCGCCGTTTTTCGCGTCGTTTGCGCCGACGTAGGCAATCAAGCCGTTTATATCGACAATCTCGTTTTCAAACAAGAAACGCGCGATTTTGCCAATTTGAGTCACGCTTACGCCGTTGTCGAGTTTTTTGAGCGTCTTGCCGTTTATTTGCACTTTAAGACCTTCCCGCACGCAAACTTTGATTCTCGCAATCGATATGCCCGCAAATTTGAATTGCACGTTCAACGCTTCGCTCGCAAGCGAAAAATGCGTCGTGCAAGACAGTTTTACGGGAAATATGAGCGCGATGAGCAACGCTTGCGCGCAAATCAATACGACAGCAATCGCCATAAATCTATTTTGCGTATTATCTTTCTTTTTATGTAAGACGATAAAAGCGATAGAAAAAACTTAAGAAATCGACGAAAAAGTTATTGAAATAGTTATCGAAACAGCCGTTACAAAGTTAAAAAGGACATAAAACACAAGATAACCGTAAACGGTTAAACATTATAAGAAATATAAAAAAACGGCTTGTTTTCGTTAAACAAGCCGTTTTGTCTAAGATTGATTTTCGATGTTTTGCAATTAGATTGTCGAAAGGATTTTGTCAATCGAACACTTCAAATTGTTCGCCTTCCAAAAATTCGGGGATTTCTTCCTCCTCGTCGACGTCGGCAGCCGCCGCAAGCGAAAGTGTTTCGTTGTCCACTTCGTCTTCGTCCATAATGGTACGGTTGTGGAAAAGCGTTTCTTGCGAAGGCGCATTGATAAGCATAAGTTTTTCAAGCACTTCGTCGTAGTCGGGCAATTCGTCAATGCTTTCGATTTGGAATTTCTTCAAAAACTCGTCCGTAGTGCCGTAAAGAAGCGGACGACCGACGGTTTCTTTTCTTCCGACCGCCTCGATAAGTCCCGCTTTCAAAAGTCCGGTGAGAGCGTATTCCGAGTTTTTGTTGCTTCTCATTTCGTCGATTTCAAGACGAGTTATCGGCTGTTTGTACGCGATTGTGGCAAGCACTTCGAGAAGCGTTTTGGTGAGTTCCTTTTCACGCAACGGCGTCAGCACGTCCGCAACGGTGTCGCCGTACTTCGGATTCGAGGAAAACTGAACCTTTCCGTTAAATTCCAAAAGCACGATACCCGAATTGTCACTGTATCGTTTTTGCAAAGATTTGATGATAGAATTGAGTTTTTGCGTGGTGAGCTCAGGCACTTTTTCGCAAATGTCGCTTTTGAGTATCGCCGAACCGCTTGCAAAAATAATAGCCTCGACAACGTTTTCAATATTTTCCATCGTCACCCTCCTCGAAGTCAATCGGCACGTCTTCCGTACCTTCTATCGCAAATATCGTTATTTCGCCGAAAACTTCCTCTTGCTCGGCGCGAAGTCTGCCGTATTTGAGAAGTTCAAGCACCGCAAGGAACGTCGTCACAATGTCGCCCTTGTCGTAGTCCGGCTCGAACAAATCGGTAAACTTCATCTGCTTGCGCACGCTTATCATTAGGCGTATGTTTTCCATTTGCTCGTGCACGGAAAATCTGTCCTTGACGACCTTTTTCGGAATAATCTCTTGCTCGTGTATGGCGGCGTTTGCAAGCACTCTCGCAAAGGCTTCGACGAGTTTGGGAAGCGAAAAATTGACGAGCGCGACTCGATAATCCTTGTCCGTAAACACGGGCGCGCGGTAGAAACGGTTGATTGTTTCGATTTCGCGCAACTTGTCGCTTTGTTCGACGAGCAAGGCGTATTCCTTGATTTTGTTGATGAGCAGTTGACGCTCGTATTCGGGGTCGTCCTCGGTGATTTCCTCGTCGTCTTTTGGCAACGTGCGAATGGATTTGAGATATACGAGTTCTGCCGCCATCGTGATAAACTCGCCCGCATAGTCGAAGTCGAGTTCCTCTTTCGGCGTATTGCGGATTATCTCGACGTACTGGCTCGTAACTTCGGATATAAATATGTCCTCGATTGCGATTTTCGCGCTCTTTATAAGTTCGTAAAGCAAAGGAATAGGCCCGTCGAAGTCGCTCAAATGGTAGACGATTTCGGGTTTTGCAACGACAAAATCGCCCTCGATTGCCTCGGGCTCGATTATTTCCGCATTTGCGGGGTTTTGATTCGTCGAAACGGTCTGCTCGCTTGCCGCCGCTTCCGAATTACTTTGGGATTCGGACGGCGAAACGGATTCGTTTTCGACGGATTCGGATTGCAAAACTTCCTCTTGCATACGAAATCCTTTTATAAGATAAATAACGTATAGATATTAACACGCGCACGCAAAAAAGTCAAAACAAATCGAAATAATGAGCCATACACGCCGAAAACCGCTTAAACCAAGCGGTTTTCGTTGAATTTTATATTTGTCAAATCGAATATTATTTAGATTTTCTAATCGTTTTGTAACTAAATCTAATCTCGATTAATTTTTTTGCTCTACGCACTGCAAATCGTACTGCCGATTGCAAGGCGTTTATTTTGCGGTTGACCAGTTCTTTGCGATTTCGCCGATTGCGTCGAACAAGTTGAGTCTTGCCACGTCCTCGTTTGCGACTATGCCCACTCTGTCGATAACCACGCCGTCTTTAAGAAGATACGCTTCGCCGACCTTGTCGCCCCTCTTTACGGGTGCTTTGACGGACGAGGGCAAATCGAATTTGATTTCGTATTTCGCTGTGTCGTCGCGCGCTACGAACCTTGCAACGTCGCGTTCCACACCGAGCGCAATATCTTTGCTCTTGCCGCCCGAAACGGCGAGTCTTACGTCGAGATTTTCACCCGATTTGAGCATAATTTCGTTTGCGAAGTTTGAGAACGCATAGTCGAACATCGAACTTATCGCGGCGTTTCTGATTTTTGAACTTTCCGCACCGATAACGACCGCCACTACGCGCATATCGCTCTTTTTAGCCGTTGCGCAAAGGCAGAATTTCGCCTCGCTCGTGAATCCCGTTTTACCGCCGTCGCAACCTTGATAGAAGCGCACGAGTTTGTTGGTGTTGGTTATGGTCGTGGTTCTGCCGTCGGGGTGTTTGTAGTCTTCGAGCCAAATTTTCGCGTACTCGAAATACTCTTTATGCTTGACGAGTTGACGGAACATAACCGAAACGTCTTTCGCGCTCGAAAAACTTTCAGCGGCGGGCAAACCCGTACAATTTTTGAAAGAAGTGTCGTTCATACCGAGTTCTTTTGCCCTCGCGTTCATTTTCGCGACGAAGTTTTCGACGCTGCCCGATATGTGTTCGGCAAGCGCGACGCACGAGTCGTTTGCAGAAGCGACGATAACGGTTTTGAGAAGTTCGCCAGCCTTATGCGTCGTTCCCGCGTCCAAAAACACTTGCGAGCCGCCCATACTTGCCGAGTTTTGGCTTATTTCCACGTCATCGTCAAGGGACATATCCCCTCTTTCGACCGCTTCGAGAGTTAGAAGCGACGTCATAATCTTCACCATACTCGCAATAGGCAGTCTTTCGTTTTCGTTGCGTGCGTAAAGCACCGTGCCCGTTGCGTAGTCCACCATATACGCGGATTTACCGACGGTTTTGAAGTCGGTTGCGGCTTCGCATACCGACGTATTCGTCGCAAATACAGACGCCAAAACGAATGCGAACACCAGCATAACGCAAAGCAGTATTCCGCAAACGCTTTTAATCACGCCGTATTTTTCGGATTGTGTATTAAAGGTATTGTTTTTCATTTTTCACCTCACGCTTTTCGTTAGCGTGTATAAAAAGTCGAAAAGTATGCAAAAACGCGCCGTATTCGCAAAAAATGAAACTGATTTTAAGTGAAAAACCGCTCGAAAACAACGTTAGAAGCACGGTTTTTCGGTCTAATACAGCGTGACGACGATGACTTTGAAAATCGAACCGACGATGACGAACAGCACGAACGCAATCGCGACGTTTATCGCAAAAATCTTCAGCGTGTTGACAAACGACGGTTTGAGCCCGCCGCTTTTACAGCCGCAATCGGGCGCAACCGTAACCGTGGCGCAAAGCACGAAACAGCAAAAAGTACAGAGAAAAAACGGCAGATAAATCAAAAGCAAGTTGATAAGTCCCGTCGTGTCGTATCTACCTATCAGCGCGACGGAATACCACCCCGTCGCAAAACCGAGCGCGAAAAACGGTATCACAATCAAAAACACGGTTTTGTCGTTGATTCCCGCAAGCAAAAATACGGCGTAGCACCCCAAAAGCGCAAGCAAGGAAATAAAAAAGACTTTCACCGCGCCGAATTCCATATCCGCGCGCGCAACTCTGTCGAATCCGTCCTCACTCACCGACCGAAACGCCGATATTATGCCGACGGTAATGCCCAAAACGAAGATAATACTCGCGCAAATAATAACCTTTTTATTGTCCGAAACAAAAGTTTTCAAAGCGGATATAATCGACTTCGTTCTGAGAGAGCCTCGCATATATAAAGCATATGAAGCGCAAACGCCGATATGACAAAAAAAGCAATTTTGCGTGACGTTTGGTAGGAATTTGCCAAATAAACCGACGATAAAAATGCTAATATGCGCTTGTGAAAGAAAACGAAATCAAAACCAAAGAATATCTTTTGAAACTCGGATTTCAACCCAACCTCAAAGGCTACAGACTGCTTGCAAAACTCATATGTTACGCGCTTGACGGACAAGACATACTTCCCTTGAAGTATAAAGGCTACGAAACGCTGTCTACGGATTTTGCCGCCTCGAAAGCGAGCGTGGAAAAGGACATACAAAACGCAATTTCGGCGGCGTTTTTGCGCGGACAAGTTGACGTACTTTATACGGAATTTGGCGAAACTCTCGACGAAAACAAAGGCAAACCCACAAACAAACAGTTCGTTCTCACCGCTCTCGAACGGATAAAATAGAACGCGAACTTAACGGCGCATTTTTGCAATACAGTGCGTTAGAACACCGAAAACAAATCGTTTTAATCAAATATGCGGCAAAAAAACGCCCGAAACGGCGGCAGTCGTTACTGGTTAAAAAAGCAAGACGGGCGGATAAATCCGCCCTATATTTATACGTCGCACGAGTGCAACGAGTAAACCTCTTTATTCAATCGCTTTTTCAAATCCTTTATTCAACGATTTTATATAACCGCTCGATTAATATTCACTTTACGCAACGGATTTATAACCGTTTACGCAGTCGTTTCAAACGTTATGCAACCAACTTGAAGTCTTCAATTCGCAAATCGCCGAAACACTCTATACTTTGCGCCTTTTCAAACATAAATCTCGAATGAACGGCGTAACCTCTCGTCGGATCTTGCACGAAAACGTGGGTTATCGCGCCTATCAAAATGCCGTCTTGTACGATGGGACTTCCGCTCATACCTTGCACGATTCCGCCCGTTTTTGCGATAAGTTCCTTGTCGCTAACCTTTACGACCATACCCTTTTCAGCCGCTTCGTTTTGCGACACGACTTTGACTATTTCCACGTCGTAGAACTTGGGCGACGAGCCGTCAACGGTTGTCAAAACTTGCGCTTTGCCCACTCTTGCTTCGCCTTTTGCGGCAATTCTATACAAATCGCCGTCGGCAGTCGCGGTATATTTGCCGTACAAACCTATTTCGGTGTTGTCGCAAATCTCGCCTATGCTCTTAGAAAGTCTGTTTACGTCCGCAATCAAGCCGCCCGCTTTGCCTCTTTCACCTTTTTCTACGCCGCTGACGGTTGCGTTGTATATCTTGCCTTCGTTGAGTTCCTTTTCAAGTCCCGTGTCTGCGTCTGCGATTTTATGTCCGAGTGCGGCAAACTTGCCGTCTTGCGTGACGAACGTCAACGTACCCACACCCCCTACGTCCTCTTTGAGCGCAAGACCGAGTTTATATTTTCCGTCCGCTTTGTCCTTTGCCAGAACGGCTGTATCTTTTTTGATTACGTTGTCGTGCAAATATTCAAAAGTGATTCTCGGATTCGTAAGTTCGGATAACGTCTTTTTGAGTTTGTAGAGCGAATCCACCTTTTCGCCGTTGAGCGAAAGAAGCACGTCGCCCTTGTCGATTTGCGATTTTTCAAGCGGATATACGTCGCCGTTTTGAGTGGTTACGCTTCCTTTTGCCTCAACTATAAGTCCTTGCGCCTGAATACTTATGCCAATCGGTTTGCCGCCTATTCTGACGTAATTCTTATCGCTATTCGCGCAAGTATGCATTTTGTCGGAAAACGAATTATCGTGCAAAACCGCTTGATTTTCGGCAAATGTATTCTTGATTTCGATGTTTTTTAGAACGCTCATATTGCAAATCAATGCACAAAAAGCGCAAAACAGAAAAATCAGTGTTATTGCCAAAAACACCCTTCTTTGCGTTTTGATATACTTTTGTTTGTCTTCATTCTGCATACTTCTATGTTGAGCAAAATGAAAATTCGTTTGCTTGTAAATTTATGTAAAAGAAAAACGAACGCCAATCGACGTTCGCTTCACTGCCAACCCTTTTACACAAAAATTAAAAATACACGGTGGGTAATTTACCTTCTCATATAATAAGGTCGATATTAAATTGTCATACGTTATTTTTCGGATTCGAGTATATTGCGCGCCATATATACGCCCATAACCGAAGCCATCATAAGACCTCTCGTCCAACCGCTACTGTCGCCGAGGCAATGCAAGCCGTGAATCGATGTGTTGAGTTTGTCGTCCATTTTGATTTTGTTGCTATAGAATTTAAGTTCGGGGCTGTACAGCAACGTTTCATACCCCGCAAAACCGGGGACGACCTTATCCACCGCTTGAATGAAGTTGATGATGTTGAGCATTGCTCTGTACGGCATACCCGCGGTGATGTCGCCCGCAACCGCGTCTTTGAGCGTGGGACGAACGTTCGAGAAGCCGAGTTCCCTTTGCCAAGTACGCTTTCCGCTCAATATATCGCCGTAGCGTTGCACCATAATCTTGCCTGCGCCGAGCATATTCGTGAGTTCGCCGACGCGCTGTGCGTACGCGATAGGCTCTTTGAACGGCTCTGTGAAGGAATGTGAGCAAAGAATAGCAAGGTTCGTGTTGTCGCTTTTCTTTTCCTTGTAACTGTGTCCGTTGACGACTGCCAAATCGTTGTCGTAGTTCTCTTGCGACACGAATCCACCGGGGTTTTGGCAGAAAATACGCACTTTGTTCTTGAACGGTTCGGGATAACCGATGAGTTTGGACTCGTAAAGCACGTCGTTGACTTCTTCCATAATCTCGTTGCGCACTTCGACTCTCACGCCGATGTCAACGACGCCCGGGGCGTGCGCGATGTTGTGTTCCGCACACATCTTTTCAAGCCAATCCGCGCCGCGTCTACCCGTTGCGATAATGGTTTTGTCTGCAAAGATTTCCTCTTTGTTGCCGCCCTTGCTGTCCTCGATATACACGCCTTTGCACTCGTCGCCTTCGAGAATGATGTTGTCGCATTGTCTTGCGAAAATGAGGTCAACGCCGTTATCTCTCAAATAGTTTTCGATTGCAAGGTACAAATCGTGCGCTTTTTCCGTGCCGAGGTGGCGAATGGGGCAATCGACGAGTTTCAAGCCTGCTTGAATTGCTTTTTTGCGGATTTCCTTGACTTTTTCCTCGTTTCCGAGACCTTCGATATGCTCGTCCGCGCCAAATTCGAGATATATTTTGTCGGTGTAATCGATGAGTTCTTGCGCCTTATCCGCGCCGATGAGTTGCGGAAGTTCGCCGCCGACTTCGTATGAAAGAGAAAGTTTTCCGTCCGAAAACGCGCCCGCGCCCGAAAAACCCGTGGTAATATGGCAATAGGGCTTGCAGTTGCGGCACTCGCCGCCGAACGTCTTGGGACATACGCGCTTTTCGACAGGTTGTCCTTTTTCGATTATGCACATTTTTTTCTTGCTTCCGTTGCGCAAAAGTTCGATTGCGGTAAAGATTCCCGCTGGGCCTGCACCGACGATACAAATATCGTATTTTCTCATTTCAACCTCTGAATTTCGTATTTTTCAAACGAACGTATAAAATAATTTATTATTTTACGCCTCGTTTTTTCCGTCGCGAAAAGTTTTGCACCCCCGCGACCTGTTGGATTATAATGCCAAAACGCCGCCTTGTCAACACTTCGAGTTCGTTTTGATAAAATGTTTTTTACGCTTTGTCGATAATTGTCAATTTTTGGAAGCCTACGCCATAAAATATACAACTCGGAGGACTTAAATGGCTTTGGAAAACTTGCTGACTCTTTTGAAAAATCTTATCATATTTTCTTCCTATATGACGGAAAAGAGTTCTTTTCCAAAGCCGTTGTCCAAAGAAAAAGAGCAAGAATACCTCAAAAAAAGCGCGAACGGCGACAAGGAAGCAAAGGAAATCCTCGTAAAGCACAATCTGCGTCTCGTGGCGCATATCGCAAAAAAATACGCCAACTACGGCGACAACGACGAACTTATTTCCATAGGCTCGATAGGACTTATGAAAGCAATCGAAAGTTTCAAAAGCGACAAAGGAACTTCCCTTGCCACCTACGCTTCGCGCTGTATCGAAAACGAAATCCTTATGACTATGCGCACGAGCAAAAAGCACCGCTCGAACGTGTCGCTCAACGAACCCATAGGCGTTGACAAGGACGGCAACGAACTCGTAATTATGGATATGCTCGAGTCCGACCAGAACGTCATCGAGGACGTGGAAAACTCGATAATGATGGAAAAACTGTCTCAAATCACCAAATCCGCGCTTGACGAAAGAGAGTATCATATAATCAAACTGCGCTACGGACTTGAAAACACGGGCGCGCTCACCCAGCGCGAAGTTGCAAAAAAATTCAATATTTCGCGCTCGTACGTTTCCCGAATCGAGAAAAAAGCCCTCGAAAAAATCAAAAAATCCGTCAACAAAGACGATTTGATGTGAATCGCGCAACTTGTCGATAAAAAAACGCAAGCGCACGAAACCGCGCGCTTGCGTTTTTAAGTTAGTTACGATTATTCGAGTTGCTTCGTCCACCTCAAACGAGCGGATTTGTCGTCAATATCCCATATTTCGCTATTCCACTCGACAGCCGTCAAATCGCCAATATCTTCAATATCGACCGGTGTGGTTACAGAACTTTTTATCGTTATCCTCGTATTGTTGCGCGCAACCACGCCTTTCATCAAATCAATATACACCCTAAAATCAGCAAAATCAGTAACATACGCAAAGTCACCAGTTGATTCTCTTGCGATTATGTCGCAATTTTCAACCAATATATTCTCGGTTATTCCCTCATAACTATTCGATAGATTAGACGGTATAAATGGGCTGACCGATACGCTAGCCCAACGTGTTTTTACATCAAAATCTACGTTGTTTATATGTGAGTCGTATATTTGTCCATAAGCTCGTACAGATGAATACTCTGTTTTATACTTATAATAATTATAATAGTTTTTCGCGGTCAGACCGCCAATCCACAGAGGTCTGCCGGCGTGTCCCGTTGTGGAAACAAACGTAACCTTGCTGTCATAAACATAGCATTGATTGATAATACCGTAATTATTGGCACAAATAAGACCTATCGATAACGTATCATTGCTCGACGTTAAGGAAAGATTTGCTTTTACGGAACATCTTTCAATTTGACCAAAGTTTTGTGCACATAATAAACCGATAGTATGAATAGACGAATTGAAAGAATCCGCATTATCAATTTGTAAATTAACGTTTCTGACTATCCCGAAATTTATACCGATTAATCCTACACAAGTAAGCGATTTTTCAATATATTTGTTACAATTTTTTACGTAATTTTGCCAATCCTCATCATACGTCTTTGTATTGTAATTGTAAAACGGCGAGTAGTAAAAATTGTAATTGAAATTTTTGAGAGTATGCCCTTGACCATCAATCACGCCGTCGAAAAGTCTTATGCCTTCTTGCAATTCGTTGTTGAAATCCAAATCGTTCATAATAAAATACTTGCCGTGCGGATTGCTTTTGAGTTTTGAAAAGAACTCGTCAACCGTATATATATTTTGATATTCGGCATATTTGTCGTATTTCGTCGGTTTTGCAACCGTCTTTATAGGCTTTAAGAACTCGACGTCATTACCGTCAAACGAAACGTTGTTTTCAAGATTAGCAGAATCATTGCTAAAACTAAATTTTATATTTGCACTATACCGACAGTTAATTACATTTGTTAAAGCACCAAAGTGTATGCTTTTTGAATCAGAAGCAGCGACATTAGCGTAAAGAATACTATTACATATAGTACCAACAGCTGTCGAGGAATCATATGTAGCACCTTGCGGCATCATACTAATATTAATATGATTCTTCTGTGACGATATGGTATTCAGTGGATAATAGATTTGTCCTTCTAAAACAACGTTCATATTTTTTATTATTCCATACAAATATCCACTCATTAATCCAACACAATATCTCTCAAAATTTTTATATGTTTCAACAAGGCTTGCTTTAGGATTCAAATAAATAGTATGCCCGTTGCCGTCAAATTCACCGCCGAAAACGTAATTCGGGTTACCCGCAAACGAAATCCCTAACTCGCGATAATCAATATCGGTGTAAAGACGGATATTTTTATCCCATAGTTCTTCGTCGTCGGAAAAATTCAAAAAATCTTCGTTCGAGGCAATGATATAATAGCCGTCCTCGTCAAGATTGCCGCCCTTGACGTGCCATTTTGCAGAAAGCGTGACGTTTTGCGACGGCATTGTGAAAGAGTATTTTTCGGTGTCGCAAACAAGTTTGTCTTCACTGTCAAACCAACCGATAAAATTATAAAGTTCGTTTGTCGTTGCGCAAAGCTCGACCAAATCGCCGAAATGATACGTTCCGTTATTTCCGCCGACTGTTCCAGCTTCCTTGTCGGAACAATCGATTTGCAACGTGTACGAATTTACGTTGTACACTGCATAAGCGGTGCAATCTTTGTCGAGATTCCATTTCCCCACCGATACGCCGTTTGAATCCGTCAGCATTTCGCCGTTATACGACCACCCGACAAATGCGTAACCTTCAGTTTTAGGAACTGCAAAACTAAATTCTTCACCGAAAACAACCGAAACTTTTGAATTTGCAACGCCGTCGCCCTTTTCGTCCACAAGCGTGACCGTATACGTTTTTGCAATCCATTTGGCATACAAAATTATATCCGCTTGCACCGCGCTTTCAAAAGAATATTTGCTCAAACAACTCGAATCGACGCACCAACCGTCAAAATTATAGCCAGTTTTGCTCGGCTCACTCGGCAAAGTTGCCGTTTGTCCGTCGTTTACGATTTGCTGCTTGACTTCACTTCCGCCCATCGAATCGAATTTGACCGTGCGAGTTATCGTTTTCTGCTCGTTGTCGTTTGACGGCGTTTGTTGCGGATTTTGGTTGCACGCAACAAAACAAGTCAAGACAAGCAGCGAAACAAGCAAGCACATCGATACTTTGATAACCTTTTGCATTCTTCCTCCATAAAAAAACGGATGCTGTATTTGCACCCGTCAATTTGCGAAAGAACCAAAATATAACAAGTGCATATCCGCTTGATTCACCACAAATCCGCATTTTTCATAAAAGAAAGCACGTATGCGAATAATGCACCTGTTACCGATAGTAAAAGTGCTTTCTTTATGAATATTAAGGATTTGTGGTGAACAAATAGTAGCATTTTATGCACAAAATGTCAATGACTTAATGCGTATAATACAAGTTGCAAAATGTCGAAAAAAAGATATTAAAACAGCAAAAAACTCTCACTCTTTGCAAAAGAACGAGAGTTTTACACTTTCAAAGCAAACAAAACATTCGACTTCGATTCATCATCGAAAATCAGTCGTTTTTCTTGGTCATTTCCTCTTTGAGTTTGACAAGGCTTTCGATTTCGTCGAGCAAGGTGTTGATGTCCTTGAATTGACGGTGGACGGACGCGTAACGGACGTACGCAACTTCGTCTATGCTCTTTAAGCCTTCCATAACCATATCGCCGAGCGCGGTGGAAGAAATCTCTTGGTCGAGCGAATTGAGCACCTTGCGTTGAATATCGCCTACGAGTCTGTCGATTGACGACATCGAAATGGGGCGTTTTTCGCACGCTTTCATAATGCCGATTTTGATTTTATTGAGGTCGAACGCTTGGCGAGAACCGTCTTTTTTGATGACCATTACGGGCGTCGATTCAACGGTTTCGTAAGTCGTGAAACGCTTGCCGCAAACCACACACTCTCTGCGACGGCGAATGGAAGTGCCGTCCTCGTTTTGGCGGGAATCCACAACTTTGCTGTCCATACTACCGCAATATATACATTTCATTTGTCTACATACCTCGACTTTTATTGCGAATATTATACAATATATTGTAAAAAATGTAAACCTTAATTTTTGAAAAAATACCATATTTAGTGGGTTTATAGGTCAATTAAGCACAACGAGCGGACGGCTTTTGCGCATTTTATACATTTTTTATGTTTCAAAGCGGATTTTGTCGGAATAAAAAAGGCGGCGCGGAATATCATTTAGTATGGCACAAAGACAATACTCGTTTGCGGAACTATCAAGAAAGACCGTGATAAACGTCGCCGACGGCAAGGAACTCGGCAAGGCGTGCGACATTATTTTTACGAATTGCGGCAACGTATGCGGAATCGTCGTGCCCGGCAAAAAAAGCCTTTTGAAAAGCATTACGAGCGCGGAAACCATATTTATCCCTTGGAATCGGATTATGAAAATCGGCGCGGACGCGGTTTTGGTGGAACTCGTGGGCAACTACGCAATGACTATGGCGGAAGACGCCGCCCAAACTAACGAGCAAAACAAGGATATATCTTATTGATAAATTAAAACATATATATCTATTATTCACTGTTGTTATCGTTGTTATCGAAACCTCATTGTTAATGAAACGTCATTGCAATCGACAACAACTTATTATTATCGGAACTTCATTGCAATCGAAAACTCATTTGCTATTGAACATTGACATTGCAACTTCAATCGATATAAAAAAATACGGCGAATCGCCGTATTTTTTATTGATTTTCGCGATAATTTTTAAGAGTTTTGACGGCTGATATAACGCCGCCGAAAATCAATTCATACACGATTTTATGCGCTTTATCGCGGATTTTTCAAGACGTGATACTTGCGCTTGCGATATGCCAACGATTTTGCTTATCTCGATTTGCGTTTTGCCGTCGAAATAGCGCAATCGCACGACTTCCATTTCGCGTTCGGGAACGTTTTTCAACGCTTCGTGCAAAGCGATTTTTTCCGTCCAGTTTTCGCTCGTTTCCTTCTTGTCGGCAAGTTGGTCGATGAGTTCTTGCCCTTCCTCTGCGTCGTTGTAGACGGGTTCGTAAAAGGATACGGGTTCGCTCACAGCGTCGAGCGCGCAAGCAACTTCGCAAAGCGGTACGCCGATTTCTTCGGCGATTTCCGTCATCGTCGGGTCGTTTGCGTTGAGTTTGGACAAATCCTCTCTCGCTTTCAACGCCTTGTACGCCGTATCGCGCATACTTCTCGACACTTTAATCGTGGTGCGGTCGCGTATTGCGCGCCTCATCTCGCCTATTATCATAGGCACGGCATACGTTGAAAACCTGACGTCAAGATTTACGTCGAAATTGTCGAGAGCCTTCAAAAGTCCGACCATACCGACTTGAAACAAGTCGTCCGCGCTTTCGGAAGATTTTGAAAATCTGCCCACGCAAGACAAAACGAGTCGCATATTCGCACGCAAAAACAAATCTCGCGCTTCACCGTCGCCGCGCTTGATTTTCAAAAGCAATTCGTCGCATTCTTTTGCGCTTATCTTGGGTAGCGTTGCGGTGTCGATTCCGCATATCTGAACTTTGCCCATACAAGCCTCCTTTGAGTATGTACTTGTACGGGCAAATTAAATTCAGTGCGTTAGATATACGATTTTCCGATATTCTTAACGAACGACGGATTTTGACCGAGTTTAATCGATTCCGACGGATTCCGACCGAGTTCAGCCGAGTTTAACCGAGTTCAACGAATTTCAGCCGAGTTTTTGCATATCACGCTTCAAGTTGTCTACGATTTTCTTTTCGAGCCGCGATATGTACGACTGCGATATTCCCATCATATCCGCAATTTCCTTTTGGGTCATTTCGTCCTTGCCGTAAAGTCCGAAACGAAGTTCGAGAATCTGTTTTTCGCGGTCGGGCAACTTGTCGAAAGTGTCCTTCAATATCTTCTTTTCGTCGCACGACTCGACTTTGTCGTATACGGCGTCGGGGTCAGTGCCGATTATGTCGCAAAGAAGAAGCATATTTCCTTCCCAGTCAACGTTCAGCGGCTCGTCGAGGGACACTTCGGCGCGTTGCTTGCCCGTCTTCCTTAGGTGCATAAGGATTTCGTTTTCAATGCACCGGGATGCAAACGTGGCAAGTTTTATGTTTTTGTCGGGATTGTAACTTCCCACCGCCTTGATA
>CAKQLT010000029.1:0-17551 GCA_934254715.1 uncultured Clostridia bacterium | reverse complement strand
GAGTGTTGCCCCACGCAGAGCGGACGCCGTGGGTTCCCTCAAAGTATGCAGAGGGGGAACGGCGGTAGGGGAAACACCTGAGGAAGGGGGAAGTTTTATTTAGAGTACGCGACGATTACTCTTGTAAAGGAAGAACGAAACTCGCGATAAATAAAAAAAATAAAAGCGAGTGGTATTTCAATATAGATATGACAGACAAAAACACAAAAAACAAAGAGCCGAAACAAAAAAACGTTATCGACAGAAAGACCAAAATCGTACGTAGGACAAATATCGGCGGACAAGCCGTTCTCGAAGGCGTTATGATGAAGGGCGCGCGCTCTATCGCAACCGCCGTTCGCACGCCCGACGGCGATATTACCGTCGAAAGCAAGTACGTCAAGGACGCAAAACAACGCAATGCGTTCTTGCGATTGCCGTTCGTAAGAGGCGTGGTCAATCTTTTCACCCAACTCTTTCAAGGTACGGGCATTATGATGCGCTCTGCCGAAGTGTACGGCGATTACGCCGAGCCGTCCAAACTCGACAAATGGATGGCGGACAAACTCAAAATCAATCCGATGAACGTGCTTATGGGCTTCTCGGTGGTTTTGGGCGTACTGCTTGCGGTGGGACTTTTCGTGTTTTTGCCCAACTTCCTTGCTTCGCTCATATGCGACAACATAGCGGCAATCGCTTCCTCGTCGCTCAAAAGTCTTTGGTACAGCCTCATCGAAGGCGGTCTTATGCTTTTGATTTTCATATCCTACATTCTTCTCGTCACGCTTATGAAAGACGTGCGCAGAGTGTTTATGTATCACGGCGCGGAACACAAGGTCATATCCTGCTATGAAAGAGGACTCGACCTCACCGTCGAAAACGCAAAGCATATGCCCAGAGAACACTCTCGTTGCGGAACGACGTTCTTGTTCTTCGTTATAGCGGTGAGCATAATGGTTTTCGTGCTCGTCAACTTTATGATTGAGAAGTGCGGACTGGTCGTATCGAGCGACGTCGGCGGCGCAAAGGTGCTCAACGCGCTTATAAAACTCGGATTCAAACTGCTGTTCTTGCCGGTCGTTGCGGGCGTATCCTACGAACTTTTGAAATTGCTTGCAAAGAGCGATTGCCTTTTTGTGCGCATACTTCGCGCCCCGGGTATGGCGCTTCAAAAACTTACCACCAAAGAGCCTACCGACGATATGCTCGAAGTGTCGCTCACGGCGTTCAAAACCGTGCTTGCTATGGACGAAAATCCGAATTTGGAAGAAAGAAAATTTGATATAAAAGTGCCTTACGGCGTTGCGAGAGCCAAACTGCAAAATATTGCCAAAGGCGCGGACGAGGCGGATATAGACTGGTTGCTCGTCGAGGTTACGGGCAAAAAGAGAAGCGAACTTCAATCTCTCAAAACCCTCACCAAAACCGAGTTCGATAACGCGGAAGCCATTGCAAAGCGTATGTCGGACGGCACGCCGCTTCAATACGCGCTCGGCTATTGCGAGTTTTACGGCATAAAGATTGCCGTCAACAAAAACGTGCTTATCCCTCGTCCCGAAACCGAAGAACTCGTGGAAAAGGCGATTGCGACGATAAAGGAAAAGCAAACGCAATGCGACGTTCTCGACTTGTGTACGGGAAGCGGCGCGATTGCGGTTGCGATTGCAAAGAACACTAACGCGAAAGTGAGCGCGTGCGACGTGAGCGTGGGCGCGATAGACGTCGCGCTTGCAAACTCGCTCAACACGGGCGTTCGAGTGGACTTTTCAAAGGGCGATATGTGGGGCGCGGTGGCAAACAAGGCGTTTGACGTAATCGTGTCCAATCCGCCGTATATTCCCACGTCCGACGTTCAAAAACTCGATTCCAAAGTCAAGGACTTCGAGCCGAAACTCGCGCTTGACGGCGACAGCGACGGCTTGAAATTCTACCGCATAATCGCAGACAAACTCGACGAACATCTCAAGGACGACGGCGTGCTTCTTTTGGAATTCGGCGCAGGACAGGCAGACGATATAAAGGCGATATTCGAGGGCTACGACGTCGAAATTATCAAAGACATCGAAGGGCTCGACCGTATCGCAGTGGTGAAAAGAAAATGAAAATATCCGATGGTATGCTTCAAAAATTAGACAAAATCGAGGCTCGCTACGAAGAAGTGGGCAATCTTTTGTCTTTGCCGCAAAACATATCCGACCAAGAGAAGTTCAAGTCGCTTTCAAAGGAACATTCCGACCTCGCCCCGATTTGCGAAATTTACGGCGTATACAAAAAGCATAAGCAGGATTTCGAGGATTGCGAGATTATGGCGGCGGCGGAAACCGACCCCGATATGAAAGCGTTGTTAAAGCAAGAACTCGACGATTTGCGCGAGGCTCTCGACAAGGACGCAAACGACCTCAAAATATCCCTTTTGCCCAAAGACCCCGACGAGGACAACAACGTTATTATGGAAATACGCGCGGGCGCGGGCGGCGACGAGGCGGCTCTTTTCGGAACGGAACTTATGAAAATGTACCGCCATTACGCCGAAAACAACCGCTGGAAAGTCGAGGAAGTCAATATGAACTACACCGAACTCGGCGGCGCGAAAGAACTCGTGTTTATGATAACGGGCAAGGGCGTATACGGCAAACTCAAATTCGAGAGCGGCGTGCATAGGGTGCAACGCGTTCCCGAAACCGAGTCGCAAGGCAGAGTGCATACGTCCACCGTAACCGTTGCGGTGCTTCCCGAAGCGCAGAACGTAGAGGTCAATCTCAACGAAAACGACATAAAAGTGGACACTTATCGTTCGGGCGGCGCGGGCGGACAGCACGTCAACAAGACGGAAAGCGCAATCCGAATGACGCATATTCCCACGGGCATAGTCGTAGAGTGCCAAGACGAAAGAAGTCAGATTAAAAACAGAGAAAAGGCGCTCAAAGTGCTAAAATCCCGCGTTTACGACTTCTATCGCTCGCAAGCGGAAAAGGAATACGCCGAAAATCGTCGCGCGCAAGTCGGCACGGGCGATAGAAGCGAGAGAATCCGCACCTACAATTTCCCGCAAGGCAGAGTCACCGACCACCGCATAGGACTTACCCTTTACAACATCGACAAGTTTATGCTCGGCGACCTTGACGAAATGATTTCCGCGCTTCAAATCGCGGTGCAGAATAAAATGCTCGAAAACATCGAGTGACGGAGGGCAAATGATAGTCGAATACAACAAGCGCAACCACCTTCTTGAAGAACACACTTACAAACCGTCCTTGCAAGACGTTGCTCGTCCAAACCTTCACAGACAAATTTTTACCTACGGTAAAATCCCCAAAATCGCGTTCAATATGCGTCACGTTCCTATGGAATGTCCAAAGGAATTGTACATATCCGACACGACTTTCCGCGACGGTCAACAGGCAATGGAACCGTTCAAAGTCAAAGACATCGTGGAACTTTACAAAATGCTTCACAAACTCGGCGGCAAGAACGGAATCATAAGACAGAGCGAGTTTTTCCTTTACAGCGACAAGGACAAAGAAGCGGTCAAAAAGTGTCTCGAACTCGGTTACGATTTTCCCGAAGTCACAAGTTGGATTCGCGCAAACGAAAAGGATTTTGAACTCGTCAAGCAGTTCGGAATCAAGGAAACGGGCATACTCGTCAGTTGCTCGGACTATCACATCTTCAAAAAAATGAATATGACTCGCCGTCAGGCGTTGGACAAGTATTTGTCCGTCGTCAAGATGGCTCTCGACAGAGGAATCGTGCCTCGCTGTCACTTCGAGGATATCACGAGAGCGGACTATTTCGGATTCGTCGTTCCGTTTGCAATCGAACTTATGAGATTGTCAAGAGAAAGCGGAATCCCCATCAAAATCCGCGCGTGCGACACTATGGGCTACGGCGTGACTTACCCCGGTACGTCTATGCCGCGAAGCGTACAAGGCGTAATTTACGGTTTCCGTTACTACGCGCAAGTGCCGAGCGAGCAACTCGAATGGCACGGACACAACGACTTTTACAAGGCGGTCACCAACAGCGCGACGGCGTGGTTGTACGGTTGCTCGACGGTCAACACGACGTTGCTCGGCATAGGCGAGCGCACGGGCAATACGCCTCTTGAAGCAATGGCAATAGAGTATGCGTCGCTAAGAGGCACTACGAACGGTATGAATCTCGAAGTCATAAGCGAAATAGCCGACTATTTCGAGGACGAAATGGGATATCACATTCCGCCGCAAACGCCGTTCGTCGGCAAAAACTTCAACGTCACCAAGGCGGGTATTCACGCCGACGGTATGCTCAAAGACCAAGAAATTTACAATATTTTCGACACCGAAAAGATTTTGGGCAGAGCGCCGAGAGTGGTGGTTGACGCGTTCAGCGGACTTGCGGGAATCGCGTACTGGATAAACGCGTACTACGAGTTGCCCACCGAAGAAAAGGTGCAAAAGGGCGACGAACTCGTGGCAAGAATCAAGGAATTTGCGGACAAGGAATACGCGTCGGGACGCACCACCGCCATAAGCGACGGCGAACTCGATACGATGATTTCTTTGCTCGCCCCTCAAAGACACGCGTATTTCCTTTCAAAGAGCAAAAATCGCTGATTTTTACCGCATATTTTCGCCGCATAGAAAAATGTGCGCAATTTTGAAAATTGCGGGTTGAAATCGGATAACTTTTTATATATAATATAACCGAATATAAATATAAGCGGAGGGCTTATGATAAAATTTATAACTGGTGCCAAAGGCACGGGCAAAACGAAAATCATCATCGATATGGCAAACGACAACGTTGAAACCGCAAAAGGCGACATCGTTTTCGTGACGGATACCGACAGATATATGTACTCTCTCAATTACAGAGTTCGTATGGTCAACGCCAAACAACTCAAAAGAGGGGACGCACCCGTAAGCGAAGAAGCGCTCATCGGATTCCTCAAAGGCTTGCTTGCAGGCAATCACGACATCGAAACGCTTTACATCGACGGCGCGCACAGAATGCTCGGCAAAACCGTTTTCGAGATGAAAGACTTCTTTGACGACCTTAGAGAGATTGCAAAGAACACCGACACCAAATTCGTGGTTACGGTGAGCGAAAACGAGGAAAATTTCCCTGATTTCATTCGCGCGTAAGGTAGCGCACAATCAAAAAGATGAAGTACACTTGCACCAGAAACTCAAAAATCGAGATTTCGGCAAGCGAGGCTATCGTAAAAGGCATTTCGGATGACGGCGGACTTTTCGTTCCGTCGTCATTCCCGATTTTAAGTCTTGCAGACGTCGAAAATCTCATTCCGCTCGACTATCCCGAACGCGCGGCGAAAATCTTGTCTATGTATATGGACGAGTTTTCTTTCGAGGAACTTTTGGGATATGCCAAACGCGCCTACAACCGCTTCGACGACGACGCGGTATGTCCTCTCGTCAAGGTCGAGGACGGACTCTATATGCTCGAACTTTGGCACGGTCCGACTTGCGCTTTTAAGGATATTGCGCTCACGATTTTGCCGTATCTTCTCACCGCGAGCAAGAAAAAACTCGGCATAAACGAGCAAACTCTCGTGCTCACCGCAACGAGCGGCGACACGGGAAAAGCCGCGCTCGAAGGCTTTAAGGACGTAGACGGCACGCACGTCGTCGTGTTTTATCCGTCGAATGGCGTGAGCGAAATGCAACGCTTGCAAATGGTCACGCAAGAGGGCGGCAACGTTCACGTTTTCGGCATAAAAGGCAACTTCGACGACGCGCAAGCGGCGGTGAAACGAGTTTTCAACGACAAGGAAACGATAGACGCACTCAAAGCAAAAGGCATTGCTATGTCTTCTGCAAATTCCATAAACTGGGGTAGGCTCGCGCCTCAAATCGCCTACTATATATCCGCATACTGCGACCTCGTGGACAGCGGCGAAATAGAACTCGGCGACAAGATAAACTTTGCCGTTCCGACGGGCAACTTCGGCGACGTGCTTGCGGGATATTACGCCTATCGTATGGGTTTGCCCGTTGAAAAGTTTATTGTCGCGTCCAACGCAAACAACGCGCTCACCGACTTTTTCAACGACGGCGTATACGATATAAATCGCGTGTTTTACAAAACGATGTCGCCGTCAATGGACATTCTTGTGTCGAGCAATCTCGAAAGACTTATATACGAGATTTACGACCGCGACGACGAAAAAGTGCGCGAACTTTACGACAGCCTCAAAAAGACGGGCAGATTCGAGATAGACTTCGACGAAGTGAATCTCGACAATTTCGTCGCGGGTTGGGCGGACGAGGAAGACACGAAAAACGCCATTTCCACATTCTTTGACCTCGACGATTACATTATGGACACCCACACGGCGGTTGCGGCAAGCGTGTACAACGACTATTCTTGCGAAACCGACGACGAAACCCCGACCGTCGTTTTGTCTACGGCAAATCCGTACAAATTCCCCATAGACGTACTCGGCGCAATAGGTTCGAGGGAAAAGGATTCGTACAAGGCGGTCGTCAAACTGTACAATCTCACCGCGCTCGAATGTCCCGATTGCATACTCGAACTCGAGGGCGCAAAAGAGATTCACACCAAGGTCGTCGACAGAACGGAAGTCAAGAAAACCGTTCTCGAAGTGGCGGACGAAATCACCGCATAAATCCGCCCGATACGATAAAATCATAAAATCAAGCGTAAAAGCACGGCGAAAGCGCAATAAACTCGGCGGAAAACGAGCGTAAAATTCGTAAGACTGCCGCAAAAATTCCGACAATCCGCGCAATGCAACTCGACTGCGAGTTTTAAGGATTGTTTAAGACAAAGAGTATATTATTATACAAAGAGGCAACAAAATGTTCGGATACGTTATTCCAGATAAACTCAATATGTATATCAAGGATTTCAACGTGTTTCAATCCTTTTATTGCGGACTTTGCAAAACGCTCGGCGAAACGGGTGCGGAATTTACGAGGCTTTGCACCAACTACGACGTGACTTTTTACAACGTGCTTTTGCATTCGCTCACAAACACGCCCGTGACATTCGAGCGTAAGTTGTGCGCCTACAACGGCAAGAAAAAGGTGGTCGTCAAGACCGACGAACTTTCAAAAAAGATTGCCGATATAGCCGTTATGCTCGTATACTACAACCTCGAAGACGACGTATACGACGGCAAAAAATCGCGTGCGATACTCAAAGATATGCTCGCGCCGCGCAAGAAAAAAGCGGCGAAAAGGCTCGGAAAAATCGACGAAATTATGCAAAAAAGTTTTTTGGATTTGAGGAAACTCGAAAAGGAAAACTGCGATAGTATAGACCGAGTTGCCGACACTTTCGCAACGCTTATGCGCGATATGACGAGGCTCTTGATAAAGACCGACGACAACGTCGACACGTTTTGCTACAATCTCGGCAGGCTCATATATTTGCTCGACGCCGTTGACGACGTTGAAAAGGACAGTAAGTCCGGCGAATATAATCCGCTCGTGCTGAATTACGGCAAATGTACCGAAAAGCAAGATTATCTTGCCAAAAACGCAGATGAACTCTCGTTTTTGCTCAATTCGACCTACAACAAGATGGTCGGCTCATACAACGCTATGGACATAAAGATGTATGAGGGCGTGTTGAGCAACACGATATATCTCGGAATAAAGATGCAATTAGAGCGACTGCTCAAAGGAGAAGATAAATGCCGAATGACCCGTTTGTGATTCTTGGCGTAAGCAAGGACGCATCTCAAAGCGAAATTCTCGAAGCGTACAAACAAAAGCGCGCTTACTATCAAGAGCGTGTTTTCGACGAGGGTGACGAGGGCGCGCAAGCGGCGCGTATGCTCGGACAACTCGACGACGCGTATCAGCAAGCAATGGAACTTTCTCACGAGTCCGCAACCGTCACCGGCGACGGCGATTCGTCGTTTGAAATCGTGCGCAACGCAATCCGCAACAAGGACGTCGAAGGCGCGCAACGCGCTCTTGACGAAATATCCTATCGCGGCGCGGAATGGCACTACTATCAGTCCATCGTCTTTTACGAGAAAAACTGGCTCAACGACAGCAAAAAGCAACTCGAAATGGCAATCGAAATGGACCCGTCCAACGACAAATACACTCGTGCCTTGAACAACCTCAAAAAGAAAATCGACGGTTCTCGCCCCTACGACAAACAAGGCTCGCAAGGCGTTTACGGCAAATCCGACCAAGCGTCCAACCGCACCTATTCCCAACGCGATTCCGACGTTGCCGACGGACTTTGCACGGCTTGTCAAGCGCTTTGGTGTGCGGATTGTTGTTGTGAGTGTATGGGTGGCGACCTCATCCGTTGCTGCTAAAACGCGCTATTGAGCGAACAACTGCGTCAGATGCGATTTTTTTCACAAGTCACGTACGACTAAGTACGCTCGTTGTTCAAAAATCGCATCTTCCTTGTTCTTCATCTCAATATCGCGTTTTACAATATTTGTGCGTTTTTTGCCTAACTCGCAAATAACGCACTTTATACCCGCAATATATAATCATAAAATACCATTTATGCGTGCTGCGCACGCAGCGGAATATTTGAATATTCCACATCATATATGAAACGCAATCGCAAGAAAATTTCACGACAAGAGGCGGTCTACCGCGTGGCTCTCGCCGGCATCAGCGCGGCGGTGGCTTTGCTGATGGTTTGGCTCGGCGTTGTCGTAAGATTCAGCACGGTTGCTTTTTTTATTGCCGCCGCAGTCGCGCTTATGGTCCCTCTTTCGCAAAAGTATTACCTTTCGTCGGTGCTTGCGTACGTCGTGTCCGCAGGGTTGTCGTTTTTGGTTGCGGGCGACGTATTTTCGGTTATGGGCTACGTCGTGTATTTCGGACCTATGGCAATCATTTCGGGCGTAATGCTCAACCACAATGACAAAATCAAGTGGTGGGTTCAACTCATCGTCAAAATCGTTTATATCAACGGTGCGCTCGCGCTTTTGTACTTCGTGTGTCACAACATCGTGCTCGATTCGTCGATAATCGACAAGGTGCAATACTGGATGATTGCTTTGTTCGGCACGGCGATTCTGATTGCAATCGACTATGCGTTGCAGTTTATTTACAAGCGTATTGCGGTACTCGTCGGCAAAGCGTTGCGCAAAAACGAACGTCATTGCAAACCTGAATCCGATACGATAAATTCCGACGATTTCGACGAAGAAACACGTCCCGACGGCGATTCGCCTTTCGACGAGTTTTCTCACGATTATCCGCGCGATAATAACGAGAATAACGACGAAAAAGGCAATAAAGGCGACGAAAACGGCGATAGCGATAACGAAAACGGCGATAGCGATAACGAAAACGGCGGCGCAAACGGCAAATAAAACGAAGATATAAAAACTGCTAAAACAAAAGAAAAAGCGGATAAAAATCCGCTTTTTTTTGTACGTTTTTTGCGCTTTTAGTGGCTAAATTTATGCTTTTTAATTGCCCGCAGGGGCGATTTCTTTATTAATTTTATAATTTGCAATTTTTATTGATTTTACCGTTATACGAAATTTTTACAAGTCGAGAAAATCCACGCCTGCAAGAAGCACGTTTTCGATTTTTCTGTTTTTGAGCGAGTAATATATGATTTTCCCTTCGCGGCGTTGGGTTACGATGTCCGCCGCGCGCAAAAGCCGCAGTTGGTGCGAGCAAGTTGTCTGATTTATGCCGAGTATTCTCGACAAATCGCTTACGCACATTTCGCTTATGCAAAGCGCGCAGATAATTTTGTTCCGCGTAGCGTCCGAACAAGCGGAAAAAAATTCCGCAAGCGAATGAAGCGTTGCGTTGCGAGGTATGTAGTCGAGGACGGTTTGTTCGTCGATATAGTCGATTTTCGTTTCCATACGTAGATTTTAGCGCATATATGAAGACGAAGTTTTTGTAACTTTGGCGCATTTTGCGACATATTGTGGTAAAAAGTCAAAGAGGTCGAGTATGTTTGAAGACAACTGGTATTTGTTTTTGCTCATCGTGATGATAGTTTTTATATCGGACGGCGATTTTTCGAGGCGGGAAACGGCGGTTATGATTGGCATACTTGCCGCGCTCGCGTTCACGAATAACACCGATACCGACACCACGACGAGCACGAGCAACTGTTTTTGCAACAAGACGCTAAATTGATTGAGTTTTGCCATTGATTTTGCTTGCGGATAAAGGTATAATATCCGTGAGGTGAACTTATGAAAAAGAAAGGCAAAATCGCGTTGATTGCGGTGCTGTGCGTGGTGTTTTGCATAGGCGTGGTCGCAGGTTCTATGGCGGGCGTGGCGAGCAAGGCAATCGACAAGCAGAATCCCGACGAGTTTTTGAGCAAGTGGATGAGTTATATCCGCGACGACGCTCTTTTGTCAAACGTCGTTATTGCAGGCTCGCACGACTCGGGCACGCAAGATATGATGTGGGCGGCAAAAACGCAGGATAAAACCATAAAAGAACAAATGGCTTGCGGCGCAAGGTATTTCGACATACGAGTTCAACTCAAGGACAACTCGATGGTCATCTTTCACGGTCCTATTTCGGGCGAAGCGTTCGAGCCTATCGTCGATGATATAAGAGAGTTTTTGCAATCAAATCCGAGCGAAACGCTCATTCTCGACTTTCAGCATTTCAAAGGCGGCGACGTGGTTATGAACTGCGTTGACTGCGTGCTTTGCGCAAAACTTGCGGGACTTATGGTTGAAAACGATACCGAGCAATCCGACCTCGATTTCGTAAAATCGTTGACGCTCGGCGACGTAAGAGGCAAGGCTATCGTGTTTTGGGGCAACGAGTTCGGAACGAACGAAAATTCCGATTTCGTTACGGACAAGAATTATCTGTTCCAAAGAAACAACGACGGCGGGACGAGAAGCGGCAGTTCGCTTCAATCTTTCTACGACGGCTCGCTCAACAAAAAGTCGTCGAAGACGTATCTCGAAAAGGCAATCCCGACTTACGTGGAAAAGTACAGACAAAGCGAGGGCGGACTGTTCGTTATGCAAATGCAACTCACCGACCCGATTGCGATAATCGGTCCGAAGTTCTACGAGGGCACGCACGATAAAAACGCAACGAGTTTCATTTCGACGCTCGAAGGCAAAGATTATTTCGATTGCGTAAATATAATTATGCGCGATTTCCTCGGCACGAGAAAATGCAAACAAATAATTTCGCTCAATATCGCCAAAGGCACGCTCAAAGACGGCGTAAAGGAAGACTTTTCGGCGATGTGTGCATAAAACACGAATTGTGTTTCAAACCGATACAAATCGTATAGAAAAGCGGGCAAATCCGTAAATAACGGCGATATTGCGATTGTGAAAATATGGGTTAAAACACGAAAGGTGTTGCGAATGAGCAAATTATATAATAAATTGCACAAAACACGAATCGTGTAAAACGATAAAACAGAGGCAAAAATGGTTGATTTCAAGGCTAAAATAAAAGACGTACCCGACAATCCGGGCGTTTATATGATGCTTGACGAGCAAGGCGAGATTATTTACGTCGGCAAGGCGAAAAATCTCAAAAACAGACTGCGCTCGTACTTTTTCAATCTGTCCAACCGCACGGCAAAGGTTATGGCGATGCTCGAACACGTCGCCGATTTTCGCTATATAATTTGTGCTAGCGAGGTTGACGCGCTTCTGACCGAAAACAACCTCATCAAAAAACATACGCCGAGATACAACATACTTCTAAAAGACGACAAGGCGTATCCGTTTTTGCGTATCGATATGCGCGAGCCGTATCCGACCATCGAACTCGTCAGAAAACTCAAAAACGACGGCGCAAAGTATTTCGGACCTTATATGCAATCCGTCAATATCCGTGACATATTCGACCTTATTCACACGGCGTTTCCCATTCGCGAGTGCAAGAGGGATATGTCAAAACCCTCGCGCCCGTGTCTTAATATGCACTTGGGGCGTTGTCTTGCGCCTTGCACGCACAAGGTCAGCGAGCAAGAGTACAAGGCGGAAATGCAAAAGGTCATCGACTTTTTGAGAGGCAACGACAAGGAAGTCGAGCGCACGCTCACCGAAAAAATGATGAAGTTTGCAAAGGAAGAAAACTTCGAGGTTGCGCTGAACTATCGCAACAAACTCGCGCTTTTGGACAAACTCGTGCGCAAGCAGGTCAGCGCGCTTCCAAAAGACTTCAATCTCGACATATTCGCGTTTGAAACGAACGGCATAATTTCGGCAATCAATATGCTCGTCGTGCGCGCGGGCAAACTCGTGGGCGGCGAAAACGTAATCGTGGATTCTTGCGACGAGGACATCGCAAGTTACCTTTTGCAGTATTATCAAAACAACGCGCCGCTTTGTGACGAAATCGTCACCGACAATGTCGAAGACCAAGAATCGCTCGAAAAGGCGGTCAATTCGCTTTGCTCGCACACGGTCAGAGTGGTAGAACCGAAGCAAGGCGCGAGAAAACAACTTCTCGAACTTGCGCACTCGAACGCATACGACGCTATGACAAAGCACGGCACGCAAGAGGAAAGAAAAGTGCTTCGCACGCAAGGCGCGGTGAAGCAACTAGGCGAACTGCTCAATCTCAAAACCTTGCCAAACCGTATGGAATGTTACGACATCTCGCACATATCCGGCACGGACAAAGTGGCGAGTATGGTGGTTTTCGAGGGCGGCGAACCCAAAAAATCGCACTATCGCAAGTTCAAAATCAAGACGGTTGCGGGCAACAACGACTTTGCGTGTATGAAAGAAGTGCTTATACGCAGACTCAACGAAATCGCAACCAGCGAGGACGAAAGTTTCTCGTCCATACCCGACCTTTTGGTCATCGACGGCGGCAAGGGACAACTTGCCTACGCAATGGAAGCGCAAAGGGAAACGGGCAGAGAGGACATCGAAATTTTGTCGCTTGCAAAGCGTGAAGAAGAAGTGTTTTTGGGCAGCGCGCCGACAACGTCAATCGTACTTCCCAAAGACAGCGTCGCGCTTCAACTTTTGCAGAGAATCCGTGACGAAGCGCACCGCTTCGCAATCACTTTCCACCGCAATTTGCGAAGCAAACACTTGAGCGAAAGCGCGTTGAAATCAATTCAAGGCGTGGGCAAAACCTTGTGCGCAAGGCTTATAAAAGAGTTCGGCTCTGTTGAGGAAATCCGCCTCAAAACGCCCGAAGAAATCGCAAAAGTGGACGGCGTTTCCTATCCGCTTGCGGAAAGGATAATCGAGGCACTCAACAAAGCCGAAGATAAAAACGAAGGCGCAAACGAAGATAAACGCGAAGATATAAATCAAGAAAACGAAAACGACTCGAAAGTCGATTGAAAACGCATATTTTTTGCAATAAAATTTTGATAAAAGGCGATGAAAATCGTCTTTTTTCGTGCCGTTTTCATATAGTGAATCGTGGATATAAAAGAGTATATAAAAAGCCAAATCGGCGTATACGGCGCGTGGAAAAGCGCAAAGGAAATCTCGACTTTCAAAGGGGGCGGACAAGCGTTCGTTTTCTATCCGCAAAGCGTGGAAAAAGCGGTTGAAACGATAGGCGTTTTGAGGGAAGAAAACGTTGATTTTTCTATGCTCGGAAGCGGCTCGAACACGCTCGTTTGCGACGGAAATTGCAGACAAGTTTTGGTGTGCTTGAAAGGACTTTGCGGCGTAAAAATCGAGGGCGAAAAAGTCGTTTGCGAGGGCGGCGCAAGCGTTGCCAAAATCACGTTCGAGGGACGAAAAAGAGGACTCGGCGGTCTTGAATTTTTGAGCGGCTTGCCTTGCACTTTGGGCGGCGCGCTGAAAATGAACGCGGGCGCATTTTCGTCGCAAATCGGCGATTACGTGACAAAAATCGACATATTAAACCTCTATTGTGCAAATTGCGACAAAAATCGCACGCAAAACCGCATACGAGAAATAAGCGTAAATTCAAAAGACCTTGCGTATAGAAAAGGGGTGGACGGAATCGTGCTTAAAGCCGAGTTGAAACTTGCAAAAAAGAGTGCCGAGCAGTCCGTAAACGAAGCAAGAGAGTATTTGAGAAAAAGGCAAGAGAAACAGCCGAGTTTGCCCTCTTTGGGAAGCGTGTTCAAAAACGGCAAAATTCCGAGCGGAAAACTCATTGACGATTGCGGCTTGAAAGGCGTGAAAATCGGCGGCGCGCAAGTGTCGCAAAAGCACGCGAATTTTATCGTCAACGTGGGCGGCGCAAGCGCGAAAGATTATCTTGCCCTCGTCGCGCTTTGCAAAAAAGAAGTCTTTGAAAAGTTCGGCATACTTCTCGAAGAAGAATTTGTCACAATCGAATGACAATTGAAACGCTTTTTGTAGAATCGCAAATAAAATCACATTTTTTTATTTGAAAAACCGAATTGTAAAAGCAATAATCGAAGCGGCGATAGTCTTATAAAAGAGGAACGGGGAAAGCGGATAAATTAAGACAAAAATTGTGACGGATTTGTGCAAATTTATGGCGAAATTATATTGATTAATAAAGTTATCTAATGTATAATGCTATTAAGTTTGCGCATATGCGCTATGCGTCTATATGCGTATGCGCACGAGGAAACTATGAAAATTTACGGCGACTATCACACCCACACATATGCAAGCGACGGACGGGCGACGCTCAAACAACAAGCGACGGCTGCCTCTTTGCTCGGCATACGCGAAATCGCCGTGACAGACCATAGTTTTGCAAGCACGATTTTTCATATGACGAGGCGCAAGTTCAAAAAGCAAAAGCAAGAAGCGCAATCGCTCGATTTGCCCGTGAAAGTGCTTTGCGGAATAGAGGCGAATCTCGTCAATCCACAAGGGGATATAGACGTGCCGAGCGACGTCATAAGAGAGTGCGACGTGCTCGTGGTCGGCTTTCATCGCTACATCGGTTTTAAGGGCGAGAAGCGCGGCGGATATGCGAGGGCGTGGCTCTTTAAGAACGGGTTTTGCGGACTTAAAAAGAGAAAAGAACTCGTCGAAATCAACACGGCGGCGTATATCGAGGCAATGCGCAAATTTCCGATAGACTGCATTGCTCACCTCAATCACCGCGCGCTCGTGGACGTCAAAAAAGTGTGCGAGGAAGCGAAGAAGCAAGGCGTTTATATCGAACTTAACGAAAAACATCTCGACGCGCTCGAAGGGTCGGTTGCCGCACTTTTGGAAAGTGGCGTAAACTTCATCGTCGGCACTGACGCTCACGATACGAAAAAACTCGGAAAAATGAACAGAATCGAGGCGTTTGTCGAAAAATACGACTTGCCGCGAGAAAGGGTGTTCGGCATAGACGGAAGGAAGCCGACGTTTAAGGACAAAACGAGGTTTTGCGAATAAAACGGAAAACGGCGTAAAAAAGCGGTTTTCAAAGCGAAAATCGCAAGGAAAAATAAAGGATAACGGCGAAAAGGAATAGATATGCAAAAAAGTTTCAAGGACAGCGCAAGAGAAGAATTGCTTGGCGTATTGCCTAAAAAACGCGAAGAAATCGTGGCGTTTTTGAGTGCGCTCGCAAAATCGTGCGGAAGCATAGAGATTGCAAAAAAGAGATACAATCTTTGCTTTTGGCTTGCCGACTACGACGAGGGGTTGAAGGTTGTTGAACTGCTCAAAACGTTGTATCCCGCAGATTTCGAGTTGTCGCTCGACAAGACCAAAACGGGCGCGGAAGCGTGTTCGGTGCAAGTGCCGAGCGGATTTTCAAAGCAGGCTATCGAGGATTTCGGACTTATGAAAATCAACGTTGACGAATATCTTGCCTTCGTTGAGGGCATACCGCAAGACGTTGTGACGACGATTGCGACGAAAGTTGCGTATTTCAAAGGGCTTTTCCTCGGTTGCGGAAGCGTGTACGTTCCCTCTACGTCCGACCAAAGCGAAAAAAGAGACGGCTATCATTTCGAACTTCAACTCGACGACGACTTGTTTGCCGACGACGTTATGGAACTTTTGAGCGACCTTCGCATAAACACGCGTATGAGCGACAGAGGGGAACACAAACTCGTGTACGTCAAGGACAAAGACGAAATCGTCAAAGTGCTTGCAACTCTCGACCTTGTAGACTGCGTGCTGAAACTTAGGTCGATAATCGACGAAAGGGAAACGGCAAACAGCCTCAACCGCGTGATAATCTGCGAAACGGCAAATCTCGACAAGACGTTTACGGCGGCAAGCAAACACTTGCTTGCGATAGGCGAGTTGAGAAACAAGGATATGTTCGATTCGCTTCCCGCGCAACTTAAAGAAACGGCGGACGCAAGGGCAGACCACCCCGAAGCGTCTTTGAGCGAACTTGCAGAGATTTTGGGCGTGAGCAAAAGTTGTTTGAACCATAGGCTGAGGAAAATAGTCGAGTTGGCTAACCTTAATTAATAATTATTAATTAATAATTAATAATTGCGGGTGGGCTCTGCCCACACCCGAACTTATCTAAAAACTAACGAGAAAAGGTAAATATGACGGATTTTGTACATCTACATTTGCATACGGAATACAGTTTGTTGGACGGCGCGGTGCGTCTTTTGCAAGTTGCGCCCGATCCGAACGATCCGAAAAAAACTATAAAAACTCACCCTCTTTGCGACGCGCTTAAAGCAAGGGGTATGGACGCCGTCGCAATCACCGATCACGGCAATATGTACGGCGTGCATACGTTCGTGTCCGTGCTTCGACAAGACGGAATCAAGCCCATTATCGGCGAGGAATTTTACGTTGCCGACGATATGTATGCAAAGACGGCGGACGTGCTTAAACAACGCTATCACCTCATTTTGCTCGCCAAAAATATGACGGGTTACAAAAACCTTATGAAACTTTCCTCGCTTGCGTTCGTGGACGGATTCTATATGAAACCGCGTATCGACTTGAAGCATATAAGAGAGCATAGCGAGGGTCTTATTTGCCTTTCGGCGTGTCTTGCGGGCAAAGTGCCGCACCTCCTTTTGCAAGGTAAGTACGAAGAAGCAAAGGCGGCGGCAATCGAAATGCGAGATATTTTCGAACCCGGTGATTTTTATATCGAACTTCAAGACCATCATTTGCAAGAGGACAAAATCGTACTCAATCCGCTTTGCCAAATCGCAAGAGAGATAGGCGTAAAAGTGGTTGCCACAAACGACGTGCATTACATCGAAAAGGAAGAAGCGGACATACAGGACACGATGATGTGCATAACTCTCGGTTGCAAAAAGAGCGAGATTAACGGCGCAAGATTCGAAACGGACGAGTTCTATCTCAAATCGGGCGACGAGATGGCGGAACTGTTCAGTTGGTGTCCCGAAGCCATTGCGACGACGAGAGAAATCGCAGACAAAGTTGACGGCGACTATTTTATAACGAAACACGCCTCTATCATTCCTAAATACACCAACGAGGAAATGGGCGACCGCGACGAAGCGCAATATCTTCGCGACCTTGCCTACGAGGGCGTAAAGAGAAAATACGGCTACATAAACGACGAAATCACGAAGCGTTTGGAATACGAACTGGGCGTTATCCACAAGTGCGGATTCGACGGTTACTTCCTTATCGTGTGGGACTACGTTCACGCGGCGCAACAAATGGGAATTCCCGTCGGACCGGGGCGCGGAAGCGGCTGCGGATCTATCGTTGCGCACGGCATCGGCA
>CAKQLT010000028.1:0-17910 GCA_934254715.1 uncultured Clostridia bacterium | reverse complement strand
TAATTACTTGATTTTGGTATCCCGGCATATCCCACGGCAAAGGTTTTACGTTGCTGTCAATCGGCGAAATCTCTTGAATTGCGCCGCAAAAATCGATAAGTTTGTCTTCAGAGCCGAGTTTTATGCTCGTAACGATGTCGTAAGGCTTCATATCGTCGCGCGGAAGCGTCTCAAAACCGAGTTTTGAGTAGGTTTTTGCAAACAAAAGCGAGCCTTTGAGCGCGTTTTTGACTGCAGACGGCGCAAGAAACAAACCTTGATAATACGGCAAATAACCGTAGGCGTACGAGCCTTCTTCCATACCGAGCGAAGGCGCGGTCAAACGATAGGAAACTTGCTCGACAAGTTGCGATTTTCCTGCGATATAGCCGCCAGTGGGCGCGATTCCGCCACCTATATTTTTGATGAGCGAACCTGCGATTAAATCTGCGCCGACGTCGGTCGGTTCGATTTTTTCGACAAATTCGCCGTAGCAATTATCAATCAAAACGAGTGTTTCGGGGCTGATTTTCTTGACGAATTTGACGAGTTTTTCGACGTTTTCGACGCTGATTGCTTGTCTAAGGCTGTATCCGCGACTTCTTGCGGCAAAAACGGCTTTGATTTTTTCGGTTTTAAGCGCGTTTTCGATGGCTTCGTAGTCAAATTCTGGCGTTAAATCGGGGTTGGTTTTCAAGTCGATTTTGTCAAATTTGATTCCGAAATCTTTCAAAGAACCTTTGTTATCCGCCAAAATAACGTCGGTTAATGTGTCGTAAGGCATACCCGAAACAGCCAAAAGTTTGTCACCGGGACGCAAAACGCCGAAAAGCATAAGCGTCAAAGCGTGCGTTCCGGACACGATATTCGGCGAAACGATTGCGCTTTCGGCATTGAAAATGTCCGCATAAAGTCTGCAAAGCGTATCTCTACCGATGTCGTCGTAGCCGTAACCGGTCGTTCCGAACATATGGCGCGCTTGAATGGATTGATTTTTGTACGCGTCGAGAACTTTCTTTTGATTGTAAAGCGCGATGTCGTCAAGACGAGCATATTGTTCTTTGAGTTCGTTTTCACATTCGATTACGAGATTTTTTGCCGATATTTTGTCCATATTTTAATGCCTTTTACGTTGTTTTTCGATTGATTTTTGAGATTTTGTATATCTTGTTTTAGTTGTTGTTTTTGATTTTATTTGAGGTAAACTGATTATGTTCCGTTAGTGTTGTTGTGAATTTCCGTGATTTTAGTGCGCATTTGTCGCAATTTTTTTATGTTTCAACGGTTTTTTCGCGGATTTTTTCGGATATATATGCGATTGCGCCGTCCGCGTCGGCGTCGGCGTCGGCGTCGGCGACGTCGAACCATTTTACGAAATCGTATTTTCTGAACCAAGTCAGTTGTCGCTTTGCGTAGTTGCGGGAATGTTGCTTGATTTTGTCTTTGATTTGGTCGAGTTCGGATTGTTCGACGACAAATTTGCCGTTTTCGACGGTATAATCGCAATCCGCAAATTCTTTGTAGCCGATTGCTTGCATCGATTGATAGGAAAAATCGCCGACGGACAAAACTTCTTGAACGAGCCCTTGCTCGAACATTTTGTCAACGCGAGCGTTGATTCTTTCGTACAAAGCCTGTCTATCCGTGTTGAGCGCAACCATAATTACGTCGGGTTTTTCGCGTTCGTCCTGTGTTTGCGAAAGCGTTTTTCCCGTGCTTAAAACGATTTCGAGCGCGCGAATAACGCGTTTCGTATCGTTTTCGTGAAGTCGATTTGAGGTTTCGGGGTCGAGATTTGCGAGTTTTTCGTGCATAGCGTGTGCGCCGATTCGTTGAAGTTCGTCTTGCAAGTTTGCGCGCAGTTCCTCGTTTTTGTTCGTGTTTGAAAAACTCATCGGATAAAGCAACGCTTCAAAATACAATCCCGTACCGCCGACGACGATTGGCAATTTCCCTTCGTTTTGTGCTTTCTCGATTTCGATTTTTGCCATACGAGCAAATTCGGCAACCGAAAACTCGTCGCTCGGATTTACGACGTCGATGAGTTTGTGCGGAATCCTTGCACGAATGCTCGGGTCTTCTTTTGCCGTGCCGATGTCAAGCGTGCGGTAAATCTGCATACTGTCTGCGGATATAATCACGCTGTCGAAAATTTTGGCAAGTTTTACGGCAAGTGCGGATTTTCCCGAAGCCGTCGGACCTGCGATGTAAATCGGCGGATAAATTTTGCTCATATTAGTTGGTTTTTCGCGATTTGCTCTCGAACTCGTGCTCGATTGCGAATCTTGTTACTTTTGATTATTTAGATTTTTCCTTATATATGGATTAATATAATTTACGTATTTATATATATTATCCTTATATATGCGGATTGGTCGTTGCGGTTAACGATTCGATTTTGTCAAACTATGCGCTTAAACAATTTTTCGACGTCCTTTGCGTTGAATGCGACGACTGCGGGACGACCGTGCGGACATTTTGTCGGTAGATTCCCGTTTTCGTCAACGTAGTTTTTGATTACGCGTTCGATTTGCGCTCTTGAGAGCGGTTGCCCGCCTTTTATTGCGGCTTTGCACGCTTGCTGGCACAGTTTGTCTTTCAACAGATTTTGAAGCGTCAATTCGCTTTCGCTTTGCATATTTGCAAACAAATCCGAGAAAAACTTTGAGAAATTGACTTGTGCAACGGGTTCGGGCACGGCGTTTATCGTGTATGCACTTCCGCTTTTGCCTATCTCGAAACCGAGATTTTGCAAATTCGGCAAGATTCTTTCAAAATACTCGCTTTCCTCGCCCGTCATTGTCAATTTGAACGGAATCAAAAGCGGTTGCGTGTGTTCGACGTTGAATTTTTCCACGATTCTATCGTACAAAATTCTTTCGTGCGCGGCGTGTTGATCGATAAGATACACGAGATCGCCGCGTTCGCAAATGATGTACGTATCGAAAATCTGTCCGACGATTTTTCCGTCGAATACCGCGTAATCGCTTTCGGCGTAATCGTCGTTTTCTTTTTCCGTTGTTAAAATGCCGTTATCGTCGCAAGCAACGGATTCTACGCCGTCAAAACGATTTGAACTATGCGTAAAATCATTTACAAAAGATACGTGCGTATCGTTAAGCACCGAATCGGAGTTTTTGCTCGAAATATCGAATCCGAAATAGTTTTTCGGCGTGGTTTTTCCGCTGAAAAGTTTTGACGTGTCGATGGCTGACTGCGCATAATTCACTTGCGGTTTGCGTACGGGTTCAACGTCGAAATTATTTGAAAAATCGCTCTGTTTAGTGGCGTTTTGTGCGTTTTCAGTCGGATTTTGCTCGACGTCGAAACCGAAGGCAACGTTTTTAAAACTGTTGTTTATCGTGTTTTGCACTGCGTGATAAACCGCACTGAAAACCGCGTGTTTATCTCTGAATCTGACTTCCGTTTTCGATGGGTGAACGTTGACGTCAACGTCGTCGAACGGCATCAAAATATCCAAAACGAACATAGGATACGTGCGCTTCATCAAATATTCCGAATACGCTTTTTCGACGGCGGTTTGAATGGTTTGATCCTCGACCGCTCTGCCGTTTACGATAATCGTCTGATACGTTCTGTTTGCCTTTGTATAGTCAACTTTTGAAGTAAAGCCCGATACTTTTATCGCGCCGCCGTACTCGTCGCAAATTTCAAGAAGATTGTCGGCGGTTTTTGCGCCGTAAACCGAGAAAATCGCGTCGGTAAGCGTGCCGCCCTCGTTGCGAAGCAACGTTCCTTCCTCGTTTGAAAGTTCGATTCTGACGGATGGATTTGCCAAAATCAACATTCTAACGACATCTTTTACGTAGTTCAGTTCGCTTACGCCTTTTTTGAGGAATTTGAGGCGCGCGGGTGTATTGAAAAATAAGTTTTCGACGCTGATAACCGTTCCCTCTGCTCTCGAATCGTCGCCCTCGAACGTGACTTTTCCGCCCGAAAGCGTAATTTTTGAAGCAATATCTTGATTTTTGCTCTTTGACGAAAGCGTGACTTCGCTGACGGACGATATACTTGCAAGTGCTTCGCCTCGGAAACCGAGAGTCGAAAGACTGTCGAGATCGACGATATTTTTGAGTTTGCTCGTTGCGTGCGGCAAGAATGCTTTGCGCATATCATCTTTCTCGATGCCGATTCCGTTGTCGTTGACTTGAATTTTGCGGATTCCGCCGTCTTCGACGTAAACGGAAACTTCGCTCGCGCCTGCGTCTATCGAGTTTTCAATGAGTTCTTTCACGACCGACGACGGTCTTTCGACAACTTCGCCTGCCGAGATCATATTGAATACGTTTGGTTCAAGTACGTTAATTTTGCTCATATACTACCTAACAATTCTAATTTTTGCGGTTTTTTGTAAATGTTTTAGTCTTCGAGTTGTTTTTTAAGATCGCAAAGCACGGTCAATGCTTGAAGCGGCGTGAGATTGTCAACGTCGAGATCTCTGATTTGTTGCTCTATCTTGCTCGATTGCGTATCGAACAAACTCACTTGCGCAGTCACGTTCTTTTTTGCCGAACTCAACAGCATTTCGTTGGTATCTCTGTTTTTCGAGTCTTCTTCGAGCGAGTGCATTATGCTCTTTGCGTGGCCGATAACCGATTTCGTAACGCCTGCGAGCGAGGCAACCTCGATACCGAAACTTTGCGACGCGCCGCCGCTTACGATTTTGTGCAAGAATACGATTGTGTCGTTTGTCCTACTCACGAGCACGCGATAATTCTTTACGCCCTCTAAATCTTCGAGTTCGGTCAACTCGTGGAAGTGCGTTGCAAACAGCGTTTTGGCTTTGACGTTTTTGGTGATGTATTCGAGCACCGCCCACGCAATCGACAATCCGTCGAACGTAGACGTTCCCCTACCTATTTCGTCGAGAACGAGAAGGCTCGACGACGTGGCGTAGTTCAATATGGTTGCGACTTCTATCATCTCGACCATAAACGTACTTTGACCGCCGCTCAAATCGTCGCTTGCGCCGATTCTCGTGAAAATTCTGTCCGTCAAGGCGATTTTTGCGGATTTTGCCGGCACGAAGCAACCGATATGCGCCATAAGCGTGATGATTGCAACTTGTCGCATATACGTCGATTTGCCCGCCATATTCGGACCCGTGATAATCATAGTTCTGTTGTCCGCGTCGTCGAGTAGCGTGTCGTTGGGAACGTACGAGCCTCTGTCGAGCAACGTTTCAACGACGGGATGTCTGCCCTCTACGATGTCGATACACTTGATTTTCTTGTTTATTTCGGGTTTGACGTACTTGTTTGCAACCGATACGTTTGCGAGCGACACGAGGCAGTCGAGCGTGCTGAGTGCTTGAGCGTTCGACTGAAGTTTTGCAAGATTCTCGAAACACATATTTTTGAGTTCGCAGAAAATCTTGTCTTCGAGCGCGGTTGCGTTGGATTCGGCAGAAAGTATCTTTTCTTCGAGTTGTTTAAGTTCGTCGGTTATGTATCTTTCGCCGTTTACGAGTGTTTGCTTTCTCTGATAGCGGTACGGCACTTTGTCGACGAACGACTTCGACACCTCGATATAGTAGCCGAAAATCTTGTTATATCCGACTTTGAGCGTGCGTATGCCCGTTTCTTCCCTCTCTTGCGCTTCGAGTTTTGCAAGCCATTCCTTTGCGGAAGTTTTGATGTCACGCAGTTGGTCGAGAGTATCGTCGTAGCCTTTTTTGACGTATCCGCCGTTCTTATAACTGCTCACGCCGTCGCGATCCAACGCGCTTTGAAGCGTGGCGCAGACGTTTTCGAGCGAATAAAGCGAGCGATTTATACCCTTTACGAGCGTGCTCGTCGCGCCCGAAAGAAGTTGCTTGATTTGCGGAATCGCCTCGAGCGTGTCGCTTATGGAAAGCAAATCTTTTGGCGAGGCGTTGCCGTAGGCAAGACGGCCGTTGAGTCTTTCGAGGTCTCGAACGGAATAAAAGGATTCGCCGAGTCTTTCGCGCAACGCTTTTGAACTCATCAAATCTTCGAGTGCGTCGAGGCGTTTGTTGATAGCGTCGGCGTCTTGAAGGGGTTGTTCTATCCAGCGTTTGAGCGTTCTCGCGCCCATTGCGGTTGACGTTTTGTCGAGAACCCAAAGAAGCGAACCTTGTCTTTTTCCGTCGCGTGCGCGCTGAGTAAGTTCGAGATTGCGCCTCGTCGCGTTGTCGAGCATCATAAAGGATTTATCGCGCAAATACGAGATTTTCGTAAGTTGTCCGAGGCTTCTCTTTTGCGTTTGCGCAAGGTATTCCAAAAGTCCGCCTGCGGCGCATACCGCGGCGTTTTTGTCCGTCAACTCGAACACGTCGAGCGAGCCGATTTTGAAAGCGGACAATATTTTTCTCGTAGCCGTCGAAACGTTGTAGGCAAAGTCGTGATAGCAATGCGCGCGCTTTTCGTTGGATACGAAATATTTGACCTTTTGATATTTCGACACGAAGTCCTCGTTGCAGATAATCTCGCTCGGCGCAATGCTTCCCAAAATGTTGGAAAGTCGCTCTAAATAGTCCTCTGCCGAGTACTCGTACACGTTAAATTCGCCCGTCGAAATATCCGTCCACGCAATGCCGAACGTCGAGGAATTTGTGAAAATCGAGCACAGATAGTTGGAAGTTTTCTCGTCGAGTATATCTTCTTCCATAACCGTGCCGCTCGACACCACTCGCACGACGTCGCGATCGACGAGTCCTTTGGACGTTGCCGGATCGCTTAATTGTTCGCATATCGCGACGCGATAGCCGTTTTCGATGAGCCTTCTTATATAGTTATCGACCGCGTGATACGGAACGCCGCACATAGGCGCGCGCTCGTCAAGTCCGCAATCTCTGCCCGTCAAGGTCAAATCGAGCACTCTCGACGCTGTTACCGCGTCGTCGAAAAACATCTCGTAAAAGTCGCCCAAGCGGAAGAAAAGCAGACAATCGGGATAATTGTCCTTGATTTGAAAATATCGTTTCATCATCGGTGAGAGTTTATCTCTGTCGATATTCATTTTTCCTCCTTATGTCCGAAAAGGGACGCCGATTTGGATTCGGTTATACTCACGTCGAAAAATTTGCCTATATCGTCTTTGCTGCCCTCGAAAGTGACGAGTCTGCCGCCGTCCTCTCTGCCGCAAACCATACCGTCGAGTTTGGGCGCGACGTCCTCGCAAAGCACTCTGTACACGCCGCCGATGTAGGTTTTTGAAATCTCTTTTGTTATAGAGTTTTGAAGTTTGATAAGGCGCGCGATTCGCTCTTGCTTGACCGCGTACGGTATCTGTTCCATTTTAGCGGCGGGCGTGCCTTTTCTCGGCGAATAAATGAACGTGAAAGCGTTTGAATAGCGCACTTTTTTCACGATTTCGAGAGTGTCTTGGAAATCTTCTTCCGTTTCGGTCGGGAATCCGACCATAATGTCCGTGGTTATGCCGATGTCGGGCATACGCTCGCGCAGTTTGTCGATGATTTGAAGATAATGCGCGCTGTCGTAGCGTCTGTTCATATTTGCAAGCACCTTGTCCGAGCCTGCCTGAATGGGAAGATGCAGATTGTGGCAAACGTGCTTCGACGTCGCCATAGCGTCGATAATATCGTCGTTGAGGTCCTTGGGGTGCGACGTCATAAAACGCACGCGGAAATCGCCGTCGATTTTGTCAATTTCGCGCAATAAATTCGCAAAATTCACCTTTTCGTCGGCTACGTCGTTGCCGTACGAGTTTACGTTCTGACCGAGAAGCGTTATCTCTTTATATCCGTTTTCGACGCACTTTTTCACCTCGTCGAGTACGTTTTGCATATCGCGCGAAACCTCTCTGCCTCTGACGTACGGCACTATGCAGTATGTGCAGAAATTGTTGCAGCCGTATATGATGTTCACCCACGCGTTGGGATAACTCGTGCGGGTTTGCGGCGTATTTTCGTCAATATCGAGATAATCCGACGGTTGATTTACGTCGAAACAGCGGTATTTTTTATCGCTGCGCTTTTTGATTTTCGCTCTGCCCTCGATAACCTTTTCAATTTCGTCTTTAAGCGCGGAAATGTTGCGAGTGCCCAAAACTATATCGACGTACGGGAATCTTTCTTTGATGTTCTCTTTCACGCCGTCTTGTTGCGGCATACAGCCGACGACCGCAAGAATGAGATTCGGATTGCGCCTCTTTTCCGCTTTCGTCACGCCGATATTGCCGAGCGCGCGGCGTTCCGCGGTGTCGCGAATACAACAAGTGTTGAAAACGATTACGTCGGGATTTTCGTTTTCGGGACAATCGATATAGCCCATTTTTTCGAGAATACCGGCGATTTTTTCGCTTTCGTGAACGTTCATTTGACAGCCGTACGTGTTGATTTTGTAGAATTTCGTCATTTGCATCCTTTATGCTTTTGCGTTTTGCAAGATATTGTCGTTCGTTTGCGTATCTGCAAGCGAAATATGCCTTGCTCGTACGCGCGCATTATGCGCATTATATTTATCAAAAAACTATTATACATAATTTCGGCGGATAAAACAATAATAAATTCAATGAAAAAATCCGAAAAAACGAAAATAGTCGATCCCGAAGTCAAAAAACGCAAAAAACGTAAGATTGCGATTGTGTTATCCGTTGTCTTTCTGCTTCCCGTCGTCGCTGTGTCGGTGGCGATAGGCGGATTCGCAATATGGGCGACCACGCAAAAGCCGAACAAGGATTTGCTTCCGACGGCAAGCGCAACGCCCGTATTTTTCGATTCGAGCGGCAACGAATTGCCCTACACCGAAGAAAACTACATTGCAATCGAGGACATTCCCGACAATCTCAAAAACGCTTTCGTCGCGCTCGAAGACAAGCGTTTTTATTCGCATAAAGGATACGACCCCGTGCGTATGGCGGGCGCGCTCGTAAACAATATAAAATCCGGCGCATTAAAAGAAGGCGCGTCCACAATCACTCAACAACTCGTCAAAAACACGCACTTGACCCACGAAAAAACCGTCAGCCGCAAACTAAAAGAGATTGCAATCGCAACGAATATCGAAAAGGAATATTCAAAAGACGAGATACTTGCGATGTACCTTTCGGTTATATACTTCGGCAACGGCGCATACGGCGTGAAGCAAGCGGCAAGATTGTATTTCGACAAGAATATTCAAGACTTAACCCTTCCCGAATGTGCAATGCTTGCGGGTATAGTAAAGAATCCTAAAAAATACTCGCCGTTTGCGGCGGAAAGCGATTGCATATCGAGGCGCAACCTCGTTTTGTCGGTTATGAAAAAAGAGGGCTATATCGACGAAAACACGTATGACAATGCGATAAACGCCCCTCTCGAATCAACGAAGAATCAACAAAAAAGCGGCAATCTAAACAAACGGATTTACGATTTGTATATAAAATCGGCGATTGCGGAAGTTTGCCAAAAACTCGATATAACGAAGTACGAATTGTCAAACAGCGGACTTAAAATTTACCTCAACGTCAACTCGGAAATACAAAAGCAAATCGCAAAAATCGGAAGCGATAAAAGTCTGTATTCAACCGACGAAATCTACGGCGCGATTATAGTTTTGGACAACGAAACGCACACGGTTTCGGCGTACTGGTCGAATCTTGCCTACGACGTCAAAAGACAAGCGGGCTCGTCGCTGAAACCTCTTGCGGTTTACGCCCCCGCCATCGATAAAAACGCGATAACGCTTGCAACGCCAATCGTTGACGAGAAAGTAGTTTTCGGCGATTATTCGCCGTCGAATTACGGCGGAAAATACTACGGCGATACGACGATACGCCAAGCAATCAAGAAATCTATGAACAGCGTAAGCGTCAAAACCCTCGATTATATCGGCGTTGATACGAGCATTGCGTATCTCGACAAACTCGGTATAACTACGACCGAAAACGATAAAAACTACGCCCTATCCCTCGGCGCAATTTCAAACGGCGTGGGAATAAAGCAAATTGCGGACGCATACGCGACGTTTGCAAACGGCGGTATATATCAAGGCGCAAGTTTCGTGAACTACGTCGTAAAAGGCGATCGAAAAATACTTTCGTCTTCGGATATATCGCAAAATCGAGTTTTCAAAGAGTCAACTTGCGACCAAATCAATTCCGCTCTTTCCGATACGGTTAAAGACGGCACAGCAATCACTCTTTCGGCGTTAAACTTCGAGGTTTGCGCCAAAACGGGTACTGCCGAGAGAAACGACGGCAAAAACGGCGACGCTTGGTGCGCAAGTTATAACGACCAATACACCGTCGTCGTATGGCACGGCTCTGACAAAGGAATGAGCGAAAAAGGCGGTGGATTTGCAACGAAACAATGCTTTGAATCGTGGAAAACACTCGATTCAAACGGTAAACAAATTATGAACAAGCAAATGAGAGAGAGCGATTCAACTTTTACGCTCGACGTCGATTTGTACGCCACAAAGCGCAACAAAAGCGTTACGATTGCGAGTGAAAATACCCCGATAGAATATCGAAAAACCGAAATATTTTCAAACGAACAAATCTACCCTATGTCGTCTTGTTTCGATTGCGTTTCGCAAGATAAAGCGGACTTCGAGGTAAAATATATAGACGGCAAAGTCACGATAACTTTGCCTTGCGAGGAAATCTACACCTACAAAATCACAAAGTGCGACGTTTTCGGCGAAACGATAATGTCGCAAATAGACGGCAAAACGTCAAACGAAAATATAACCGTTTACGATATGCCGTACACGTTTTCGGACATCGTTCGCTACAAGGTAGAATGTTTCGTCACGTCGAATCCGTCGGCAACCGCGTATACCGAAAAAGACATTTATGTTGGCGGCGACTTCTCTTTCGACTGAGCCGTTGCTTTCGATTAGCGCAATAGAAAAAGGCGAGAACGAACTCGCCTTTTTTGCTAAATACAAAGGTATTTTATAAATTCAACGCTAAACGCAAGACGAAAATCAAAGAATCTCTATTCCTTCGACTGCTTTTGCAACCAAACCGTCAATATCCATTGCTTTTTCTGCTTCTCTCACCTTTTCGAGTTTGGGGTGAATTACGGGATTTTTCGGCAAGAAAATCGTGCAGCAATCCTCAAACGGTTCAATCGACGTTTCGTAAGTGCCGATTTTGCGCGCGAGATTCATCGTTTCTTCTTTGTCGAACGCAATGAGCGGTCTGAAAATGGGCAAACTTGCGCAATCTTCCGTCGAAGTCATACTCTCGACCGTTTGCGAAGCGACTTGTCCGAGGCTTTCGCCCGTTATCAACGCTTTACATTCCGCTTGTTTTGCGACAATCGACGCTATGCGCATCATAAATCTGCGCATAATGGTTATCATAAATTCCGCAGGGCAAACTCTGTGAATTTCCATTTGAATTTCGGTGAACGGAACGACGTAAAGTTTGACGTCGGTTGCGTATTTTTCGACGATATTGCGAAGTTCGACCACCTTTTCTTTTGCTTTTTCGGACGTGTACGGCGGCGAACAGAAATGGATTGCGCAAAGTTTCATACCGCGCTTTGCCATCATATAAGCCGCAACCGGCGAATCAATACCGCCCGAAAGCAACATAAGTCCTTTGCTAGAGCAACCGACGGGAAGTCCGCCCGCACCCTGAATTACGTCGCTATATACGAACGAATAGCCGTTTTCGCGCATATCCACCAAGAAATCGTAGTCAAATTCTTTCAAATCCACCTTAAACGAGGTGTTTGCAAGCACCACACCGCCGAGTTTTGCCGCAATCTCGTAGGACGCGAGCGGTATACGCTTGTCGGCGCGTTTGACCGTGACTCTGAATTTCGGTGTTTTGAGCAAAGTTTCTTCTTGCGTTTTGATTGCAAGTTGCTTTATGAACTCTCTTACGTCGCAAAAATCTTCGTTTGCTTTGGTTTCGACCTTGTACGCCACCGAAAACGAGTAAATTCCGAACACTTTTTTCAATCTGTCCACAAACTCGAATTCGTCGTCAACGTCGAAGTTTTCAATGAAATATCTGCCTTGCGAGCGAGCAAAGTCGAATTTCAATCCCGAAAGTGCTTGCTTGATGTTTTTTATAAGCAAACTTTCAAAATAATCGCGGTTTTTGCCTTTGAGGAATATTTCCCCGTATCTGATGATAATAACTTTTTCCATATTAATTCCGTAGTATATTTTCGTTTTATATAAGTCTTTTTAGACTCAAAATCAAATTCTCTTGTAAGCGGTGAGTTTTTCTAGGCTGTTTTTTATAGTCGACACGACATAATCGACGTCGTTTACGTTGTTTTCATACGACGTGCTGAATCGTATGATTCCGTCTTTATGACTTTCGTCGAGTCCGAGCAAGCCTTTGAAACGCGATTCGTGGTGCGACGAACACGCCGAGCCGATTCCCACCAATATGCCGTAATCCTCTATGTCGTGCAACAAAACTTCGCCTCTTACGTCCTTAAACGCAACCGTCAATATGTTCGGTGCGAAATTCTCTTTGGGCGACACAATCTCGATTTCGCCGATAGATTCGGCAAGCTTTGCCATCAACTGTTCTCTAAAAATCGATTTTTTAGAATAGTCAGTATCGAAATTGTCAAGGCAAGTCTTCACTGCTTGCGCAAATCCGATTATAGCCGGCGCATTTTCCGTTCCCGAACGGAAGCCTTTTTCTTGTCCACCGCCATAGATAAGCGGCTTTATGGAAACGCCTTTCTTGACGAACAACGCCCCGATTCCCTTCGGTCCGTGAATTTTGTGCGCGGAAATCGTGTATAAATCCACGTCGAGCGCGCGCAAATTCACTTTGATTTTTCCGAACGCTTGCACGCCGTCCGAATGAAACACTGCTTTGGGACAATGCTTTCTCGTAAGGCGCACGAGTTTTGCGACGTCGTTCACTGCCCCCGTTTCGTTGCTCACGTGCATAATCGAAACGAGCGAAACGTTTTCGTCGAGCAGTTTTTCAAATTCTTCGACGTTTATCGAACCGTCTTTGTTTATGGGCGCAAATCTAACGTCGAAACCTTGCGCCGCAAGTTGATTAGCACTGTTTATAATTGCGTCGTGTTCACCCTCGCCGACGATAATTCTGCTTCCTTTGGGTTTTCTCGTGCAGAACAATGCGGTATTGTCCGCTTCGCTTCCGCCCGAAAGAAAATACAACTCGCCGTCGGGTGCTTTGAGCGCGGATTTAATGCTTTCTCTCGCGTTTTTGATTTTGACGGACAATGCGACGGACGGTTTGTAAAGCGCGGACGGATTGAAAAAATCTTCCACGCTCTCTTTTCGTATCGTTTCTGCAACTTCGGGATAAATCCTCGTCGTTGCGGCATTGTCAAGATATATCAGTTTGTTCATATTCGTTGTCGGATTGTCGTTTTTATAGTTTCGCTATTATTTATTTTTTGTTTCGTCGCTGTTTGCGATTTCTTTTATCAAAAGCACGAGATAGTCGTCGGGTGCAAACAAAAGTCGTTTTTTCTCGTTTTCGACTTTGAACACGATTTGCCATACGCCACTCTCGTACGCTTTCGAGGCGCAGAGTAAATCGGATTTTTCGTCGTATACGTCGTTCATTATCTCGAAGCCGCAAACGTCTTTCCAAAGCAAATCGAGATACACTCTTTGTCTGTTCACGACGTCTTTTTCGATAACTTTCAATCTCGACGGCGAAAACTCGTATGTGTACTCTTTTGCGGTTTTGTTGTAAAAGTGTATGCAGACCGCGCCGCCTACGAGCAACGCCGCAAAACCGAACATAAAATACCAACTGTAAAACGCCGAAATCAGTATGAATCCGAGCGAGGCGAGAATCATAGTTATACCCGCCCATTGCAGTTGGCGCATTTTTTGCGACACTTCTACGTCGATTGTTTGCGAATAGTGGTCGGTCATATCACTTCACCTTGAAATAGTCGTCTTTTTTGACTTTCGTCGTGAGTTTTCCAAAGGAAACGACCGCTTCGCCGCGTTGATTTACGGACGTGAGTTTGCCCCTCTTTTGCAAGGATTTGACAAACACGTTATCGCCGATTTTCAAAGGCGAATCGTCCGGAACGTCCTCGACAACCGCTTCTTTTTCGTAGTCTGCGGACATATTTTCGAGTTGCTTTTTGAGTTTTCTCGCCTCGAACAAATCCTTGTCTTCGACTTCGGGCTTGTTGAGAATATCCTTTATTTGCGCAAGAATATCGTTTGCTTCTTCAACGCTGTTTTCGATGAGTCGTTTGGTTTCCTTGCGTATACTCTCGTCGAGTTTTTCGCGCTTTTCTTCGATACGTTTCTTCTCGATTTCGGCGTCTTTCAACGCTTTTGCGGCGTTTTCTCTGTCAATCGACGCTTCGCTCACGAGTTCGGCGGCTTTCATTCTCGTCTTTTCCGCCGCTGTCAGAACGTTGTCGAATTGGCGTTTTTCAACGGATATTTTGCTCTTTGCGTTTTCGATAATTTCGTCCGAAAGCCCGAGTTTCTTTGCAATGGCGAGCGCGTTCGACGAACCTATTGCGCCCATAACGAGTTTGTAGGTCGGACAGAACGTGTTGCTGTCAAATTCCATAGAAGCCGCGACGACGCCTTTCGTCACGAGCGAAAACTCTTTGAGGTCGTTGAAGTGTGACGTGATAAACGCTTTCGCGCCGACTTTGAGCAAGTATTCGGCGATACTGACGGCAAGCGCCGCGCCCTCGCCGGGGTCAGTACCCGCGCCGAGTTCGTCGAACAAAACGAGGGATTTTGACGTGATAACGTTCAAAATTCCAATCGTATTCTTGATATGAGACGAGAACGTGGACAAACTTTGTTCTATGCTCTGCTCGTCGCCTATGTCGCTGTACACGCCGTCGAAAACGGACAAGTTTGCGCTCTTTGCAGGGATAAACAATCCGCTCATTGCCATAATCGTGAACAGACCGACAAGTTTGAGCGTAACGGTTTTTCCGCCCGTATTCGGACCCGTAATCAGCAACATTTTCTCGTCTTTTTCGAGAGCGAGCGACACGGGAACGACTTTTTTGCCGTCGATAAGCGGGTGTCTGCCCGCGCGGATATTGATTATTCCCGCTTCGTTGAGTTCGGGTTTCACCGCTTTGTACTCTCTTGCGAGTTGCGCTTTTGCAAAAATCATATCCATATCGACGACGGTGTTGTAACTGTAAGTTATGCCGTCCGCGCAACTTTCGATTTGATTTGAAAAACCTCTCAAAATCCTTTCGATTTCGAGTTGTTCGTTGACGAGTTCGACTTTTAGTTCGTTGTTTAGTTCGACGATTTGCATAGGCTCGACGAATAGCGTCGAACCCGAAGCGGATTGGTCGTGGACGAGCCCCGGGATAGTGCCTTTGCAGTCGCTTTTTACGGGTATGACGTACCTATCGCCGCGCACGGTTATGATGTTGTCTTGCAAATATTTCGAGTACTGCGGCGAAGTTATGAAAAGTTGAAGTTTGCTTCTTACGTTGTCGTTGAGTTTGCGAATACGAATGCGAATCGCGCGCAACTCGTTCGAGGCGTTGTCGGCAACTTCCGTTTCGCTCAAAAACGCGTCGAAAATCTTTTTTTCAAGGGTTTCGTTCTCGAACAGCCCCATTGCCATACCTGCAAGTATCGGGCAATCTTTCACCTTGTCGATAGTGTATTTAAGTCTTCTCGACACGCGAAGCGACCTTCCGACCTTCATAATTTCGGGGATTGCGAGCGTTGCGCCCTTTTTCGCCTTTACGAGAATCTCGCTTATGTCGTCAACGGCGAAATTCGGCGATAAGGAATACTCGAAAAGCACTCTGTCCGCTTCCGCGGTTTCGTCGAGAGCGTCGATTGCGTCCGCGATTTTCTCGAACGGGACAAGCGACCTTGCCTTATCTTTTCCGCCTTGCGATTGCGCAAACGAGGCAAGTTTGTCGAGAATTTTGGGATATTCGAGCGTATTCAAACTCTTTTGGTCAAACATAACTTCACTTATATTTAGTTATCTACCGCCCAGAACCGACGAAGCGTATTGCTTCGCCGATTTGCGGTTTTATATCGATTTTATCTGATTTTTGCGCCGACTTTGCGTTTGAGCGCGGACAAAATCTTTGCCATTTCGGCGGCGATTTCGTCGTCGGTGAGCGTACGTTCGAGCGATGAGAACGCAAAACTCATTGCAACGCTCTTTTTATTCTTACCGATTTGGTCGCTCTTGTATTCGTCGAACACTTTTACGTCGGTGAGAAATTTGATTTTCGCGCCTTTAACTGCGTCTACTATGTCTTGCGCAAGCACGCTTTCGTCAACGACGACTGCGAGGTCGCGGTCGATATTCGGGAATTTTCCGAACGGAACGCATTTGCTCTTTTCAAGGCTTTCGCTATTGAAAATGCCGTCAATCGAGATTTCCGCAACGTAGATTCTCGTGTTGTCAACGCCGTAGTTCTTTTGAACGTCGGGGTGCAATTCGCCGAGATAACCCACGCTCTTTCCGTTTACGAACACTTCCGCGCTTCTGCCCGGGTGCAAGAACGGCTTGTTTGCTCTTGCGTATTTTACGTCGATATGCAACGCTCTGAACACTTGTTCGATTGCGCCTTTAAGTTCAAAATAGTCCGCGCCGTCGCCGTATTCGCCAATGCAAAGTCTACATTCTTCGTTCGGCAATTCTTCGAGCGGAAGGCTCTTTGGCAAGTATACGTTCGCAACTTCGAAAAGTCTGGCGCTCTTGTTGAAGTGGGTCGCGTTGTAAACGAGGGTTTCAACCATACTGTGCGTAAGCGTCGTACGCATAACGCTGAGTGCTTCGCCGAGCGGATTTTTGAGGCGGATTGCGTTTCTTGCCTCGTCGTTTTCGTCGAGATTCAAAAGCGTTGCGAATTTGGGCGACGTGAACGAGTAAGTTACGCTTTCCATAAGTCCGCACGCGCGCAATGTATCTTTCACGACGTTCACGAACTTGTTTTTTTCGGGAAGTCCGCCCTCTGCAAGCCCCGCAAACTCGAACAAAGTCGGTTTGATATGCGAATATCCGTAAACGCGGATAAATTCTTCTGCAATGTCGTTCACGCCGACGATGTCTTCTCTGTCCTCTTTTACGAGCGCGACGAGAGTTTTTCCGTCCTCTCTGACCTCGATTCCGAGACGAGCGAGTATGGAAATAAGCGTGTTTTTAGGCACTTTGCAGCCGAGAATTTCTTGTATTTTCTTGGTTGTGAACGGAATTTCTCTGAGGGATTGATAATTCACTTTAACGTCGATAAGACCGTCTACGATGTCGCCCGAGCCGCTTTGATACACGAGGGTCAAAGCGCGTTTGATTCCGTATTCTTGCGAAGCGAAATCAATGCCTTTTTCAAATCTTGCCGAACTGTCCGAGCGAAGATTGAGCGCGCGAGAGGTACGGCGCACGTTGTCGCGAGCAAACTTTGCCGCCTCGAAAACGACTTCGTTCGTGTCGTCTTGAATACCGCTGTTTGCGCCGCCCATAACGCCTGCCACCGCAACGGGTCTGTCGCTGTCGCAAATGACGAGCATACTCGGATTGAGTTTGTTTTCTTTTCCGTCGAGAGTGACGATTGTTTCCCCTTCGTTTGCGTTGCGTACGACGATTTTGTCGCCAGTGAGTTCTCTCTTGTCGAACGAGTGCATTGGTTGACCGATTTCGATAAGAACGTAGTTGGTGATGTCGACGATGTTGTTTATCGGACGAATACCCACCGCTCTCAATCTCGATTTAATCGTTTGCGAGGACGGGAAAATCTTGATATTTTTTACGCCTGCCGCCATATATCTGGGGCAAAGTTCTTGATTTTGCACGTCAACGCTGACCATATCGGTGACTTTTGCGCCGCAAGAGCAAACTTTATAGTCGATGACGGGTTCTCTGCAATCGGTGTTGAGTGCGACTGCGACTTCTTTTGCCATTTTGTAAATGCTGTTGCAGTCGGGACGATTTGCCGTGACGCTCACGTCGAGGATAATATCGTCGTATCCGAGTGCTTTGAGCGCGTTTTGACCGAGCGTCGTGCCC
>CAKQLT010000027.1:0-18422 GCA_934254715.1 uncultured Clostridia bacterium | reverse complement strand
GGCAAGCACGACGTATTTTGCTACAAAGGCGGCATTGCCGACTACGTTCAATACCTCAACGAAGGCAGAGCGGTGCTTTACGACAAACCTCTTTACGTCGAAGCGAAAGAGCCTCATTTCGAGGTTGCCGTTGCAATTCAACACACCGAAGGATATTCCGAAAACATTTATTCGTACGTCAACAATATTCCGACGGCGGAAGGCGGCACGCACGAGGTCGGCTTCAAGAGCGCGGTTACGAAGGTTTTCAACGATTACGCAAGAAAGAACAACATTCTCAAAGAGAAACAAGCCAACCTTTTGGGCGAGGATTTCAGAGAGGGTATGGTTGCGGTTATAACCGTAAAAATGCAGAACGTGCAGTTCGAGGGACAGACGAAAGGCAAACTCGGCAATCCCGAAGTGCGTCCCAAAGTCGAGAATCTCGTGAGCGAGAAACTTGCCGAACTTCTTTTGCAAAGAGGCAACAAAGCCATTGCGGAAAAGATTATCGCAAAGGCTATGGGCGCGGCAAAGTCGAGAGAAGCGGCAAAGCGCGCAAAGGATTTGAGTCGTCAGCAAAACAAACTCAACGGACTCAATCTCGTTGGTAAACTCGCAAGTTGCTCGGGCAAGAACGCTTCCATAAACGAATTGTTCATAGTCGAGGGCGACTCGGCAGGCGGCAGCGCAAAGCAAGCGCGCGACAGATTCTTCCAAGCGATATTGCCCCTTCGCGGCAAACCGCTCAACGTCGAAAAATCGAGACTTGAAGAAATTTTGGCAAACGAGGAATTTGCAACGCTCATTTCCGCGCTCGGCACGGGTATCGACCCCGACTTCGACCTCGACAGCCTCAAATACGACAAAGTTATAATTTTGGCGGACGCAGACCAAGACGGCGCGCACATAAGAGCGTTGCTTCTTACGTTCTTCTTCCGCTATATGCGCAAACTCATTACGGAAGGGCACGTATACATCGGTATGCCGCCTCTTTACCGCTTGCAGAAGAAAGACGAGATTTTGTATTGCTACGACGACAACGCGCTTATCGAAGGGCAAAAGAAGATGGGCAAAAACGCATTGCTTCAACGCTTCAAAGGTCTTGGCGAAATGAATCCCGAACAACTTTGGGACACCACTATGGACCCCGCAAAGCGCACGCTTACCAGAGTTACCATCGACGACGCGGCAATGGCGGACAAGCGCATAACCATTCTTATGGGCAAGGACAGCAATATCCGCAAAGACTACATCTATCAATACGCCGACTTCAACAAAATCGACACGTTTAAGATAAGCAAAGAACAAGACGAACAATAAACCGTTTGCGGGCGTTGCTCGCAGACGAAAAAATAATTTGAACAAGTTAGAAAAATGGCAAAAAAACAACACAAAGAAATTGAATACAACTCAGTCGTGCTTGACACCGTATTCGAGGACGTAATGCACAACTCGATGCTTCCGTATTCGGAAAACGTCATACTCGACCGCGCGTTGCCCAGAGTCGAGGACGGTTTGAAACCCGTTCAACGCAGAGTGCTTTATTCTATGCACGAAATGGGGCTTACCCCCGACAAGCCGCACAAGAAATGCGCGAGAATCGTTGGCGATTGCCTCGGCAAATATCACCCGCACGGCGACAGTTCGGTGTACGGCGCAATGGTGCGTATGGCGCAACCTTTCGTTATGAGAATGAAACTCGTCGACGGTCACGGCAACTTCGGTTCGGTTGACGGCGACTCGGCGGCGGCTATGCGTTACACGGAAGCGAGAATGAGTCCTCTCGCACTCGAATTGCTCAGAGACCTCGACAAAGAAACGGTTACGTGGTCGCCCAACTTCGACGACAGCCTCGAAGAACCCAATACGCTTCCCGGCAGATTCCCAAATCTTCTCGTAAACGGCGCAAACGGCATTGCGGTCGGTCTTGCGACCAACATTCCCACCCACAATATGGGCGAGTGTATCGACGCAACCGTTATGAGAATAGAAAACCCCAACGCGACGATAAAAGACTTGTTCAAAGTGTTCCACGGACCGGATTTCCCGACGGGCGGATTTATAATTCCCGTTGACAATCTCGAAGACATATATTCGACGGGCAAGGGCAGAATCAAGATTCGCTCTCGCTTGCACATCGAAAACGACGACAACGGCAAAAAGAATATCGTCATAACCGAAATTCCGTATCTCGTGTCCAAAACCGATTTGCTCTCGCGCATAGCAGACCTCAAAGAAGCCAACAAGGACACTTTGCAAGGCATTGCCGAAATCGTGGACGAGAGCGACAAAACAGGCACTCGCGCCGTGATTAAGTGCAAAAAGGACACCGACGTCAACAAAATCATTTCGTTCTTATTCAAGAAAACCGACCTCGAAAAGGGCTATTCCATCAATATGGTGGCAATCGCAAACGGCAAGCCCGAACAACTCTCGCTTACGGCGTATCTCGACTACTATATCGAGTATCAACGCAAAATCATCGTCAACCGCACCGCATACGACCTCAAAGCCGCAAAGGCGAGGGCGGAAATCGTGAAAGGATTGCTCGTCGCAATCCGCAATATAGACGAGGTTATCCGCATAATCAAGGAATCGGAATCCACTCAAAAGGCAAAAGAAACGTTGAGAGCGAGATTCGACCTAAGCGACGCGCAAGCGCAAGCAATTTTGGATATGCGCCTCAAGAGCCTCGCAAAACTCGAAGTCGGCAAACTCGAAGAAGAACTTGCGCACCTTGAAAAGCAAATCGCTTTGTTCGAGGCAATTCTTGCGTCAAAGCGCAGACAACTTACGATTGTCAAAGAGGAACTTTTGGCAATCAAAAAGGCTCTCAATTCCGAGCGTATGACCGTCATTATGAGCGGCGACGAGGACGAGGAAAACTATTCTGCGCCCAGCGAAGCGGAAGCGGTCGCATATCGCGACGGCGTGCTCGTGACCAACAAGGACGGTCAAATGAGATTTATGTCGCAAAAGGCGTACACCACCGCAAAGAAAGACTTTGCGTCTATGGGCGAGGACGCTTTGCCCGTGTGCCGTATGTCCGTAAACAACAAAGGCACGCTCTACGCGGTGACGAATCTCGGTAGCGTCGTTAAAATCGACGTGACCACGCTTCCCGAAAAGAAGTTTAAAGAAAAGCCGTTCAAACTCGGCGCGATAAACCAAGACGTACAAACGGGCGAAAACGTCGTCAAGTTGTTCTTCTTCGAGGGCGTACCCGTGGGCGAACTCGTGCTGTTCACAAAACAGGGCGGCGCGAAACGCGTGGATTTGAGCGAGTTCTCGACCGTATCGAAAACCTATCTTAAAGCAATCAATCTTCAAGAGAAAGACGAGGTTATCGGCGCGGACGTCGTAGATGACGAAAAGAACGTGCTCGAAGTCACAAAAGAAGGGCAAGTGCTTGCCTACAAGGCAACCGAAATTCCGCTTCAAGGCAGAACGGCGGCGGGCGTAAAGGGCATAAAACTTTCGGACACCGACAGCGTAGTGTTTGCGGGACAAGTAGAGGACGAGGGCGAAATTATCGTCGTTTCCAACACTGGCTACGCAAAGAGAGTTATCGCCTCGCTCATCGACCCGAGTTCGCGCTACCTTAAAGGCGTAAAAATCATCGAACTCGACAAATCTTACGTCAAGTACGTCGGCACGGTGAAGATGCCCTACGACCTCGCGTTCGTCAGCGGCGGACAAACGAGCATAATCAACACGGAAAATATCCGCATTGACACGAGAACCACCAAAGGCAAACAAATCTTCAAGCAAGAAGTGACGCTCGTCACGCCTCTTAACGACGGCGAAGAATGAGTTTTTGCAGAAAATTAATAATTAATAATTATTAATTAATAATTAATAATTGAGGGTGGGCTCTGCCCACACCCGAAAGAATACCGCGGGAACACGCACCCGACAACACAAAGGAAGTCTTATGAACAAAATCGGTTTTGACAGCAATATGTATATGCAAAAACAGTCGGAGCATATTTTGCAGCGTATCAATCGCTTCGACAAACTCTACCTTGAATTCGGCGGAAAACTCTTTGACGATTTGCACGCCGCAAGGGTGCTTCCCGGCTTCGATAAGGCGGCGAAAATCAAACTTCTTCAAAAACTTCGCGACAAGGCGGAACTCATCATTTGCATAAACGCAAACGCAATCGAGCGCAACAAAATCCGCGCCGATTACGGCATTACCTACGGCAGTGAAGTCGAGAGAATGATTGACAACATTTCCGCAATGGGAATATACATCAACTGCGTCGTTATCACGATGTTCACCGACCAACAAGGCGCGCTCGCATACAAACAAAAACTCGAAAACAGAGGCATAAAGGTTTATATCCACCGTCCGACTAAAGGCTATCCGCACGAAATCGACACGATAGTTTCCGACGAGGGATACGGCGCAAATCCGTACATCACCACGTCAAGACCGCTCGTCGTGCTTACCGCCCCCGGCCCGGGAAGCGGCAAACTGGCAACTTGCCTCAGCCAACTCTATCACGAGAACAAGAGTGGCGTTAAGGCAGGCTATGCGAAGTTTGAGACGTTCCCGATCTGGAATCTTCCGCTCAATCACCCCGTAAACGTAGCGTACGAAGCGGCAACCGCCGATTTGAAAGACGTAAACAAGGTTGACAACTTCCACCTCGACGCGTACGGCGAAATCACGGTCAACTATAACCGCGACATCGAGGTTTTCCCCGTCGTCAAGAGCATACTCGAAAAGATAACGGGCGAGGAATGTATCTACAAATCGCCGACGGATATGGGCGTGAATATGGCGGGCTACTGCATTATCGACGACGAAGCGTGCAAAGAAGCGTCCAAGCAAGAGATTTTGCGCAGATACTTCAAGGCACTTTGCGACCTTAAAACTGGTACGGGAACGCAAGATACGGTCAGCAGACTCGAATTTTTGATGTCGCGCCTCGGAATCAACGTCGCGGACAGAAAGATAGTGGAAGTCGCAAAGAAAAAGAGTGCGGACAACGACGGTTGCGGCGCGGTTGCGCTCGAACTTGCAGACGGCAGAATCGTCACGGGCAAGAATACGAAGATGATGAGTGCGTCCGCCGCTTGTGTGTTCAACGCGGTCAAAATGCTTGCAGGCATAAAGGACAAACAAAAACTCATATCGCCTTACGTCATAGGTCCTATCATCGACCTCAAAACCAAAATCCTCAAAGAGCATAACAAGACGCTCACGCTCGAAGAAGCGCTCATCGCGCTTTCCATTTGCGCGGCGTCCGACGCCAACGCGGCAACCGCTATGGAACAACTGCCGCTTCTCGAGGGGTGCGACGCACACTCGACGCATATGCTTTTCAAAGCGGACGAAAACCCGTTCAGAAAACTCGGCGTGCGCCTCACTTGCTCGCCCGAATTTTTGGACAACACGCTGTTTATCGAATAAAAACGTACGAATAAACTTGCTTTTGTGCAATAATAAACGAAAAATATAAAAAGGAAGGAAGCCCATATGTTATACGAATCAAGAGAGCAAATACCTGCCGAGTATAAATGGAAACTCGAAGACATCATCGCCGGCAACGACGCGTGGGAAGAATTGTTCTTCAAGTGCGAAGAACGCATCGGTCACTTTTCAAAATATCACGACAAACTTCAAGACGAGGATATGCTTTTCGACTGTCTCGAACTTATGTCGAGAATGATGCACGACATATCCTACCTTTACGGATACGCAAAAATGCGCCTCGACCAAGACTCGAGAGACGCAACCCATCAAGCAATGGCAAACAGAGCGGATATGCTCTACGTCAAGTACTCGACGGCGGTGTCTTTCATCACGCCCGAACTCGGCGAACTTCCCAAAGAAAGACTGGAAGAATTGCAGCATAGCAAACGCTTTGCCGACTACGAAGTTTTCTTCAAGGAAATAATCAGAAGCAAAGACATCATTCTTTCAAAGAAAGAGGAAAAATTGCTCGGCGAAGTCGGTTTGTTCTCGGACAACGCGAGAGAAGTTTTCTCTATGTTCGACAACGCCGACGTTAAATTCGCGCCCGTCAAGGACGAAAACGGCAACGAAGTGGCAATGAGTCACGGCGTGTACGGTATGCTTTTGCAAAGCACCGACCAAAGAGTGAGAAAGGACGCTTTCGACAGTATGTTCACGGCGTACAAAGACCACATCAACACCATTGCCGCAAACTATGCGGGCAACGTCAAAAAAGACTGGTTCTACGCAAAGGTGAGAGGATTCAAGAGCGCGCTCGATTACTCGATGTACAACGAGAACGTTCCGTCCACTTGCTACAACAAACTTCTCGAAGCGGTCGGCAAAGGCACGAAACCCTTGCACGATTACATCGCGCTCAGAAAGAAAGTTTTGGGCGTCGAAACCCTCAATATGTACGACCTTTACACGTCTATCGTAAGCGAGCAAGAACTTGCGCTCGAATACGAAGACGCGGTCGAACTCGTCAAAGACGCGCTCAAAGTCACGGGCAAGGAATATTCGGATATTCTCGCAAACGCGTTCAAGAGCGGTTGGGTAGACGTGTTTGAGAACAAAGGCAAGAGAAGCGGCGCGTATTCGTGGGGCGTGTACGGCGTTCACCCGTTCGTGCTTTTGAACTATCAAAAGACCATTCACGACGTGTTCACCATCGCGCACGAAATGGGTCACGCAATGCACTCGTATTTCAGCAATCACGCGCTCTGCGAGCAAAAAGCGGACTACGTCATTTTCGTTGCGGAAATCGCTTCCACCGTCAACGAAGTGTTGCTCTTGAAGCACCTTCTCAAAACGGCTACGGGCGAGTTCAGAAAGTATTTGCTTTCCTACTATCTCGATATGTTCCGCACGACGTTGTTCAGACAAACTATGTTCAGTGAGTTCGAGGTTATCGCGCACGGTATGGTAGAAAGAGGCGAGCCTATCACGGCAACCGCGCTTTCGGACGCTTACTACGAACTCAATAAGAAGTATTACGGCGAATCCGTCGAGCATAACGACCTCATTCGTTACGAGTGGGCGAGAATCCCGCACTTCTACACGAGTTATTACGTCTACAAATACGCGACGGGTATCACCACCGCGGTTTCTATCGCAAACAATATCCTTAAAGGCGGGGAAGAATACTTTGCCAAATACAAGAAATTCCTTTCCGCGGGCGGAAGTATGCCGCCGCTCGACATCATTCGTCTTGCAGACGTCGACCTCGAAAGCGACGCGCCGTACGAACTTGCGATGAAAGAATTTGCGGACACTCTCGCCGAACTGGAAAAATCCTTCAATCTTTGATTGAAAATATCGGCGAAAACTTGAAATAACGGCAAAAAAAACGCAAGTGCAAGCAAACGCTTGCACTTGCATAGCAACTATGAAAAGTATCAAAAAAATCACTTTGACAATCCTCGTCGTCGCGCTTACGTTCATAAGCGCGTTTTCCCTTTTTGCTTGCAACGAGCAAGACGATGAGGACGTAGTGCGCGATTTGTATATTTACGCCGTCGAGTTCGAGGGCGACGAAACGCAAAAAAGCCCGAGCGGCGAAGCCGTGATAAGCGACGATTCGAGCGAAAATACGGGCGAATCGAACGAGGAAAACGGCGGCGAGCAACCGAGCGAGAAAGTTGCGATTATATACGTCACCTTTTCAAAAACGGACAGAAAACTCGAAGGTTGCAGTGCGGTTTGGCACAGCGAAAAGCGCAAGGACGGCGCGTTTTACAACGTGAGCGAAACCACGGTTACGCTTGCGCCCGATTCGATATTTAGTGCGGTCAAAGAGAGCGTACCACAAGAAGACCTTGTGCATAACGATGTTGAATACAACCGCTTGAAAGTGGTTTTGAGATATGATACAATCTATAAATCTATAAAAAGCAACGGTGAAATTACGCGCGAGGGGCGGAAGTACGTGCATAAATACGCGCTCGACCAAAGCCTCGAAAGCGACGTTTTTACGCTTGAAATGCGCACGCAAAACGCTGCAAGTTGGTACGGAACTTTGCTCGGTTGCGCGGTTGCCGTTGCGCTCGTGGCAATCGGCGTTACGTTTGCTCTTAAAGGTGTAAAATGGCAAAAGACGAAAACAAAAGAGTGACGAGGGGTATGCCCAACAACGTTGACGCGGAAGCGTCCGTTCTCGGTTCGATTCTCATCGACGGCAAAGCCGCCGATATTATCATACCTATGCTCAAAGCGGAAGATTTCTATCTTTCGCAAAACAGACTGATTTTCGAGGCGATGAAGCAACTGCAAATGGAAAGCAAGCCCATCGACACGGTTTCCGTTTGCGACGCGCTCGAACTTAAAGGTCAACTCGACGAGGTAGGCTCGATTGCGTATCTGAGCGAACTTGCAGAGGGCGTCGTATCCGCCGCAAACGGCGAGTATTACGCAAGCATAATAAAGCGCGACAGTCTCACGAGAAAGGTTATCGAAGCGGGCAACGACATCGCAAAATTCGGCTACGAATGTCAAGACGGCAAAGACGCTCTCGAAAACGCGGAAAAACTCGTGTACGCCATTGCCGAGCAGTCCAGCGAAAAAGCGCTCGTCAAGGTTGACGACGCGGCAGCGCTCGCGCTCAAAACCATTCAAGACGCACAAACGGGCAACGTGCCAAAGAACACGATATATATCGATTTTCCGAGTTTCGACCAAAAAACGCACGGCTTGAAACCGGGTGAAATGGTGCTTATCGCGGCTCGTCCGTCCGTCGGTAAAACCGCGTTCGCGCTCAACATCGCCGCAAACGTCGCGCTCAATCACGGCAAAAAAGTGGCTATTTTCTCACTCGAAATGCCAGCCGACTTGCTTGCAAAGCGTATGCTCGCATACATCTCGAAAGTCGAGAGTAACAAGATGAACACTCGCGGCGGACTCACTCAAACCGACTATAAGAAACTGTACAACGGCTATCGCGCGTTGCTTGCTTCGGATATCTACATCGACGATTATTCGATGAACGGTCCGTCCGACGTGCTTTCAAAATGCCGCAGACTCAAACGCGAAAAAGGTCTCGACCTCGTCATTATCGACTACTTGCAACTTATGACCGCTCAAAAGAACGGCAGGTCGGCAGAGAGCCGTCAAGTCGAAGTCAGCGATATGTCGAGAAAGATGAAGATATACGCAAAGGAACTCGATTGCCCGATAATTTTGCTTTCGCAAATGTCGCGTGGCATAGAGCAGCGTCCCGACCATACGCCGCTTCTTTCCGACTTGCGTGAATCTGGTTCAATCGAGCAAGACGCGGACATCGTTATGTTCCTCAACAACCCGAGCAGATACAATCCCGCATTGCCCAAGAACGAAGTCATACTCGACGTCAAGAAAAACAGAAACGGTGAGATCGGCGAAATCACGCTCGACTGGGACGCGCCCACGACCTCTTTCAAAGAACGCGTGGACGAAAACGCAAACACGACGGAATACGTCTACGACGAGCCGAAGAAGCGTGACGACGACGAAGAAGGCGGCGTGGATATGAAAGCAATATCCGACGTAGCAGAGGACTTGCACGAAATTGCGGCGGCAGATTCGGATATGCCTTTCGATATGCCGTTCGATTCAAACGAGGGCGAACAAGCCCCACCGCCGAGTGACGACGATATACCCGACGAAGACGACGAATACGTCGACGAAGGGGACTCATTAGATGACGACGGTGATATGCCGTTTTAATCAAAAAGACGAGGCACCGAAGCCTCGTTTTTTTGATTAAAACAATTAATAATTAATAATTAATAATTAATAATTAATAATTAATAATTAATAATTTTTGGCGGGGTAGCACCCCGCACCCAAACAAAAATTTACTTAATTCATACTCATCGATTATCAATCATTTACGACTTTATTCTCGCATACACTTTCATATGTTCAAAGACGAGATAAAACGAAAACTTAACGTTGCGGGGGATATTTTCCCTTTTACGCTCAATATGCTGTCAAGAAAGAAAACCGTCATTTGCGGTATAAAACGGGTCGTGTCCACTTCGGATACGCATATAAAAATGCGGCTCGATAGCGGAAATATGTCGATAGACGGCGAAAATCTGCGAATTTTGGAAATAGGTGGCGGCGATATGTTTTTGGAGGGGCAAGTTGACAAAATCGAATTTGAAAAATAAAAACAACCGTAATTTGCACGGCAATTTGAAAAACGGCAACGTTTATAGCGGTGGCGGCAACCCGAAAAACAAGAATAAGTCAAACAAAAATCAACATAGCGAAGATAACGATTTGAAAAATAAAGACGGGAAAAATACCGCTAATAAATTGAAAAACGGCAAAGAATTAAACGAAAACTTAAATAATGCGGATATGACCGTTCGCAAATCGCATTTGCATAAAAACATCCGTTTAGAATATAGAAAAAGCGAGGAATACAAGCAAGAGCAAGAGAAAAAACTCGCGCTTAAAGAGCAAAGGACGCAAGAAAGGGAAATAAGGAAGAAAATCAAAGAAGAAAGGGAAGAATTATTCCTTGAAAAACTGTACGCTCGCAGAAAAAAATATACGGATAGATTGTCGAAAATCGAAGGTAGACTCGGAAAAACGCAAATCGAGGTGCGAGGAAACAACGCTCAAAAGGCACTGAGTGCAATTTCAAAAATATCGAAAGTCGAAAAAGTGGAATCGACGAAGGAATACACGCGGTTTTTCGTCGAGTCTAAACAATGTCACAAGATTATTGCATTATTGCAAAACTTATGCTATGATTATAAAATAATTAATATAGTCGGGGTATCCTCGTCGATTTTCCGCGCTTTTGCGAGGACGGGAATATTTGCGGGGATAGCCGCAAGCGTATGCGCCGTGTTGATTTACTCGTCTTTCGTCACGCGCGTGAGCGTAAGGTGCGAGGGCGCGAGCGACTACGCATTAAATGCGCAAATCGACGGCATACTGAAAGAGTACGGCGTGGTTGAGGGCGCAAGAGTCAAGTCGCTTAACGCAGACGAATTGGAAAGCGCAATATCGTCGCTCGACGGCGTTACGTTCGCAAGCGTGGACAAAATCGGAACGCATATAAACGTCGTTTACAAAACCGCACTGAAAAAAGAGAATTTCGTTTCCGCGAACTCAAAAAGCGTGGTTGCCAAAAAGCGCGCCGTGGTTACGAGGGTTATCGTAGAGGGCGGAACGGCGGTTTGCAAGTACGGCGACGTGGTGGAAGTCGGCGACACGCTCATTGACGGCTATATCGAGTACGGCGACAACAAAATACCCGTCGAGGCAAAGGGCTATGCGTTCGGAAAGGTATACTACAAACGCACGAAGTTTTTTGCGAGGGTAGAGAAAGTCGAAAACGTCGTAAGCAGCAAGACGTACACTCGCTTCGGTATGTTCGGGAAAGTGCCGAAAACCCCGACGAGTCCGTTTGAAAACTATAGGCTGGTAACGGAAGCGAGCGACTTCGGATATTTGCTTCCGATAAAGATATACTCGTATAGGTACGAGGAAATTCAAACCGTCGAAGTCGAGAACACGCTCGACGAGGCGGGTATGAAAAAGGCGGTATATTCCGAACTGGTTGCGGATTTGACCGAAAGCGCGACGGTGCTCGACGTCTATTACGAGATAACGTCGACGGAAGACGGAACGTACGTCACGCTGACGCTCGAAGCAGAGGAAATCATATAAAATGAAAACGCAAAAAGAAAAACAATTTGACAGTTACGACGTTATGATGAGCGTTTTCGGCGAACTTGACGAAAACATCGAAAAACTCACCGACGCTTTTGACGTGGACGTTTTCGCTATGGGTACGAGCGTTAAGATAAGCGGCGAGGAAAAGGACGTGCTCGGCGCGCTTGCCGCAATAAACGCCCTTGAAAAACTCTGCAAAAAGCAACCGCTCGGCGCACAGCAAGTCAATATGGTGATAGGCTACGCAAAGGCGGGCAAGGAATTTGACGTCGAGGATTTGATGGGTACGGTGGCAATCACCGCTCGCGGAAAAATCATACGTCCGAAGACTCTCGGACAAAAGAAGTACGTTGACGCAATCAAGAAGTCGAGCATAGTTTTCGGCGTAGGACCTGCCGGCACGGGCAAGACGTATCTTGCCGTCGCGCTTGCGGTGTACGCACTCAAAAACAAAGAGGTCGACAAAATCATTCTCACGAGACCGGCGGTCGAGGCAGGCGAAAAACTCGGATTTTTGCCCGGCGATATGAACGAAAAGGTAGACCCGTATCTTCGTCCGCTTTTCGACGCTTTGCAAGAGATGATGGGGCAAGACGCGTACCTTCGCCACATCGAGAGGGGAAGCATAGAGATTGCGCCTCTTGCGTATATGCGCGGCAGAACGCTCTCGAACAGTTTTATCATTCTCGACGAGGCGCAAAACACCACGAGAGAGCAAATGAAGATGTTTCTCACCCGTATGGGCGAAAACAGCAGAATAGTCGTCACGGGCGACGTCACGCAAATCGACCTTCCCAAGAACGTCAAAAGCGGTATGATTGACGCAATCGAGGTGCTCGACGGCGTAGAGGGAATCGACGTCGTAAAACTCACGGCGAAAGACGTGGTGCGCCACGAACTCGTGACGAGAATAATACAAGCATATGAAAAAGCAGAATCGGCAAGGGCAAAAGTCGCAACGGACGATAAAAATTGCGACTGACTTTGCAGAGGTGAACTATGATAGATGACGTAAGAGATCTTTCAAGAGCGGAAAAAGCCAAAGCATTAGCGAGAAAAAACGCGTCGCGTTACGTCGGCAAATGCTTTGCGACGGCAATCGTCGCGGTGTTTGCGATGACTTTGTTCGCGCTTTATATGATAGGCGATTTCCTTGACGCATTCACGGCGGAAAATGCGCTTTCCACGACGGCGATTTTCATCACGTCGGCGGTGCTTACGATTTTCCTTATGGCGGGAATTTACAGATTCACGCAACCTAAGGGAACGAGCGTAAGGGATTTTCACTTGACGATAATTTTGGTCGTGCTAACCTTTATCACTTCCATATCGGCGGCAACGAAACTCAATCTGTTTGCAATGCCCATCGCGCTTGCCACGCTCGTGCTTATCGAACTTATCGACAGACGCACCGCAACGCTTTCGACGGCGGTTGTTGCCATTATGATTGCGGTTGCGTTTATGCGCGACACCGTGACTTACGATTATACGACGGTCGTCGCTTCGGTGGTGTGCAACAGTTTGTGCGCGGTCATCGTAAACTTCTACGAGAAAAAGCACCTTACGCGCCTCAAATTCTTGCTCGTGTCTATGGCGACCCCGATTGCAATGCAACCGCTCGTCGTTATGTTTACGCTTGCAAGCGGCGATACGTCGATGAACCTTTTGTGGCACGTCGTGTGGTCGTACGGCGCAAATATCGCGGCTTCGCTGGTGTTTATGCCTCTCGTCGCAATTTTCGAGGGCGTGTTCAACATCGCGGACGATTTCAGACTCAACGAACTTTGTAATTTGTCAAATCCGCTTCTCAAACGTCTTGCGAGTGAAGCCCCGGGTACGTTCAACCACTCGCTCGTGGTCGGAAACCTCGCGGAAGCGTGCGCTTCGGCAATCGGCGAAAACCCGAATATGGCAAGATGTGCGGCGTACTATCACGACATCGGCAAACTCAAAGCGCCTATCTATTTCAGCGAGAACCAGTCCTCGTACAATCCGCACGACGAACTTATCCCCGAAGTCAGCGTGAGTATGATTACATCGCATACGCTTTTCGGCGAGATTTTGGCAAAGCAAAACAGATTGCCGAAAGAAATCGTCGCAATATGCAGAGAACACCACGGCACGTCGCCCGTCGGTTATTTTTACCGCAAAGCACTCACCCTCAAAGAAGAAGGCGACCTTGCGGTGGACAAATACACCTACGCAGGTCCGAAACCGCAAACCAAAATCGCCGCTATCATTATGATTGCGGACACGATTGAAGCGGCAATGCGCGCGTATATGCCCGACACGAAAGAGGAATTCGAGGGCAGAATCAACAAACTCGTTGACGAAAAAATGGAACTCAGACAGTTTGACGAATGTCCTATCACTATGGGTGATATTGCCATAATCAAACGCACGATAATCGAAGTGTTGCCGTCCATTCACCATAGCCGCGTAAGTTACGAAAAGAAACGTTCTACAAATACGTTTAATAAATAAAATCGAAGACGGAACGCGAGCCGCAAGTCGGCGAGGAAGGGGGAAGTTGCATTTTATGTGACTTTCTAGAAAAACTAAATCGAAACGAGGAATATGCCTATGATAAGAATTTCAAATGCGAATTTCAAAGAAAAAATGCTTGTCAAAAGGGTGGAAAAGGCGTGTTTTGCACATTTGAATCAACCCGATTTTTTCCTCATCGATATGACGGTCGTTGACGAAGACACCATTCGCGCGCTCAACAAAGAGGCGAGAGGAATCGACAAGGTTACGGACGTATTGAGTTTTCCGTGCTTTGACAAACTCGATTTGCCCGTGTCGAAAGACAGTTTCGAGGATAGCGATTACGACGGAAACAAAGTGCTTTTAGGCTCGATTATGATATGCCGTCAACGCGCCGAGCAACAAGCGCAAGAATACGGACATTCGTATGCGAGAGAGTTGGGTTTTTTGGCTTGTCACGGATTTTTGCACATACTGGGATTCGACCACATCGACCCCGACGACGAAAAAGTGATGATAGCGCATCAAAAAGCGATTATGGAAAAAGTTGGACTGCATCGATAATTAATAATTAATAATGAATAATTAATAATTGCGGAAGGCGAAGCCTTATTCCAAACACTTATTCGAAGGCTACTCTTACACGGGATGTGCGACTTCGAAGACGGAACGCGAGCCGCAACGGCGGCGAGAAAGCGAGTGCCGAACTTGACGATTAGTACAAGTGAACGGGCGAGTGTGGATTTTTTCGCCCGTGAACGAGTGGCATAACAAGAGGACGATACCTTTCTATGTGAGTGCCGAGTGTTGCCCCACGCGAAGCGGACGCCGTGGGTTCCCTCAAATTTATGCAGAGGGGGAACGGCGGGCGGGGAAACACGTGAGGAAGGGGGAAATTTCAAATTCAAACGAAACCCTTGTTCGAAGCATAAGAGCAAGATATAAGAAGAAAGCAAAAGAGGAAGTAAAAATATATGTACGAAGATTTCAAAAGCGGTTTTATTTGCATTGCGGGACTTGCCAACGCCGGTAAGTCCACTCTCACAAACGCGCTTGTGGGCGAAAAAGTGTCCATAGTTTCTTGGCGTCCTCAAACCACGAGAAACAAACTTTTGGGCATTATCAACGGCGACGGCTACCAAATGGTGCTTATCGATACCCCCGGTATTCACAAAGTGCGCAATCATCTCGGACAATATATGATGCAAGCGGTTGAAAACTCGCTCAAAGACGTTGACGGCGTAGTGTACGTTATCGACGCGGCAAAGGGTATGCAAAAAGAGGACTACGAGTTCCTCGAAAAGAACGCAAGCAAAGTTCCCGTAGTCGTGGCTCTCAACAAAGAGGACTGCGTGACGAGAGAAACTATGTTTGAATCCCTTGAAAAACTCAACAAAATCGCAGGGCTCAAAGCAATCGTGCCTATCTCGGCAAAGAAAGAGGACAACCTCGAACCGCTCAAAGCGGAACTCGTGGCACTTCTTCCCGAGGGCGTGCCGATGTACCCCGAAGATATGTACACCGAAAGCAGTATGCGCTTTATGGCAACCGAGATTATCCGCGAGAAAGCACTCTATCTTCTCGACAAGGAAGTGCCGTACGGCATAGGCGTTTACATCAACAAATTCGAAGAAAGAGAGGGACAACCCATAATCGACATCGACGCGGACATAATTTGCGAGAAGCAGTCGCACAAGGCGATAGTTATCGGCAAGGGCGGCGAAATGCTCAAGCAGATTGCGACGAAGGCTCGCCACGACCTCGAAGAAATGACGGGCGAAAAAGTGTTTTTGACCTTGTACGTCAGAGTTAAGAACGAGTGGCGCGACGACGACAGAATTATGAAAGAACTCGGCTACGACCTCAAAGCCCTCAAAAAGGACTGACGAGCCGCAAAGAAGCCGAAAAATAAGGAAATAACGAAAAAATAAGAAAATCACGGATAATGCGGACGTTTCTGCACATACTGACAGCGTGAACAAACGAGAGTTATGGGAAATGTTTGCAAAGACCGGGGACGTCGAAGTGTACGGAATGTACCTTGCGATGAAGGAATACGAGGATAACTCGCAGAACTTGCGAGGGGAAAATGCAAACAGCCGACGTAAAAGTTAAAGCCGTCGTAACGAGGGCAGTACCTTACAACGAGAGTGATATGATTGTCACTCTTGTCGGCGTTGAAACGGGCGTTTTGACCGCAACGGCGAAAGGTTGCCTTAAACCGAGAGCCAAACTGCGCTACGCCGCCGAGCCTATGAATTTCGGCGACTACGTTTTGAGCGGCAGAAACGGAAGATACGTCATAACCGAGTGCAGTCAAATCGAATCCTTTTCCAAAATCACTACGGACATAGAAAAGTACTACGCCGCGTCTTTGGTGCTCGAAACCTTGCAAAAAGGCTCGAGAGAGGCAAATCCCGACCTCTTTATCCTCTCGCTCAAAACCCTCGATACGCTCGCGTACGGCGATGAAGAAGCGGACGATACCGTACGCGATTTTTTGCTCGGATTTTTGGATATATCGGGCAACGCTCTCGATTTTGCGCATTGCAACGTTTGCAAGTGCGACATCGACTCGAACGCATACTTTAAGGACGCGGACGGAATAGTCTGCGAGCATTGCAGAGGGCTTGACGGAATCCTCATCGACAACGTCACGAGGGCATACCTTGCAAAACAATCGGATACAACGCACCCGCTCAAAATAAAATCAAATATTTTGCTTGCGGATTTTGTATATATGACGACGGGGGTGCGCATAAGCACTCACTATTTTACGGAGCAACTATGAAAAACAAAGGATTTTTGGCAAAAATCGTTGCGCTTACGCTCACGGTATGCACGCTCTTTGCGTGCGTGGCTTTCCTCGTTTCTTGCGACAAGGACGAAGTGAAGGCAAAGACGGTTGAGGACATCTTCAAGTCCACTCAAAGCAATCCCGAATTCAGCGGCGTAAAGAGAGAATTTACTCTCGATACGGGTTGGTCGGTTTACACCACGAGCGCGGCAAAAAGCACTCAAGCGGTCAACGTAAACAGCGACGTCGGCTACATAGAAAGCCTCGACGCATTCGTCGTGAGCAACGGCGACGTGCTGTCAATCGTCAAATGCGGCGATACGAAAGGATATTTCGACGGCGGTATGAAAGGTATGATTTTGCCCGCGTCGCTCGGAATTTCCGCTTTGAGAGTCAAAGACGGTCTTATCGCTTGCAAGTTTAACGATTACACGGCGGGTGTGTTCGATTCAAACGGCAGAACGGTGCTTTCGCGCACAAAAATCAACTGGTCGTCAAACAGCGGCGCAAACATCGACACCATTCTTAAAATCCTCGACAGCGGACTCGTCGCGGTCAACTCTGCGTACGACAGAAACGGCACGAGCGGTTATACTTCCATATATCGTCCGAGCGTAAGCGGCGAACTTTCGCAACGCGGAACGCTCGTTGCAAAACTCGAAAACGCCAAAGACACTCTCACGGGCGTCAAGGGCTTCGACGGCAAGTACGTCACCATAACGGGCAACACGGCAGGGGATTATATCTTCGCTGTTCCGAGCAGCGTTTCGGGCGAGGTTGACACCACCGTCGCAACAACGAACGGTACGGTTGCCGACAACGACAAAGACGACTACTACGGCGAAATAACCTATATGGGCGGCGGAAAATTCTTTATCCACCAAGACTGGACGGTCGCAAAGGACGAGGAATACACCTACTACGACGGATTCGACTACTACGTTTTCTCTCGCAGAATTTACACCCCCGACAACGACAAATCTTCCGAATACACCAAAAATTCGGACAAGGTTTTCTTGTATCTCGAAAACAACTACTACGACGGCGACAAGGCGGGTATCGCGACCTCGCAATACCTCAAAGACGGATTCACTTACGCAAGTTACGGCTTGACCATTAAAAACAAAATCGGCACTTACGACCAGTTTATCCTCGACGAAAACTTCAACGTCGTTATGTCGCTCACGGGCAACTACGGCATTACCATAAAGGACCAAAAGAAGGAAAAAGTCGGTTATTACGACCTCATTATGCAATGCGTTGACGGCTACTACTATAACCCCGTGCTTCCCAGCGAGTTCAACGTCTACGACAAGGACGGCAACAAGGTGGGACACAACACCCGCAACGACATTCAGCAACAAGAACTTTCAAACGGCATATTCGTTGTTGCGGTCAACGACCCCGACGACACGTCGTCCAACCCCGAAAAACTTTACGGCGCGTTCAACCTCAGAGGCGAAGTGGTCGTGCCGTTCAAATACCTCTCGCTCTCGGCGTTCAGAGGCTCGTATACGG
>CAKQLT010000026.1:0-18799 GCA_934254715.1 uncultured Clostridia bacterium | reverse complement strand
GGGTAGAGGTGCATTTCGTGCAAGTCCTCGAAGTTGTAGATGTTGGTGAGTATGCGCCTCGATTGCGGATTGTGTTTAAGGTCGTAAAGCACTCTGTCCACTTGGTCGAATTCGCCCTCGGCATATATGCTCTTTTTGCCGAGTTGGTAGCCGTACGCCTTGCCGATAGAGCCGGTTTCGTCCGCCCAACTGTCCCAGATATGCGAGTTGAGGTCGTGCACGTTGTTGCTCTTTTTTTGCCAAATCCAGAGAATCTCGTCGATTGCGGATTTGAAAGCGGTGCGGCGAAGCGTGATAATCGGAAACTCTTTCGAGAGGTCGTATCTGTTGACGATACAGAACTTCTTTACGGTGTGCGCCGGCGTTCCGTCAAGCCATTTGGGGCGCACTTCGAGGTTTTCGTCGCTGATTCCGTTGTCGAGTATATTGCGGCAAGTTTCGATAAAAATTTGATCTGCGAGGCTCATAGTTTCACCTTTAGTATCGTTAAAATTGAAAATTTGCAATATTATTGCGCTTCGCTTCCGAAGAAACGAAGCGCATAATAGCGATGTTTTTTGTCAGTCTTTGATGACGAGTTGCGCGTTGATTTCACGCATAAGATCGACGGGCACTTTGATGACGCGTCTGTCGAAGGTGACGAGACCGTTCATTTCTTGTTCGACGTCGCTCACTTCCGTGTACACGGTTGCCGAAAGACCTTTGTCGATTTTGGGGACTATCGTCTTTTCGTAGAGTTTCTTGATTGCCTTTGCAAGCGATTCGGGCTTCTTGTAGATACGATAGCCGAATTGATTGTCGGGCGAGTACATATGACCTTCCGTCTTGATTGCGTATCCGCCGAACTCGCTGAGAATGTAGCAACGGTCGTCGTTCTTGGGTACGAACAAAGGCTTGAAGTAGATGTGCAAACTCTTGGTGTCCGACGTGCCTTTGCCTTGATCGTTCCAGCCGCTTACGCTGTCGATGAGACGGGTGGGGTCGATTTTTTTCATTTCTTTGGTTATGCGCACCGAGTCGAATTGTCCCCACCCTTCGTTGAAGGGAACCCATACCGCAAGTGATACGACGTTCTTGAGGTGATTCATAGTGACGCGAAGTTCGTTTTCAAACTCGTCGCGACCTTCTTTGTCCGCGCGCGCAAGTTTCTTGTAACCCGATTCGTTGTCGTCTTTGATGTGGTATTCAAACACGGTTGCCAACAAACCTATGTAGAAAAGGTTGTATTTCGTGCCGCCGCTGACCATATCTTGCCAAACCAAAATACCTTCCTTGTCGCAGTGGTAGTACCAGCGCAAAGGCTCGATTTTGATGTGTTTTCTGAGCATATTGAAGCCCATAGATTTGACCATCTTGACGTCCCATTCGAGAGCGGCGTTAGAGGGCGGAGTAAGCATACCGTCCGACCAGTAGCCTTGGTCGAGAAGACCGGTGTGGAAGTACGGCTTGTTGTTGAGGCCCATACGCTTGAAGCCCTTGCTGTCGGTGACCCAACTGAATTTGCGCATACCGAAGTAGGATTTAACGATGTCGTTGCCAACTTTGAACGCCACGTCGTAGAGTTTGGGGTTTTCGGGCGACCAAAGTTCGTAATTTTCGAGTTTTATGCTTGCCGTATCGCCGTCGAATTGACCGCTGAAAATTGCTTTTGCGCCGTCCATAACGATGACGTCGACGGGTACGTTTGCGGATTTGTCGAATTTGAAGTTGATTGTGTCGGTGTCGATGTCGGGAACGATGGTGACGTCTTTGAGGTACACTTCGTCCATACTCTCGATCCATACGCTTTGCCAAATACCCGATTGCGGCGTATACCAGATTCCGCCCGGTTTAGAGGATTGTTTTGCGTGAGTGTGATAACTCGTGTCGCAAGGGTCGGTAACGACGAGTTCGATGACGTTTTCACCGACTTTGACCGCTGCCGATACGTCCAAAGAGAAGGGAACGTAGCCGCCGATATGCTCGCCTACGGAAATGCCGTTGAGTTTGACCGAGCAAATCATATCCACAGCGTCGAAGTGCAGAATCGTGACTGCCTTGACGAAGTTTGCGTCGAGATTGAACGTGCGATGATAGTAAAGCACGTCGTCGGGCGTAACTCTCGTGCCCTCGGGAACGCCCGAAAGCAAACATTCGGGTGAGAACGGAACGAGTATTTTGCCTTGATATTTGCCGTTAAAACTCTCGCTCTTGCGCAAAATGGCGTAATCCCATTCGCCGTTGAGCGTGACGTAACTGTCTCTTGCAAACTGCGGACGCGGATATTCCGCGAGCGGTGTTGAACCAACCTCGAAAGGTGTGCGAAGTCTGACTGTTTTCATATTTTCCTCCAAATAGTTTACAATAGTATAACATATATATGCAAACCTCGCAAGACAAAATATCGCAATTTCCGCCACAAATTCCGCTTCTTCTTTGACTACTGCGCGGCGGTGTGGTATACTCGTTTCAATAAGAAGGAGGCTCGATATGAAACTCTACATCGGTTCAGACGTTCACGGTTCGAGCGCGAACATAGAAAGATTCCTCGATATAGTAAACGACGCTCGCAAAAGCGATCCGAGCGTAAAAGTCGTTCTTTTGGGCGACATATACAATCACGGTCCGCGCAATCCGTTCCCCGAAGGCTATGCGCCTATGACGGTTGCCAAAATGCTCAACGAATCCAAGGACTTTATCACCGTAATCAAGGGCAACTGCGACAGCGAAGTTGACCAGATGATAAGCGATTTTCCAATCGGCGAGGACTTCTCGCGCGAATGGTACGGTCGTACGCTGTTCTTTACGCACGGTCACAAGTGCAACCCCGATTTGCCGCCGAAGAACGCAAAGAAGGGCGACGTCGTGTTTTACGGACACTTCCACCGCGCTATGCTCGAAGTGAAAGACGGCGTGATTTACGTCTGCGTCGGCGCGCTCGGTTTGTCGCCCGAAGGCGTGGAACGCTCGTACGCAATTTTGGACGAGCATAAAATCGAAGTCAAAACGTTGCAAGGCGGCAAAACCTTGATTGAATACGACCTCGACTGATTCGTAAAAACGCAAAAATATCGTTGACCCGACGGGTTTTGCATAGTACAATGCAATGGAATCCGAACAAGCGACAAAATGGAATTGACCGCAATAGAATCACTGAAAATCATATAAATTTGTAAAATAAAGAGGGATAAAATGCACTACAATTATCGCACGCAAGGCACTTGTTCAAGAGAAATATCGTTCGACATCGACGGCGACGTAATCACCAACGTACACTTCGTCGGCGGTTGCCCCGGCAACCTCAAAGCAATACCCATTTTGGTTGAGGGAATGACCGTTGACGAAATTGAGCGCAAACTCGGCGACGTGAAGTGCGGATTTAAGGACACGTCGTGTGCAGGGCAACTTGCCAAAGCCGTCCGCGAAGCCAAAAACGCCCAAGACAATCAATAATCAACCGTTTTCGAGATATTCGCATTGAATTTATCTCTGCAACGTCCCGTTGCCAAATTGCGTGCTTTCCGCACGCTTTTTTTGTTGTAAACGCAATTATTTTTTAGTTGTATTCCTTGTAATTTTGCAATTTAATTCGCCTTGCTTATTTTTTCGTTTGACATCAAACTTTTTTCGTGTATAATAGAAAGGAATTGAAATCCGAGGAGGTGAAAAAGATGTCAACAGTCAGAGTCGGTGAAAACGAAAGTTTGGACAACGCAATCCGCCGTTTTAAGAGAAAATGCGCACGCGACGGCATCATCGGTGACCTCCGCAAAAAAGAGGCTTACGAGAAACCCAGCGTAAAACGCAAAAAGAAAGCGGAAGCGGCTCGGAAGAGAATGTACAAATCATAAACCATAAATTCTCGCATATATTGCGAGAAGACGGAGGTATGGCTCAGTTGGTTAGAGCACACGGTTCACATCCGTGAGGTCACAGGTTCGAGCCCTGTTACCTCCACCAACATCCGAAAACCCTACTGTTTAGTAGGGTTTTTCTTTATATTTGTGTATTTATCACTGCTCGAAGGTGCGTTCCGCACCGCATACTTCCGTATGCCCTGTGACTTCGTCACACTGCACGCGATTGGCCTTCGGTAACAATCGCTGTCGGGCGAGCCCTAAATTCTATTATCACTTAATCTTTGCTATATTTATGTTGCTAAAAGGGCAGTTTGAGGGTATAATCACTTGACGAAGCGCAAAAGTGCGCTCTGTACACAAGTTTTTATGAGGTGTAATATGGACTGGCAACAAGTGTGGCAAACCGTTCAAAACTGGCTCACTAACACGGGAATCAAAATCGTTATCGCAATCGTGATAATGATAGTATCTTTTTCACTTATCAACTGGATTTGTAAGAAAATTGCAAAGCGCGCGGACAAAAAGGTCGCTGAAAACAAGAAAATTGACAAAACCATTTACAAGACCGTCAGTTACGTCGTGAAAGTCGCGCTCAAAGTGCTTGTCGTCATCGCGCTTATCGGCTACGTCGGAATCGATACGAGCGCAATCACCGCGCTTATAGCCTCATTGGGCGTCGGCGTCGGTCTTGCAATCAACGGTACGCTTTCAAACTTTGCGGGCGGCGTGCTTATCCTCATCACAAGACCTTTCAAGGACGACGACTACATTCAAGCGTGCGGCTACGAAGGTACGGTTGAGGACATTCGCATTTGCCATACGAGATTGCGCACGACGGACAACAAAGTCGTGTATTTGCCCAACGGCAACCTTTCCACAAGCCAAATCGTAAACTTTTCCGAAAAGGATTTGCGCAGAGTCGACCTCAAATTCTCGATTTCGTATTCGGACGATTTTGAAAAGGCAAAGGCGGTTATCGCGGACGTATGCGCGCAAAACGAACTCATACTCAAAGACCCCGAACCGTCTATACGCGTATCCGAACAGAGCGCAAGCAGTATAGACATTTCGACGAAAGTATGGTGCAAGAACGCGGATTACTGGACGGTGAATTTCGATATGCTTGAAAACGTCAAGAAAGCGTTTGACCAAAACGGCATAACGATACCGTTCAATCAACTTGACGTACACGTTGTGAGTGATACGAAAAGCGACAATTCCGTGGCATAATTGTGCATAGCACAGTGATATAGCACTTATGGTGCAGTGATATTGTCTTACGACAGCGATATTGTTGCTTCGCAACAGTGATATTGCGACTTTGTCGCAGTTGCGGAAGATTATAAAAAAATAAACGCGCCGATACGGTGCGTTTATTTTTTATCGCTTTATATCTTGAAAATGTAAAAAAAACTTACATAACTTGCAAGACGAAGAATTTGAGATATTGCGTTTCTTCGGCGCAGAGTAGGGACGGGTGGTCGGGGGCTTGCGATTTTATCTCGACCGTACGCACGATTTTTCCGCTTTCTTTTGCGCTTTCGACGAGCATTTTTTCAAACAAAGGGAACGTCATATAGTGCGAGCAAGACGAGGATATGAGATAGCCGCCGCTTTTTACGAGTTTCATACCCAAAATATTGATGTCTTTATAACCTCTGTACGCGTCCTTAACCTCGCTTGCGCTCTTGCAGAATGCGGGCGGGTCGAGAATGACCAAATCGAATTTTTCGCCGTCGTTTTTGTATGCTCGAAGCACGTCGAACACGTCGCCGCACTTGGTGGTTATATTGGTTATTCCGTTGAGGCGCGCGTTCTCGTTGACGTTGTCGAGCGCGGTTTTCGAGATGTCGCAAGATATAACTTCGTCGGCGGTGAGAGCACTGTTGACGGAAAATCCGCCGCTGTTGCAGAAGCAATCCAAAACTCTGCCTTTTGCATATCTGCGAGTTGCGAATCTGTTTTCTTTTTGGTCGAGGAAATATCCCGTTTTTTGTCCGTTTTTCACGTCTACGGACATTTTCAAGCCGTTTTCGGTGACGACGATTTTGTCGGGAACTTCGCCGTAAATCACGCCCGTGCGCTCGTCGAGACCCTCTTTCGAGCGAACGGCAACGTCACTGCGCTCGTATATGCCTTTGGGATTGAAAATCTTTACGAGGCAATCGACGATTTTGTCTTTTTGCTTGTCTATGCCGAGGGAAAGGAACTGGCACACGAGATAGTCCGAATACTTGTCAACGACGAGTGCGGGCAGATTGTCCGCTTCCGCGAAAACTACGCGATAGCAATCGTTGTAGCCGAGTGCAGTGCGGCAATTATTTGCGGTTTTTATGCGTTCGGCGTAAAGATTTTCGTCGTCGGTTTGGTTTTCGTCGCGAATAAAAATGCGCACGAGAATTTTTGAAAGGTGGTTTATGTAACCTTTGCCGACGAACTTTCCGTCGTGCGTGCGCACACTCGCGAGCGAGCCGTTTTTATCCTTGCCTTCTATGCGCGCAACTTCGTTTGCGTACACCCAACTGTGACCTTGAAGCACGCGTTTTTCTTCGCCTTTTTTGAGATATACCGTGTATGGCATAAAATACCTCTCGATATTGATGTGACAATTATAGTTTCAAAGCGGTGAAAAGTCAATCGCCTACGCCTTGCGCCCTGATTGCCGTATCGTCGGGAATTTGCCGAAAAATAATTGGAAAAATCGCGAAAAACGCTTACGAACGATTTTTATTTGTGCTATTATAATCCAAAAATAAATATTTCAAGCGAAAATCGTGTTGCATTGTGCGTAAATCCGGATTTTAGTGATTTGCCCTGCGACGCGATTTTTTTGTTGCTCGGCAAAAAAAGGAAGGTTATGGAACAGACCAAACAAAACAAGATGGCGGTTATGCCCGTCAAAAAGTTGATATGGACGATGGGACTGCCTATGATAGTTTCGATGGTGCTTCAAGCGCTTTACAACGTCGTGGACAGCGTGTTCGTCGCAAATATTTCCGAAGTCGGCGCAATTGCGAATCAAGCGTTGACGCTCGCGTTCCCCGTGCAGATTATGATGATTGCAATCGGCGTGGGTACGGGCATAGGCATAAACGCGTGCCTTTCCAAAAGTCTCGGCGAAAAAGACGGCGAAAAGGCGAGCAAAACGGCGGGCAACGGAATTTTCCTTGCGCTCGTCATATACGCGGTGTTCCTTATATTCGGCTTGTTTTTGTCGAAGTGGTTTATATCGCTGTTTTCAAAGGACGAACTCGTCGTCGAAATGGGTTCGACCTACCTCAAAATATGTTGCTGTCTGTCCTTAGGCTCGATAGGCTACACCGTATACGAAAGATTCTTGCAAGCGACGGGCAAAACTATGTACTCGACGATAGCGCAAATCGCGGGCGCGGTGTGCAACATTGTTTTGGACTACGTTTTCATTTTTCCGCTCGGAATGGGCGTTGCCGGCGCGGCGTGGGCGACGATTATCGGTCAGTTCGCCTCGCTCTTTATCGCAATGATTTTCCACTACGTCAAAAACAAGGAAATCAGCGGAAATCCCAAGTATATCAAGCCGTTCGCAAGAATCATTAAAAACATCTATCAAATCGGCATATCGGCGGCGATAATGCAGGCTATGCTGTCGGTTATGATGGCGGGTATGAACGCCATTTTGACGACGGCAAACGCCAACGTCACGATTTTGGTCGGCGCGTTCGGCATTTATTACAAAATCCAGCAAATCGCGCTTTTCTCGGCGTTCGGACTGTCAAATACGATTATAACCACGCTGTCGTTCAACTACGGTATGCAGTACAAAAATAGGGTGAGGGAAGTGATAAAACACGGCATAATCGACACGCTTATCGTCACGCTTGCGCTGTTCGTGCTGTTCGAGTGTATCGCAAATCCGCTCGCAAGGCTGTTCGCGCTTTCGCAGGATACGTCGAGCGAACTCATTGCCGTGTGCGAAAGAGCGACGAGAATAGGCGCGGCAAGTTTCGTGTTTATGGGCTTTACCGTTGCCGTGCAAGGCGTTCTGCAGGCGTTCGGATACGCCGTGAAGCCGCTCGTACTGTCCGTGTTGCGCCTTGCCGTGTTCGTGTTTCCAACGGCTTACGTTTTCACGCTTTTCGACGGCGTTTGCGACAACGTATGGTGGACGTTCCTCATTGCCGAAGTCCTCACTGACGTCGTGTCCGCAATCTTTTTGAGCGGCGCGATAAAAAAGAAGGTGAATCCCATTCCCGACGAAGCGGAAAGGGCGGACGAGCAAAATGTGGACGAGGTTGCGGAATAAAACGCATACTTTTTCGCAAATTGCGTATTGACGAATTTGCGCAAATGATTGATAATAAATATGTAGATAAGCGGGCGGTTTTCCGCTCGGAAGGAGAGTTTTATGAACACGATTATCACAATATCGAGGCAATACGGCAGCGGCGGAAGATTTGTCGGCAAATTGCTTGCAGAAGAACTCAATATTCCGTTCTATGACAAAGAAATCATCGCTATGGCTTCCGAAGATTCGGGCTTTGCGCAAGAGTTCATCAAGGAAAACGAACAGAAAATGAAAGGCATATCCTCGTTTGCGTTCACGTCGGGTATGTGGGGCGGAAACCTCGTAAACAACTTCGAGAATATCGAATCCAAAATTTACGCTTGCGAGGCGGACGCGATTGAAAAAATCGCCAAAAACGGACCGTGCGTTATAGTCGGACGTTGCGCGGACTACGTGCTTAAAGACAAGTATAAATGCCTCAATGTGTTTATCCACGCCGATATGCCGTCGAGGGTGGAAAGGGTCATAAAAGTGTTCCGCCGCACCGACGACGTTAAGAAAGCCGAAAGACTCATCAAAGAAAACGACCGTATGAGAGCAAGACACTATCGCTACTATACGGACGGCGAATGGGGCGACGCAAGCAACTATCACATCACGCTCAACACGTCCGCGATAGGCGTCGAAAACTGCGCCAAAATCTTGAAAGAAGCCTATTTGAGATTCGACGAACAAGAATAAAAGAACAACGAAACGCCCGACGACCGTCGGACAAAAGGATTATATGTACCAAACGATAAGCATAGAGAAACTCGACAATCCCTCGCAATACAAGTGGTTTAGGACTTTTGCAAATCCTTGCTACGGAATGAACGTCAAAGTCGACGTCAGCGAAGTGGTGAAAGCGTCCAAAGCAAACGGCACGAGTTTTTTTGCCAACACGCTTTATCTCGTGACCAAAGCGCTCAATTCCGTACCCGAAATGCGTATGCGCGAGGTGAGAGGCGAAATCCGTCTTTACGACGTCATCAACCCGACTTTCACCGTTATGACGGACTCGGGCAAATTCGCCAACGCGGGCTTCAAAATGATTGAGGACTACAAGGGATTTTACGAGCAAACTCGCAAAATCATCGACGAGAAGAAATCGCAAACCGAGTTCGACGACGAGTACAACGATTCGAGCGACTACGACGATTATTACATCACTTGTTTGCCGTGGTTGAGCATAGAATCGTTCACGCATCCGCTTCCCGACGATAATATCGAATCGTCCTCTTGTCCGAGAATCGCGTGGGATAAGTACCGCATAGAAAACGGCAAATACGTTATGATTTTGAACGTCACAGTCAACCATTGCTTCGTTGACGGCAGACGACTTGCCAACGTGTTTGAAGCGGTGCAGCGCAACTTTGACAACGCCGAAAAATTGTTGAAGTGAAACGAAAAACTACTCTTTTTCAATCAAAAAACGCCGTAAAAAACGGCGTTTTTTTGACGTTTTTTTGACGTTTTTTATGCAAAAAACAAGCGGTTTTTATAGGTTTTTTTGTGATTTTTCACGGATTTTTTTGCGGTTTTTTAACGCCGTTATCGTGCGTTTTTCATAATAACGGCGTTTCCTTTTATGCGAAAACTTGAATTAATTCCGTGATTTTTACGCCGCTTTTTCGTCGGATTTTTCCGCCGAATCAGTCTTGAACATAAGCGCGATTCCTTCCAAAATCGCCACCACGCCGAGCACGATAAACACCGCGTCAATCATATACCACTTTGCCACGATAAACAATACGCCAACGATAAGCGTTACGATAGGATTCAGCAAAATAAACACTTTATCCCTCGTATTCGCACGCTTAAACATCGATATTTGCGTAACGAGCGAGTATATCGCATAAACGCACAACACGATTCCGAGCACCAACAGCGCAACGTCGACGACAGTCCAACCGCAAGTTACGACAACCACGCCGAGGGCGATTTCGATGCCGCCGACAACCCATTTTTTGCATACGAGATTCAACACACCCGCCATTGCCGCCAGCACGCCCGCAACCGTCAGCATCGCGCTTACGAAAGACGAGCGCAACACGCAAAACAGCACGCCCGTCGCAATCAACGCTACGCCGTATACGACGTTCAGATTTTTGAGTTGCAAATTGTTTCCTTTTTTCATTGTCCACCTCTTTTTATAGATGTTTCATTCTATCTATAATAGTATTGTCAGAGGGGACGGATTAATGCGCGATAAGGAAAAATCCTTTTGAAAAGCGGCTTGCGCCGAATCAGTCGTTTTTGCGTTCTATCGCGACGAGGTCGGCGCGCTCGTAGCGGTTGTGACCTTGCAAACTCTTTTTGTACTTCCAGCACGCAATCGCGTCGTTCAAACTTTTGCCCGAGTTGTCGGCAAAGAAATCGCGAACGTACGTGTTGTACTCGAATTGTCTGTCTATTGCAGTCTTGTTTTCTTTCTTTCCTTTCAATAGCCGAGGATATGCCTCGATAGCGTCGGCATACGTCTTTCCGACGTTGCTTTTCAACCACCTTTGAAAGGGAACGTTAAAAGTAAAGCCTTTGCCTATTTTTGCAACGAAAAACGCTCTGAGTTTTTCGGAATACACGACGTTCTGCTCGATAATCGTGTTTTCGTCGATTTCGCCCGCGCCGTTGCCGCGCGATTTTTTTTTAGAGGGCGGAAGCAACTCGCCCGTGTCGAGAAAGTGCGCGATTCTGTCCGTCAGTTCGATTTTCCCGCCCGTGACGGGCAAACCGTGATTGCGACAGAAATCGATCAATTCCTCTTTCAAATAATAGTAACTGCGGAACGTCTTTCCGTCGAGCCGCGCGTCGAGATTGGGTCTTTCGTTCATTGTCGATACCTTTTGAGTTTATACTCGTACTTGAATCTTTCCGCAACGTTATTTTTTGAAGAAGTGGAAGTCGCAGCAATCGCCGCCGTATCCCAAAGTTTTCGTGCGCGAAAAGCCCATTTTATTAAGTCCGCCGTAAGACACGTCGTCTACGTCGCAAAACAGTCTGCAAAGTTCGGCGCAGCCGTTTTCAACGCACGCCGTATGCCAAAGACACTTGCTTATCGTCACGTCGAAATAGTCCTTGCCTTGCGTTTGCACGCTGTCTTGCAGGTCGGTTTTGCGCATAAAAGAGAGGAATATTTTGCTGTACAGCGAGTAGAATCCGGGCACGGCTTCCATTTTAGCCATCGATTCGTGCTTTTTCAGCGCGATTTTGTCCATCATATACTTGCGCATATACTCGTATGCGCTCTCTTGCGTGCCGTCCTTCGTCAAAACCTTGTACATAGCAATGCGGGGAAGAAGCGTCTGCACAAGCGTTTTCATTTGATTTTCCGACTTGTCTTTCGTGTTTGCGATGAGCGTGTCCAACAACTTTTCTTGCTCTGAAAACAACGCCTCGCCCTTGCTTTCCCCAAATTCCTCAACCAAAAATTCTTTTATCTGTTTTTGCTGTTTGATTTTCATATGTCTGCCTCTTAATCGCGTATATCGTCAATTTTACGATTCGTTTTTATGCGTTGATTTTACTATATTTCTCGTGTCTTTTCAACATATCCGAATACCGTTGTTGATATTAATTTGCAAAAAGTTTTGTGTCAATCATAAGAAAAATCGGCTTAGAAACGCTTGCAAAGCGGCGGAACGTTGCATAGCGGCTAAACGTTGCAAAGCGGCGCAAAATGCGGCTTGAATATGTTTGCGTTAGATGATATAATTTGTGTATTGACTTAATATAAACAAAAAACTCGCAAAGCGAGTTTTGAATTTCGCACAACGTGCGAACCGGATAACCGGCGATTTGAAAAAATTTTATTTGAACTAATGGTGCTACTTCAAATGGTAGTCAATCATTTGAGTACCCCTATTATAACATATGATAAGGAGATGTCAAGATATGGATAAAAAATATTATATCGGATTCGATATAGGCACGGAATCGATAGGCTGGGCGACTACGGATACCGAATATAATTTGTTGAAAACGCGCGGACAAGATTTCTGGGGCGTGTATCTTTTCGATGAAGCAAAAACTTCCGAAACGCGACGTGCAAGTAGGACTTCTCGCAGACGTACGGCGCGCAGACGTCAAAGAATCAAACTGTTGCAAGAACTGTTTGCGCAAGAGATTGCAAAGACGGATTTTTGCTTTTTCGAGAGACTGAACAACAGCAAATACAACGTCAAAGACAAAAGCGACGGCGTTGCTTATAGGGATTGCTTGTTCCACGACGAGGCGTTCGGCGATAAAGAATATTTCAAAAATTATCCGACGATTTATCATTTGAGAGCGGCGTTTTTGGACGCACAAAGAGCAAAAGAGATAAAAGACGTACGCCTTTTGTATCTTGCCGTCGCGCATATAATCAAAAACAGAGGACATTTTCTGTTTGAAGGGCAACAATTCAGCGTGGGGAACAAAGACGTCGTTCTCGCCGCGTTTTCCGCTATAAACGAGATTTTGACAAGTAGAGACGAAAACGCAAAGACGTTGTCGCTTGCAAACGTTGACGAGGCGTTGAAAACGTTATGTGGCGGCAAGTTAACCAAAAGCGACAAAGAAAGGCGGCTTAAACTGTTGCTCGAAACCGAAAACGATAAAACTTGCAACGCGATAATAAAAGCAATCGTCGGTTTGCAAGTCAACGTCAAAAACTTGTTCGGCGACGAAGAACCGCAAATAAAGAATTTTTGTTTCGACGACGCTGGCTTTGAAACAGAAAAGTTGAAAGACGCTTTCGACGAGGACGAATACGCGTTGATTTGCGAGGCAAAAGCAATTTACGACTGGGCGGTTTTGTCGCAGATATTGAAAAATCACAAGTATTTGTCCGAAGCGATGTGCGAAATATACGACGCGCACGCCGCCGATTTGGAATTGCTCAAAACTTACGTCAAAGAAAACTTCGGACAAGAAAAATATCGCGATGTGTTCAGACTCTGCAAAAACGTCAACAACTACGCCGCATACGTCGGCAAGGATAGGAATCGCTCGTTTTGTCACGTCTCAAAAGACGATTTCTACAAGTATTTGAGGTCGTTCGTTACGGACGAGGAAATTCTGAAGCGTATGGACGAAGGCTCGTTCCTTCAAAAACAACGCTCTAATGCAAACGGGGTCATACCGTATCAGGTTCAACTTGCCGAGTTGGAACGAATCCTCGACAACGCAAGCGAAAACTTTCCGTTCTTAAACGACGTAAGTGACGGCTTGAGCGTAAAAGAAAAGATACGTTCGCTTTTGACGTTCAGAATACCTTATTACGTCGGATCTCTGAATACCGCGCATATCGACAAGGGCTTTGCGTGGGTAAAAAAATACGACGGCGCGGAAAACGTCAAAATTACGCCTTGGAATTTCGACAAAGTCGTCGATAAACAAGCGTCCGAAGACGAATTTATCAATCGAATGACGAGCAAATGCACCTATCTCGTCGGCGAGGACGTGCTTCCCAAGCAGTCGCTTTTGTACAGCGAATTTACGTTCTTGAACGAACTCAACAACGTTACGTTCAAAGGGCGCAGACTCGACAAGCAAGCAAGAGAGGTTATCGTCGAATATGCCAAAAACAACAACAGAAAAATAACGTTGAAAGTTATCGCGGACGTGCTGGCAAAGGCGGGGCTTATAGAACAAAGCGAAAAGGCAAAAGAGAATTTTGCGGGTATCGACGGCGAAATCAAGAGCAGTTTTTCCACGTTGAGATTTTTCAAGCGATTGTTCGGCGATAATTTCAATCGAGAGCAGTGCGAAACAATCGTAAGATGGTTCACGGTAATGGGGAACAAGTCGGACGCCGCCGAGCGTGCAAAACGCGCGTTTAAGTTCGACGAAGCGACGACGAAACAGTTGAAATGCTTGAATTGCAGCGGTTGGGGAAGACTGTCAAAAGAGTTTTTGGACGGAAGCGAGATAACGACCGTCGACGAAAACGGCGAAATACTGACGATTATTCAAGCGATGCGCGAAACGGGTTGCAATTTGATGGAATTGATGTCCTCGAAGTTCGGGTTTGAATCTTCCGTAAACAAATTCAACGACCAATACGCGGGTGACAACAAGGTCACTTACAAAACGATAGAGGATTTGTATTGCTCGCCGTCGGTTAAGCGCGCGATTTGGCGTACGGTTTGCCTTGCAAGAGAAATCGAAAAAGTGCAACGCTGCGCCCCGTCTCGAATTTTTATCGAGATGGCAAGAGGTGAGGACAAGAGCAAAAAGGGCGCGCGTACTAAGTCGAGAAAAGAGCAGTTGCTCGAATTGTATAAGGCGTGCAAATCGGACGTTTTGCAATGGGTAACGCAAGAGTTTATCGACGCGTTGGAAAACGTCGAGGACACCAAATTGCTCAGCGATAAACTGTATTTGTATTATATCCAAATGGGCAGATGCGCATATACGGGCAGACCTATAAGCATCGAAGAAGTGTTCAATACGAACGTTTGCGATATAGACCACATATATCCGCAATCGAAAATTAAGGACGACAGCATAATAAACAACAAGGTGCTTTGCTACAAAACTGCAAACGCGGCAAAAGGCGACGGCTATCCCGTTGCGTATGAAATACGCGAGAAAATGTTGCCGATTTGGACGGTTTGGTATAACAAAAAGTTCATAAGTGACGAAAAGTTCAAGAGATTGACGAGGTCCACGCCGCTCGGCGTAGACGAACTTACGGATTTTATCAATCGTCAACTCGTCGAAACGCAACAAAGCACGAAGGCGGTTGCTCAAATACTGAAACGAATGTACCCGAATGCCGACGTCGTGTATTCAAAGGCAAGAAACGTGGTCGATTTCAAGAACAGAATCAACAAAAATCGCCCCGTACTCGTCAAAGTCAGAGAAATCAACGACTTACATCACGCAAAGGACGCTTATTTGAACGTCGTCGTCGGAAACGTGTACTATACGAAATTCAATCGCAACGCCGCGATTTTCTTCCAAAACAACAATGCGGACAGTTACAATATGAACCGTTTGTTTGAAGAAAACGTCAAGAATGCGTGGAATCCGTCCTACAAGCAAAAAGTCGTGTCCGTTGCCAACAGAAATATATGCAAAGTGGTTCGTTTTACGTCGGAAGGGGAAGGCAAACTCTTTGACGCAACCGTAAAAACGAAAGGCGCAAACGACAAACTGATTCCGCTTAAACGAAATTGCCCGCTCGAAAATACCGCAGATTACGGCGGTTACGACAACGCCACAACCGCATATTTTTCTCTTGTGCGAAGCGTCGGCAAGAAAGGCAAAACGCAGTTGTCTATCGAAGCGATACCCGTTTACGTCGATTTGCTCGGAAAGGATAGGGTGTTCGACTATTTGAAAAATACGGTCGGACTCGAACAACCGCAAATATTGATAGAAAAAATCAAAATCAATTCTTTGTTGAAACTCAACGGCGCGTACGTGTGGCTGAGGGGAAAGACGAACGATTCGTTGACGATTTGCAACGCAAATCAAATGGTTTTGGATTCCGAGATGACGGCGTACGTCAAACGTATCGTGTCGTACAACGAAAAGAGGAAAAACAACAAAGACGCAAAAGTGGACGAAACCTACGACAAGATAAGCAAAACAGGTAATCTAACGCTGTATAACGCACTTTTGGACAAACTGACGTCTCATCCGTATATTAACTTTTCCGCACTGCAAAAACAAGCCGAGTTCCTCAAAGAGAAACGGGATGTATTCTGCGAATTGTCGGTTGAAAATCAGTGCACGTTGCTGTTGGAAATTTTGCATCTTATGCAATGCAACAGTACGTCTTCAAATCTTACGTTGATAGGTGGCGGATCAAGAGCCGGCGTACTGACCTGCAATAAAAAGTTGCCGGAAACCGGCGAGTGTTTGCTTATTACGCAATCGCCGACGGGATATTATAAGAATATCGTGAATCTAACGGCATATTATCGACAATGAGTTGGCGCACGGTGGTCGTTTCTACACACAGTAAACTCGAATACAAAATGGGTTATCTCGTGTGTAGAAACGAACAAACTCAAAAAGTACATATTTCGGAAATATCCACGTTGATAATCGAGTCTACGGCTGTTTCGCTTACGTCCGCGCTCGTTTGCGAACTTATCAAAAACAAAGTAAACGTGGTGTTTTGCGACGAACAACACAATCCGCACTCGCAACTTTTGCCGTTAAACGGAAGTCACGACGCAAGCAAAAAGATAAAAACGCAAATAGAGTGGGACGACGCGATACGTGCGGACGTGTGGACGGAAATCGTCGCGAACAAAATATACCAACAAGCCAAGCATTTGAAAGACGTCGGGTTGGATCAGGCAAATTTGTTGACGTCGTATATCGAGCAACTTCAACCTTGCGATGCAACGAATCGAGAAGGTCATTCCGCAAAAGTGTATTTCAACGCTTTGTTCGGTTTGTCTTTTTCAAGAAATAAACAAAGTTTTATAAATAGTGCGTTAGATTACGGATATTCAATCATTTTGTCCGCATTTAACCGCGCTATCGTCGCCGACGGATATTGTACGCAAATAGGGTTGTTCCATCGAAACGAATTTAATCCGTTCAACTTTGCGTGCGATTTGATGGAACCGTTTAGAGTGCTGGTTGACAGAATGGTTTTCAAAATGGATGGGGAAGAATTGGATACTAACGCAAAAAGACAACTACAAAACGTTACGAATCAAAAAATCAGAATAGCAGGTAAGGAATACACCGTTTCGGATGCAATAGGAATTTACTGCAAAAGTGTGTTTTCCGCGCTCTGTACAAAGGATTTGTCGCAGATATGTTTCTATGAGTTATAGATTTATGAGAATACTTGTGTTTTTCGATTTGCCGGTCGAAACCTCGAAAGATAGGGCAGAGTATCGAGCATTTCACAATTTCTTGATTAAAAACGGTTTTGCTATGTTGCAGGAATCCGTGTATAGCAAACTCGTGCTCAACAATACGGTCGGCGAGGCGGTAAAAGAAAACGTCAGAAAGCATTGCGCAAAGCACGGACTCGTGCAAATGCTGACGGTAACCGAAAAACAGTTCGAAAGAATGGAACTTATCGTAGGCGAGGTCAAAAGCAACGTTATCGACAACGACAGCAGATTGGTGGTTTTATGAAAATATGTCATTACGATTTCTCAAAACCGTTTGATATTGGCAACGGCGTAGGGGTGCTCGTCGTAGAGAACGCAAACAAATTCGTTCAGTATTGCAACGATTTCGTTGTGCAACAAAACGGCGAGGACGGGTGTTTTATCATCGACGACGGCGACAAAGCGTTTTCTTTTAAGAAAAACGGTTGTATTGTGTTTGATTTTTTCGGATTATCGCTCTGCGATAAGAAAATTATCTCGGGGTTGTACGACCAAATGAAGTCTGTCGTAGACGACGAGTATTTGCAAGAGTATTACGAACTTCGCGGGCGTATGAGCGAGTTTTGCGATATGCTGTCGGTAGATTCGCCGATTGCAGTCGAATACGATGCCGACTTGTGCGTTCAAGATTTTCTTAAAGCAATGAAAGTTAAGCCAATCGACAACAAAAATTCTTTTGCGGAAAATATACTTGACTACCTCGACGCGCAATCGAGATTCGCGGGGACAAAACTGTACGTGCTGGTCAATTTGTTATCCTTTCTCGACGATAAAGATTACGCCTTGTTGATGACGCACTTTGCGTATGCGCCGTATTCGGTTTTGCTGTTGGAAAGAAAACAATGCGATAGAGTAGACAACGAGCCGATGCTAATTATCGACAACGACTTATGCGAGATTGTTGCGCAATAGCCGTAATCGTGATACTATAAAAACAACACCTCTACCATTAAAAATTCCTGCGTTGGTGCGCAAAAATGCTCAAATTTGAGGTTTGAGTATGGTGCTATTTCAAATGGTAGTCAAACACTCGTGGTGGTAAAACTGTCTATACGCTTGTTTGAGTATGGTGCTATTTCAAATGGTAGTCAAACTTCTATCACGTTATGAAATGCATTCCGTATGTTTGAGTATGGTGCTATTTCAAATGGTAGTCAAACCGGATAAAATCGAAAAGGAGCAAGAGAGTGGTTTGAGTATGGTGCTATTTCAAATGGTAGTCAAACAAAATTGAAAAAAAACTATTGACAACCATAGTTTGAGTATGGTGCTATTTCAAATGGTAGTCAAACTTCACGCGTTCGTTAAACTGCGAGAATATAGTTTGAGTATGGTGCTATTTCAAATGGTAGTCAAACAGGCGGTTACGTCTACCTCTGCGACGACTTGTTTGAGTATGGTGCTATTTTAAATGGTAGTCAAACCGCGGTGGCAGCCAAGTTGCTGGGTCAGTTGTTTGAGTATGGTGCTATTTTAAATGGTAGTCAAACGACAAGTTCGCACCCGTTTGAGTATGTTGCTACTTCAATGCGGTTTTGCGATTTTTTTGGTGCATCCTCAGGGACTCGTAGGAAGCCCAAAGGCTTCCGTAATAGAGAGCCGCTCGAGTTTACTCGTATAAGGCGAACGTCAGCCTGGTGTGACAGGGTTCGCCACGCTTTTGCGTGGTTGCAACTGCGTTGCAAAAGTCCCGTATTCGCATAAAAAAAACAACAGCCTATGCTGTTGCTTTTTTTTTGGTGCATCCTCAGGGACTCGTAGGAAGCCCAAAGGCTTCCGTAATAGAGAGCCGCTCGAGTTTACTCGTA
>CAKQLT010000025.1:0-18846 GCA_934254715.1 uncultured Clostridia bacterium | reverse complement strand
GCATAATACGCCGCAAAGTTGGCGTTCGAGCCGCAATGCGGTTGAACGTTTGCGTATTTCACGCCGAAAAGTTGCTTTGCGCGCTCGATTGCGAGTTGCTCGGCAATATCGACGTATTCGCAACCGCCATAGTATCTTTTACCAGGATAACCTTCCGCATACTTGTTTGTATAGAAAGTTCCCGCGGCGGCAAGCACCGCTTCGGACACTATGTTTTCGCTTGCGATAAGTTCGAGATTATGCTGTTGACGCTTAAGTTCTTTGAGCATTGACTCGTAAAGTTCGGGGTCAACTTGTTTTATGCTTTTCAAATCAATCATCTTTCGTTTTTCCTAATAGTCTATGCGCCGTACAATAGCGTTATTTGGCGCGATTTTGCCGTAAAAATTCGATTTTTGAGCGGATTTCCGTTCAATCAAAGGTATTTGTCAAGCACTTCGGCAATTTGCATTTTAAGGCGATAGCCCACAAGCACTTCCTTTTTCTCGCCGTCCTTAAAGACGATGAGAGTCGGAATGGACATAATGCCGAAACGCGTTGCGAGATTCGGGCACTCGTCAACGTCCACTTTGCCGACTGCGACTTTGCCTTTATACTCGGTTGCGATGTCCTCGACGTTTGGCGCCATCATTTTGCAAGGACCGCACCAAGTCGCCCAAAAATCCACAAGCGCGACGCCTTTGGACGTCACTTCGTCAAAATTTTGCTCGTTCAATACGATATAGTCGTTCATAAGTTTGTCTTCCTTGAATTTATTTTATATTATTATTTGCCGTAATGCCGTTTGCCGCAACGCCGTTTGAGCAATCGGTTTAAGGCTTCGCCTTCCGCAATTATTAATTATTCATTATTAATTATTCATTAACAATAGCTTTCATCGTCGGCACAAAACCTTTCTTTTTGCGAATGACGAGTCTGTCGAGAAGGATTGCGACGACAAATCCGACGACGAGACCGACGAGTGCCAAAATCGCTTGCGCCACTTCGTTTATGAGCGTGCCTATGCCTATGCCCGCGCCGATAAGCACGAGCGGTATGACGTACACGATTGCCGCCGCCGTGAGAACGTACTTTTCGCCCATTTCCACTTCGACGAAATCGCCGACGTTTGCGCCGAGCGTATTTTCGACAACGACCTCGACTTTCATACCGTCTTTGGTGGTTGCGCACATATGGCATTTGTCGCACGCGCTACGTCTGTCGAAACGCACGGTGGCTTTATTGCCCTTTATTTTTGCCACTATTCCTCTTTCGGTCATTTTTCAAAAAATCTGCAAAGGTCGTCTATGCGACATTCTTCCGTGACGGAATCGCTCATTCTCTTGACGTTCACGACGCCTTTTTCTATCTCGTCGTCGCCGAGTACGCAAACGTACTTCGCGCCCGTACGGTCGGCGTATTTCATTTGCGCCTTAAGACCTCTTTGCATAATGTCGGTTTCGGCTTTTATGCCCGCGTTGCGCATATCGAACACGAGTTTTCTCGCGATTTCCTGCGCTTTGTCGCCCATAGGCGCGATATATACGTCCATACACTCTTGCTCTGCCGAAAGGTTATTCGTGTTTTCAAGCACCAAAAGCAGTCTTTCGAGTCCCAGACCGAATCCGACCGCCGGCGTAGGCTTGCCGCCCACTTCCTCGACGAGATTGTTGTATCTTCCGCCGCCGCAAACCGTGCCTTGCGCGCCTATGTCCGTGGACACGAACTCGAATACCGTGCGCGTGTAGTAGTCCAAACCGCGTACGATACCCGGATTGACCTTAAATTCTATACCCAGCGACGTGAGTATGCGTTGCACTTCCTCGAAGTGCGCTCTGCAATCGTCGCAAAGATAATCGGTGATTTTGGGCGCGTTTTTGGTGATTTGTTTACACTTTTCTTCCTTGCAGTCGAGGATACGAAGCGGATTCTTTTCAAATCTCGCTTGGCATTGACCGCACATAAGGTGCAAGTTTGCGCCGATGTACTCTTTCAACGCCTTGTTGTATTCCGCTCTGCACTTGGGGCAACCTATGCTGTTGACGTTGAGTTCGAGGCTCTTAAGTCCCACTTTTCTCAAGAAGGTCGAGGCAAGCGTAATGACTTCCGCGTCTGCGCTCGGACTGTCCGAACCGTAACATTCCACGCCGAATTGATGGTGTTCTCTGAGTCTGCCGTTTTGCGGTTTCTCGTAGCGGAATATGCTTGCGATGTAGTACGCTTTCATAGGCATAACGCCTTGGTGCAAGCCGTTTTCGATAAAACAGCGCGCAACGCCTGCCGTGCCTTCGGGGCGCAAAGTCATACTTCTGCCGCCCTTATCGTCGAAAGTGTACATTTCCTTCGTCACGATGTCCGTCGTTTCGCCCACGCCTCTCAAAAAGAGTTCGGTGTGTTCAAACATCGGCGTGCGAATCTCTTTGAATCCGAAGCAAGCCGCAACTTCTCTTGCGACGTCCTCGACGTAGTGCCACTTGTATGCTTCGCTCGGAAGCATATCTTTGGTTCCTTTGGGTATGTTTATCATATTGCCTCTATGTTCGTATTTCGTTTTATTTATTAAGCGACGTATCGCTTCAATCAATCGAATCTTCCATAACTGCGGCAACGCCGCAATATCGCTGTCCGCAAGGACAATATCGCTGCACGAAGTGCAATATCACTGCGGCAACGCCGCAATATCACTGTCCGCAAGGACAATATCACTGCACGAAGTGCAATATCGCTGTCCGCAAGGACAATATCACTGCACGAAGTGCAATATCACTGCGGCAACGCCGCAATATCGCTCTCGCGCGGCGAGAAATTTAGATTATATATCTGCGAAGATTTCTCTCTTTGAGATTTGTGCTCAGATGTTGCTCGACGTATGCCTTGTCGATGTTGATTTCCTTCGTAACGTTGTCGTCCGCCTCGTAGAGTACGTCTTTGAGCAAGGATTCGAGAACGGCGTGCAAACGGCGTGCGCCGAGATTCTCGCTGTTTTCGTTTTCCTCGAACGCGACTCTTGCGATTTCGTCGATTGCCTCGTCCGTAAATTCGAGAGATACGCCGTCCACGCCGAGAAGTTCTTTGTACTGTTTAAGCACGGCGTTGTCGGGTTCGGTGAGAATCTTCACGAAATCGTCTTTTGTGAGATTGTCGAGTTCCACGCGAATGGGGAATCTGCCTTGAAGTTCGGGGATAAGGTCTTCCATACGCGAGATGTGGAACGCGCCTGCCGCAATGAACAAAATGAAGTCCGTACGAATCGAGCCGTACTTCGTTTGCACGGTGCTACCCTCGACGATGGGAAGAATATCTCTTTGCACGCCCTCGCGCGACACGTCGTGACCGCCTTGTTGACCTTGATCGTTTGCGGCGATTTTGTCGATTTCGTCAAGGAATACCACGCCGTCTTGTTCCGCTCTTTGCAACGCTTCTTGCGTGATTGCGTCCTGATCCACCATCTTTTCGGCTTCTTGACTTACGATAAAGTCCATTGCTTGTTTGACGGTGAGTTTTCTCTTTTTGACTTGTCCTTTGCCGAGCATACCGCCGAAAATGCTTCCGAGGTCGATTTCGTTTCCGGGGGCGTTGCCGGGTTGAAGTTGAATGGGCTTGGGTTGTTGACGGATTTCCATTTCGATTGTGATTCCGTCAAGATGTCCCGCGCGGATTTCTTGCAAGAGTTCTTCTTTAAGTTCCGCGTCGCTCTTATCCGTCGCGCCCGCGGCGTTTTTGCGTACGGGAAGCAAGATTTCGCAAAGTTTGTTCTCTGCGATTTCGGTTGCTTTGGGCATAACCTCTTTGAATTTTTCGTCTTTTACGAGACGAATTGAAACTTCAACGAGGTCGCGGATTATGCTTTCCACGTCACGACCGACGTAGCCGACTTCGGTAAACTTCGTCGCTTCCACCTTGACGAAAGGCGCTTTGACGACTTTTGCGAGTCTTCTTGCGATTTCCGTTTTACCCACGCCCGTCGGACCTTTCATAATGATGTTTTTGGGCGTGATTTCCTCTCTCATTTCCTCAGAGAGTTTGCTTCTTCTGTATCTGTTGCGCAGTGCGATTGCAACCGCGACTTTTGCGTCGTGTTGACCGATGATGTATCTATCGAGTTCTGCGACGATTTGTTTTGGGGTCAATACGTTTGAATCCATAGTTCACCTCGTCAGACTGTTTCGACCGTGATATGGTCGTTCGTGTACACGCAAATCTCGCTTGCGATTTTCAAAGCCTTGTACGCAATGTCCTTTGCGCTCAAATCGGTTGCGTCCGCAAGAGCGCGAGCGGCTGCCAAAGCGTAGTTTCCGCCGCTTCCGATTGCCACGATACCGTTTTCGGGTTCGATAACCTCGCCCGTACCCGATATGACGTAAATGCTTGTCGAATCCGCCGCGATGAGCAACGCTTCAAGACGTCTGCCGCCCTTGTCGCTGCGCCAAAGTTCGGCGAGTTCAACCGCCGCACGCATAAGATTTCCGCTGTATTTTTGAAGCATTGCTTCAAATTTCTCACTGAGTGCAAAAGCGTCTGCAACCGAGCCTGCAAAGCCTACGACGACTTTGTCGTTGTAAATGCGTTTGACCTTGACGGCATTGCCTTTCATAATGACGTTTTCGCCCATTGTAACCTGACCGTCGCCGGCAACGGCAGTTTGACCGTTACGTCTGACGGCGCATATAGTAGTTCCGCGAAATTCCACCATAAGTGTATTCCTCCAAAATTATTTCAAGTTTATGTTTTTTACAGCCGTTCAAAGTGTTTTTCACGGCAGTATTCGGGGTGTGGGCATAGCCTCACACTTCGTTTGTTTTTCTTGATTGCTCGTTGTAATAGAAGTTTCCCCCTTCCTCACGTGTTTGGACTTCGGCGTTTGCAAAGCAATCCGCCTCGTTCGCTTTGGCTACAACACATTCACCGAATGTGTTGTTTAACGCGTCGCGCCCGACCGCCGTTAAATTTTTCCACTTGCGCACATAGTGTGCACCCACCAAGCAAGCACTCGCGCGGGATTGCGGTTTGAGTCTTTACCCATCTAATTTTAAGAGCAAAAGGGCTTGCGCGGTTAGTGATTGCGAGAACAAGTGCGGTTTTGACAATCGCCCAAAATAGATTCATTTCTATTTAGGGGATTCCCACGCTACGCTCTGAATGACGGCGAGGGCGATTGGCTCTGCCGCAACGCCGTTTGAGCAATCGGATTAAGGCTTCGCCTTCCGCAATTATTAATTAATAATTATTAATTATTAATTTTCTTGCATTGCTTTTATTGCTTCGATAGAACGTAAGTAATAGCATTGCTTGCGCTTCGCCTTATCCCTAACCCCCTCAATCGGCGGCAATATTCCGAAGTTCGCGTTCATCGGCTTGAAATCCAACGCGCGAGTGGACACGTATTCGCAAAGAGAGCCGATTATCGTGACGTCGGACGGAACGGAATATTCTTTGCCGTCGAGTTCGCTTGCAAGTGCCTTAGCGGCTATCATTCCGCTCATTATGCTTTCGACGTAACCTTCCACGCCCGAAAGTTGTCCCGCGATATAAAGGGGTCTTTCGCCCTTCACTCTGAACGTCTTTTCGAGAACGCCGGGGGCGTTGATATAGGTGTTTCTGTGCATAACGCCGTATCTTATGAAATCGGCGTGTTCGAGCGCGGGTATGAGGCTGAAAACTCGCTTTTGCTCACCGTAGGTAAGATTCGTTTGGAATCCCACGAGATTGTAGCAGTCGCCCGCTATATTCTCTTTGCGAAGTTGCACGACGGCGTAGGCTTTTTCGCCCGTTTGCGGATTGCGAAGCCCTATGGGCTTCAACGGACCGAAACGAATGGTATCGCTGCCGCGCTTTGCCATTTCCTCGATGGGCATACAGCCGTCGAAAAGTTCGCTTTTTTCAAAATCGTGCAACACGACGGTTTTGGCGTTTACGAGTTCGTTGTAAAAACGCTCGTACTCGTCCTTTTGCATTGGTAGATTCAAATAGTCCTCGCCGCCCTTGCCGTATCTTCCGCCGAAATACGCTTTTTGCATATCTATGCTGTCGAAATCCACGATAGGCGCGATTGCGTCGTAGAAAAACAGTCTGCTTTTGCCCGTGAGTTTTCCCACTTCTTCCGCAAGAGCGTCGCTCGTGAGCGGACCGCTTGCCACTATCGTGGGAATAACCTCGTCAAGCGAAGTCACTTCTTCTCTGACGAGCGTGAAATCGGCATATTCGCCGAGTGCTTTTTCAACCGCTTTCGAAAACTTTTCTCTGTCCACCGAAAGCGCGCTTCCGCTCGGTACGGCGCATTCTCTCGCGATAGGCAAGAGCGCACAACCCAAAACGTCGAGTTCCGCTTTCAAAAGTCCCGAAGCCGTGCAAGGCTCGGTGGATTTGAGCGAGTTTGAGCAAACGAGTTCGGCAAGAGAATCGCCTTTATGCGCACCCGTAGTCTTGACGGGACGCATTTCGTACATTTTTACGGCGAATCCTCTTTTTAGCAGTTGCAACGCGCTTTCGCACCCCGCAAGTCCGCCGCCTATAATTTTAACAATCTGTTTGCTCATTTTCGTTTGTTTTCGTTATGTTTCGTTATGTTTTTTATTCGGGTGTGGGCAGAGCCCACCCGCAATTATTAATTAATAATTATTAATTATTAATTTTTCGCGTGATTTGCTTATTCGTCATCCTTCACAAGTTCTCTATGTTTACACCCGTGATTCGTGCAGACGTAGTAAGTTTTGTCGTCACGCTTTACAACTTTCATCGTAGAGCCGCAATCGGGACAGAAATACGGCGCGGGTATATCCCAACTGATAAAATCGCACTTGGGATAATTCGTGCAACTGTAGAACGTCTTTCCCGCTTTCGAGGTGCGTTTGCTCACGTCGCCGCCGCACTTGGGACATTTGCCGACCACTTCCACGATACGCTTGATATTCTTGCACTTGGGATAGTTCGGGCAAGCGAGGAACGGACCGTATTTGCCGTGACGCACGACCATTTTCGCGCCGCATTTGTCGCATACGACGTCGCTTTCTTCGTCGGGAAGATAGTTTCCGCCGCCCTGCTTTGCCGCGCGTTCCACAAACTTCATAAGTCGCGGATAAAACGCGCCTATGAGTTCTTGCCACTGCTGCTCGCCGTCCGCAACCTTATCGAGTGCGCCTTCGAGGCGTGCGGTAAAGTTGAGGTTCATTATGTCGGGGAAATTCTTTTCCATATACTCGCAAACCGCTTCGCCGAGTTGAGTCGGGGCGATTGCTTTTTGCTGCTTTTCGGTGTATTCGCGCTTTGCGATAACCGAAATTATGCTTGCGTAAGTGCTCGGACGTCCGATTCCGTTTTCTTCGAGAGCCTTGACGAGCGTTGCGTCGTTGTATCTCGCCGGCGGTTTGGTGAACTTTTGCTCGCACCCCACGTCGTCGAGATTGAGATGTTCGCCCTCGTTGAGGTCGGGCATAGTGTCGAGTTCCTTGTCCTCGTCGTTTTCCTCGACGGTTGCCGAGTACACGGCGGTAAAGCCCTTGAATTTTACGCTCTTGCCTTTGACTACGAATCCGAGTTTTTCGCCCTCGCTTTCGCCGAGAATATGCACGCGCATAGTGTTGTACTGCGCAGGCGTCATTTGCGAAGCCATAAAGCGTTCGTACACGAGTTTGTAGAGTCTGAATGCGTCCTTGTCCATCTTTCCTTCGAGGGACTTCGGCGTGCGGTTGAGGTCGATTGGACGGATTGCCTCGTGCGCGTCTTGGGCGTTGTCGCTCGTCTTATAAACGTTCTGCACTTTCGGCGCGTATTCGCTGCCGTAATTTTGCGCGATGTACGCAAGCGCGATTCTTGCAAAATCGGGTGAAATACGCACGCTGTCGGTACGGATATACGTTATGAGCGCGTGTTGTCCTTCGCCCTCGATGTTTACGCCCTCGTAAAGTTGTTGCGCAACTCTCGACGTACGTTCAGCGGTCATATTGAGTTTGTGGCTCGCCTCTTGTTGCATCGTACTCGTCGTAAACGGCGGCGCGGGCTTAGAGAAAGACACGCTCTTTTTCACTTCGTCGACGCGATAGTCGCACTTTCTCATAAGGTCGGCAATCGCATACGCCTCGTCTGCGCAAGAGGGTTTGATTTTCTCGCCGTTCTTGTCGTTGAGCGCGGCCACGAAAAGATTTGCTTTCGTCTTTTTCGCGCCGTCCTTGAGAAGCATTGCGTTTATCGTCCAGTATTCTTCGGGTTTGAAGTTGCGGATTTCCTTTTCTCTGTCCACAATCATTTTGAGCGCGGCGGATTGCACGCGACCTGCCGAAAGACTGGGTTTGAGTTTCCTCGAAAGTATGGGGGAAATCTTGTAACCGACGAGTCTGTCAAGCACGCGTCTTGCTTGTTGCGAGTTGACGAGATTCATATTTATCTCGCGCGGATTTTCCATAGCGGCGCGAACTGCTTTGGGCGAAATCTCGTTGAACTCGATACGCACCTTGTCGCCCTCGACGCCGAGAGTGTTTTTCAAATGCCACGATATAGCCTCGCCTTCGCGGTCGGGGTCGGTTGCGAGGTAAACTTTGTCGTACTTTTTGACTGCTTGCGAGAGTTGTTTTATGGTTGCTTCTTTGTCGGGCGTGACAATATACTGCGGTTTGAAGCCGTTGTCAACGTCGATGCCCAACGAACGCGTAGGCAAATCGCAAACGTGTCCTTTGGACGCAAGCACCGCGGCGTCGTTGCCCAAATACTTTTGAATGGTCTTCGCCTTGTGCGGTGACTCAACGATAATGAGTTGTTTCATTCTATCTCCTGCTATTGTGTTGTTTTAGGTTTTGTTATTTTTTCCGAGAAACTTTAATAAAGAATTAAAGTTTCCCCTTTCCTTAACTGCGTCGCAGACGCAATTTCACTTGCGCAATGCGCAAATTTCACTGTCCGCAAGGACAATTTCACGCACGCTTGCGTGCATTTCATTGTGCCAAAGGCACTCTGCCCACCCTCAATTATTAATTAATAATTATTAATTATTAATTCTCACGCAAGTGAGTAATAGTTCCCTGCCGTCTTGACGATAAGTCCGTCTATTTCGAGGTTGAAAAGCACGTTCGTAAGGTCTGCAACGTTGAGTCCCGTGTCTGCCAACAGTTCCTCGAAATGTCTTTCGCCGTCGTGCAGCGAGTCGAGAATTTGACTTTCGACGATACCTATCTGCACGGGTTCTTTCTTGACGACTTCGCGCTGTATATGCAAAGCGTCAAGCACGTCTTCGGGCGATATTGCAAGCGCGTGAGGCATTTCCCTCAACAACTCGTTGCCGCCCGCGTTTTCCTCGTCGTAAATGTTGCCCGGCACGACGAATATCTCTTTGCCTTGCTCTATTGCAAGGCGCATAGTTATCAGCGAGCCGCTCTTTTTTGCCGCTTGCGGCAGAAACACCGCTTCGGATATTCCGCTCACGATACGATTGCGGTCGGGAAAGTGATATTGAAGCGGTTTAGTGCCGAGAGGATATTCGCTGATAAGCAATCCGTCGTTTGCCAAAATTCCGTCGGCAAGTCCTCTATGCTCTGCAGGATATATCACGTCGAGTCCGCACGCAAACACCGCAATCGTCGCGCTGTTGTTGTCAACGCAAGCCTTGTGCGCGATTCCGTCAACGCCTCTTGCAAAACCCGAGGCAATGCAAAGCCCCGCTCTTGCAAATTCTCTCGAAAATTCTTCCGCTACTTTTGCGCCGTATCTCGTGGGACGTCTTGTACCGACGACGGATATAATACGCATTTTCAAAGCCTCGACGTTGCCTTTTGCAAACAGCACTATCGGCTTGTCGTATACGTCGGACAGCGATTCGGGATACTCGTCGTCAAGAAAAGTTATCCAGTGCACGTCGCGCTTTTGCATTTCGTTCAAATTATCGTCGATTCTTTCGAGTTTCGCGTAGAAGTCATTTGCGTGGTCGCCGAGTATCTTGTCTACGATACCTCTCGCAAACGTTTCTTCGAGTTCGCACGGCTCGTCGAATTGTTCGAGCAAAGCGTACTTTTTCTTGACCGAAAGTTCTTCGACAAGGCTCAACGCAACGAGAATCTTTGTGTTTTTGTCGAATCCGTCCATCAACTGTACTTCCTGTCAAGACCTCTGTACTGTATCGCTTCCGCAATATGCGCAGGGGTGATATTCTCGCTTCCCTCGATGTCGGCAATCGTACGCGCGACTTTGAGAATCCTCGTCGTACCTCTTGCGCTCAGATTGAGTTTTTCAAAGGCTTTTTTGAGCAATCTCTCGCAGTTTTCGTCGATTTGGCAGTATTTTGCAAGTTCTCTCGAACCCATTTCGGCGTTTGTAGATATGCCGTCTTTTGCGAATCTCTCTCTTTGCAGAGCGCGAACTCTGTTTATGCGTTTCTTGATTTCCGCCGACGTTTCGCCCTCTTGCTTGGTGCGCAATTCATCGTACGAAATATTATCAACTTCGATTTGCAAATCTATTCTGTCCATAAGCGGACCGCTGAGTTTGGACACGTAGTTGTGAATCTGCGACGGCGTGCAACGGCAAATTTGATTCTTCGAGCCGTAGTTTCCGCACGGACACGGATTCATAGAAGCGATAAGCATAAAATTTGCGGGATATTCCGTCGTTTGTTGCACTCTCGACACGGTGACGCGTCTGTCTTCGAGAGGCTGGCGCAGAGTTTCGAGCGCGTGGCGGGAATATTCGGGCATTTCATCAAGGAACAGTACGCCGTGATTTGCAAGGCTCACCTCACCCGGTTTCGCCTTTGCGCCGCCGCCTACGAGTGCGGGAACGGTGGTCGTGTGATGCGGCGTTCTGAAAGGTCTCGTGGTCACGATTCCGACGTTGCTGTCGAGTATGCCCGCAACCGAGTGAATCTTCGTCACTTCGATTGCTTCCTCGAACGTCATTTCGGGCATAATAGTAGGCACGCATTTCGCAAGCATAGTTTTGCCCGCGCCGGGCGGTCCTATCATAAGCGCGTTATGTCCGCCCGCAACCGCTATTTCGAGCGCGCGTTTTGCAACCGTTTGCCCTTTTACGTCGGCAAAATCCACGCCGTAGCCGTGATTTTCGCAAGCGGATTCGTACGTCGACGACGGCACTTTGTCGTAAACAACGCCCGAGAGCATTTCCACGACGTCGCGCAATGTTTCGAGCGCGTAAACGTCTATACCCTCGATAAAACTCGCTTCTCTCGCGTTCGAGGCGGGAATGATAAACTTACGATGTCCCGCTTGCATTGCGGATATGAGCAACGGCATAATACCGTTGACGTGGCGAAGTTCGCCGTTGAGCGACAACTCGCCGATGATGACGTATTGCTTGTACGCTTTGTTTTCGAGTTGACCCGTTGCCGCCATAATGCCGAGCGCGACCGCAAGGTCGAACACCGGTCCTTCCTTTTTGGTGTCGGCAGGCGCGAGATTGACGATTATGCGCTTTGCGGGATATTGAAATCCGCTGTTTTTGATTGCAGAGCGCACTCTTTCCTTGCTCTCTTTGGTTGCGGTCGAAGCAAGACCGACCATATCGTAGCCGGGCAATCCGCTGTTTATGTCCACTTCGACGTCGACGGCGTATCCCGTCAATCCGTCGAGAGCGTAACTTAGTATCTTTGCAAGCATACTATCCCCTAATATATATATTTAGTTTTTTTATATTAGCATAGCGCACGCAAAAACGCAATAAAATTTATCGCGCCCCAAAACGCAAAGCGTGTATGTAAGCGCGATATACTCGGTTAGATTCCGCAAAAAAATATTTTTGAGGTTTTTTTTCTTAAAATACGATTAAAGTCGAGCAAAGTTTGAAATTTTCCGCTTAATTCTCTGTCGAATCGTCGTTTTTATTGCTTTTTTCTTCGCTTTTTTCGCAGTTTTCTGTGCAATTTTCGTTGCGATTGTCTTCGTTTTCGGCGCAATTAGTCTCGCCGTTTTCTTCCTTTTCGGCGGTTTTTTCGGCGTTTCCCGTTTCGTTCAAATAGTTTGCGAGCAACTTCTTTTTGTCCTCGTCGCTTATGTCCGAAATGCTAATCGCCTTGTCTTTTTCCTTTTCGCTCTCGAGCGCAACCTTGTCTTTGACGAATCCCGCGATTATCAGCGCAAACACCACGCAAAGCGGAATAACGACCACCACGACGTAACCGTACCAGTGCTTCATAAAGCGGCGCAAACCGCCTATAAAAACCGACTTTTTGACGTATTTTGCCTTGACGTTTTCGGGATTAAGTTCCCAACTGTCCGCCTCTTTTGCGTTGTCGCCTTTGGTCTTGAAATACTTGACCGAACCGTCTTCGTTTCTTGCGATTTCGATTATGCGGTGCGTTTCGTTATAGTTGCCGTTGGGTGCTTTGAAGGTGATTATATCCCCCTCTTGTAACTCGTTTACGTCCTCGACGGTTTTGCACATAATCACGTCGCCGGGTTCTATCGTGCCGCTCATACTGTCCGTCAGCACGTCGTACATATAATAGCCGAAAATCTTGCTTTCGCCGCCGCTGTTTTTTTGTATGAGCATAACGGCAACCACGACTATCATAAATACGAAAATCAACGCCACGACAACCGTTGACGCGACGTTGTAAATTTTCTTTGCTTTGGATTGCTCGTTATTCTTCATTCTTTGTCGTTTTATGCTCGCCATTATCCGCAATTACGATTCGATTTTAGACTTACGATTCTATGAATCAGTCTTGCGATTCTTCTTCGTTTTTAGGCTTGCGATTGCGCTTCGGGGTTTGTTCGGTATCGGGATTTTTGAGAGTTACGCCGATGCCCCACGGCGCAATCTTTTCGTCGCTCTTGAAGTGTATGCCCATACCTTGCGTATCTTCTATTCTCGTGCCGATGTTTATGCGCAATTCCGACACGGGTTTGTTGGCTTGAACTTCCTCGTTCTTTGCCGCATTTCGTGCGGATTTCGAGGCTTTTTCGGTGCGTTTTTCGACGTTTTCGGACTTGTTTTCGCTCATTTTTTCGATGTTTTCGACCGCGTTTTCGCTTGCGATTTCGCCCGCATTTTCGGCATTTTGCTCTTGCTTGGGCTTGCGGTTATACTTGCGTTTGGGCTTTGCTTGCTCGGTTTCGATTTTGCCGAGTTCGGCGTTTTCGCCCCACGGCGTGACCTTATCCGCACTCTTGACGTGCACTTCGCCAACGGCTACTTTCGTTTCGTCAACGGGTGAAAGATTGAGTTTTCTGCGCGGTTTTTCTTCTTCCGCCCACGCGTTTATTTCTTGCGCCTTTGCTATGCGCACTTTGCCTTTCTTTTGAGTCGTAGAAGCGGCTTTTTCCGCTTTGACGTCGGCTTTATCGACAATTTGCGCTTCCGCTTGAACGTTGCTTTCTTGCTCGTTTACGGCGGGCAATTTTTGTTTCGTCTTTTGCGGCAAAATCTCGCCGTCTATGGGCATAACGGAATCTATCGCGTCGAGTGCGTGGTCGATTCTCGTATCTCGCGCCGCTTTCTCTTTACGCGCTTTTTCCATCTCGTCGATGGATTTGTTTATGTCTTCGGTGTTTTTGTCCTCTAATTCGAGGTTTTCGCGCTTGTCGAACTTGATTGCTTCCTTGCGCTTTGCTTCTTCCTCTATGCGCTTCTTCTCTTGAATCTTCGCCTTTTGGAAACTGAACGGGTCCATACCGAAGTATGCCGAATCGGTTGTCGAATCCGCGTTTCTTTCGAGTTCTTCACGCTGTTTTCTGAACGCTTCGGCGCGCTTTCTGATGTCTTCTCTGCGGCGGCGTATGCGTTCTTGTCTGTCGCGCTCGTCGAGTTCCTCTTGCTTGATTCTACGATAGGACGTAAGGCAACGGTCGATTGCGTCGCGTGCCTTGATAATTTCTTCTTGCTTGATTTTGTCGTCGTCGGGACGTTTGAATATCTTGCGGACTTCAAACAAGTGCTGATCGAATTTTTCCGCGTCGGGTTCGAGATCGACTTCTTCCTGATCCGCTTTTGGCGGCATTTCCTTGAAACGCTCGACCTCTACGGGGTGTTCTACGACGACCTCTTTTTCTATTTCTTGCGGTTTTTCAATCTCTTTTTCTATCTCTTTTTCTTCGATTTCGGGCGGAATTTCCGGCTCTTGTTCTTCCGGTTGTTCCTCTTGCTGTTCCTCTTGTTGTTCGGGCGGCGTTTCGGGCGGAATTTCCTTTTCCGCTTCCTCGTTTTCCTTCGGTTTCACTTCCTCGACGTTCTCGTTTTCGTCCTCGTTTTCCTTTTCGTCGTCGAGTTTTTGAGAGTATTCGTCGCGGTCGATTTTGTCCTTTTCAAAGTCCATTTTGCCAACGCGCAAGAAGTCGGCAAACTCTTTGTCTTCCATATCCATATCCGACTCGCATTGGTCGTACAAACTCTCGAAAACCATTGTATTGAGAGTTATCATACTGTTGAGTCGCTTTGCGCTTTCGTCGTCGATTTCGTAGTCCTCGACTTCGTCGGACGTCGAAAAACCTGCCGATTGCTGGTAGGTTTCGATAAACTGCCAAAGAGTAAGTGCTTTTTTGAAGTTAGGCTCTTTCAAAATGACGTTCGTACGCATAATAGGCGGACGGACGGGCGCGGAATTGCGCATTGATTTTGCAAAGGACGAGGACAAAAAGTCGGTTATAATGCGGTCGATTTTGGCAACTCGCTCGATTTTCGTGAGCGTGTCGGGGTCGAGGCGCATAACCTCGTCGAAACTTAATTGAGCAAAATATTCCGTTCTGTACGTTATCTTTTTGCTCGGAAGATTGAATCTCGATTCGATGTCGAGTTCAAGAACGTCTTGCGTTGCCGACGCCTTTTTAATCTTGTCGTAACGCATAGTAACGAAATCTTTGAGTTTGAGAAGAAGCGTGTAAATAAAGCGGTTTTCGTAAATCTCGAAGGATTCCTCTTTTGTGATATTGAGGATTTTGGACGGCGTGACGTCACCCGTTTTTTCGTCCACTTTCGATATCATATTCGTGTGCTGCGCAAGGAATTTGACGGATTCCGTCGAGATACTTCTTGCAAGCGACACGTCCACGATGTCTTCTTCTTGAACGATAAATTTTCTCGGGTTACGCACGATTGTATCGAGGTTTGGCAAAATGCCCTCGATGGTGTCTATCCAGTCTATCGAGATGTCTTGAACGAGGCGTTTTTTTGCGAGTTTGAAATTTGACGCGCCTTTATCCACGCGTTTTTTGAATTGCTCATAAAAGCCCTCTTTGTTGAGGACGGAAACAATCTTATCGGCGTACTGTCTGTACACTTCTCTCGTAATCTTGTTGTCTGCCATACTTTTATGAGATATTTGTTTTTCGCACTATTGTTTTTGTTTTATCGTGGCGTGGGTGTTCACACCACAATCGTTATTCCGTGCTTCTCGCAATGATAAGCGGAAAATTTTCTAATCTTCCGCAACTGTGTCGCAGACGCAATTTCACTTGCATAATGCGCAAATTTCACTGTCTGCAAGGACAATTTCACGCACGTTTACGTGCATTTCATTTGGGGTGTGGGGGCAAGCCCCACCCACAATTATTAATTATTAATTATTAATTATTAATTCTAACGTCACGCATTAGAAGAGTTTCTTCAAGCGGTTAATGTACTCTTTGCTCTCTTGCATATTTTCTTCGCCGAAAAGTTCGCTCAAATACAAAATCAAGCCGTCGATTTCGTCACGAATGTAGGACAAGTTGAGTGACTCGAACTTACGGAATATCTTGTTGCAGAGAACGTAGTCGAGTCCGTCGATTTCAGTGCCGCCGCAGCCGACGTAGGACGGAACGAACTCTTTGAGTTGCTTCACGATACGGTTTCCGAATGCGAGGCGGAAATGCTCGATAACGTAGTCGTCCAACATATTGACTTTGTCGAGAATGTCTTGCGACACCTTGTATATCTCTTGCGACTCTTTGAACATCGCTTCGAGGTGCTTGTAACTGATAAAGATGTTGTCCGCCCACGGTGCGTCGAAAGGTACGCCCTTGCTGTTGATGTTGATGGGCATAGCACGGTCGTAAACCTTATCCGATATTGCAAACGTCGAGTCGTCGTTGTTTGCCGTGCCGATAAACCACATATTTTGCGGAAGTCTGAAACGACCTTTGTCGATATGTTTGGGGTCGTTTGGCCAGCCCGAAGGCACAAGGTCGACAATCCACTCGTCACGTGACGGCATTTCGAGAATTGACAACATTTCCGCGAAATAGTATTCGACGCGCGCGATGTTCATTTCGTCGAGAACGGTGAGGTAAATTTGGTCGTTCCAAGTTGCCTCGTACATCTTTTTCAAAACTTCGGTTTCGTTGAAACGCTTCGTAAATTCGTTGAAGTAGCCGAAAAGTTCGGTACGATCACGCCAAGACGGCTGAACGGACGCTATCGTCGCGGGGTTGTTGAGGAATATGCCCATTGCGTGCGGAAGCGAGGTTTTACCAGTACCGGATATACCTTGCAGAATCATAAGACGCGACGTCGACATACCTGCGATAAACAAGCGGATTATGCGCGGATTGTAGTAAAGGCGCATACGCGAGCAAGCAAAGTTGCGGAAACGGTCGCAAAGTTCGGGCAACGTGATTTCGTCGTCGTACACCGGCGGAACGTAATTCTCGTAGATTTTGTCGATTTCGGTGAGTTTGTAAAAGCGCGACTCGCCCGTGGGGGATTGTTCCTCTTTCTTCTCGCCGCCCTCGCCTTCTTCTTCGCCTTCGTAAGTTCCTATATCGCTCACGCGCATACCGAGAATACGGTCTTTTTCAGCCGACATTTTGATGATTTGCTTCTTGAGATTCGCGCATTCTTCAACGAGATCTTGCGGCAAAACTTTGGCTTTTTGAAGCCTTGCGAGTTTGCGTATACCGAGCGCCGCCAAAACGATTATGGCAACGATAGCCGCAACGATCAAAAGAATAAATATGATTGCGACAGCCCACTCGCCCGCGCCGAAGTATTCGGTGTAATTCTTGAAAGCGTCCGCATATCCTTCGTTGTAGAAAATATGCAGAATACCCCAAAAGATACTGCCGATACCTTTGTCGTAAAACGCGCCGAGAAAGGCTTTCAGAAATTCAAAAACTAAATTTATGTTCATTGTATTGCTTTTCGTGGTTCGGACTACGTCGCGTAGCCGACGTCCTTTCGGACGATTGCAAAGTCACGCTCGGATTGTACCTTGCGTTGATTTTCGAGTTTTGCAATAACGAGAGTACGCACCAAAATAAATGCGTAAATAACGAACAACAAAATGAGCGGCAAAACTACTACGCAGAAGAAACGAGTCTTTTGATTCGCCCCGAAGTTTTCCGTGTCTTGAATCCAGTTAGAGAATCCGCCCACGCCTTTGAGCATTTTGCCCGCCTTGAAGTTGCCTTCGCCGTCAACGCTTCCCCACGTCGCAACGATACTTGCAGGGGTCACGGTTTCGGCTCTGTTTTTATCCAAAAGTGCTTTGTTCTGATCTTCGACTTCTTTTTCGAGTTCCGCAACGATTTCTTGCCAAGTTCCTTCTTGATTGTCGCCGCGCGTCGTGAAGTTTCTGACGGTCAATCCGTCGTTCTCATAATTGATATGTACGATTCTGTGGGTGTTGTAAATTTCGTAAGTCGCGCCGCCCGCTCTAACAGTGGTCTTGAACGTCACCACTTGACCGACTTTCAGTTCGGAAAGTTGCTTTTGATAATCGAAAGCGGTTGCAATAAGCACGTCGCTCGTGTTAAAGGTCGGTTCCATTGAATCCGACGCGACGTTGAGATAAATCTTGTCGCCGAATTGCGTGAGATGATTATCGTTCGTCGAACCTGCAATCGTGAATATCGCCACGACGAGCGCGAATACGATCACGACGATGCAGACAGCCGTTGCCACCCAGTTGAGAATGGTCATAGCCTTTTGTTGCTGAGGGGTGCGTTCCTTTTTGGAAGCGGAAGCGAGTTTTTCCTTGATGTTCATAATTTCTTCCTTTTCTGATGCTTCTTCACTTTCAACCCAAGACTTATTGCCGTATGCCGCGCCACGAGCGCGACCGAGAAGAAAACGAATGACTATTGACGTCACCGAGCCATACTTATTGTCCTTTGACGAAGCGTACCGCCCCGCTTTGCTCGAATGATTTTGCTGTACGTATAGTTATAACTATACACTATGTATTTTAACCGAAATAGCCCTCTGTGTCAATACCAAATATTCGTCAAAACCGCCTCAAACGGCACTTTTTCGCCTCAAATCGTCCTCAAAATCTTCCAAATCAGCATTTTCCTCTCGAACCGTCCTTTCTTCCGCCCTATTTTTCTACTCAAATAACGTCACAACTAACTCTATTTTTCAATCGTAAACGGAATAAAAATGTTCCTAATTTTTTTATAAAACGGCATCAAAAAAACGCCTGTTTCCAATCAAAACGACATCAAAAATCCCGACCTATTCGGATCGGGTTGTTTGTGGCGGAGAAGCAGGGATTTGAACCCTGGCTACGATTCACTCGTACTACTCCCTTAGCAGGGGAGCCCCTTCGGCCTCTTGGGTACTTCTCCAAAACCAAAGTTTTCATTTTCAAAGCCTTGTTATAATATCACATCGATTTATAACTTGTCAATGATTTTCCGCAAAACAAGTTACACGCAATCAAATTATACGTTTCCCCTTCCCTACTTCAAAGAAAAAGCGTGCCGCTAGGCACGCCACCAAGCAGATAATTTGGCGAAATTGCGGCGTGAGTTTTTGTCCGTGCTTGAACTGATAGCGCAAATTCTCTGCGCGGTAGTAGTGCAAAAATCAAACGAGGCTCTCAGCAATACGCATATTTGCGTATTGTTGTTGCCTCAGTGTAGATTTTTGCACAAAATAGCAATTTTGCGAGTAGAAGCGAAACGCCCCTACGCCGCAAGGACTGACCAATTAAGAAACAAAAAATAAAAATAG
>CAKQLT010000024.1:0-19060 GCA_934254715.1 uncultured Clostridia bacterium | reverse complement strand
GGAAGATAGGAATACCCCAAACCTTGTGAGTCAACACCTTATCGACCTTGTCGGAAGTGCTGAGTTTCTCTTTTTCGGTCTTCTCTTTCTTCGTGAGAACGGTCGAATAGTTCTTGGATATGTATTTATATCTGCTGTCCGCTACGATTGCTTCGAAGTCCGTTCCGAAAACGTCGTCTTTGAACGTCTTTTTGAATTCTTCGACCATTTGAGCCGCTTGCGGATGTTGACCGACTTCGATTTCGTCGAGTTCAACGAGTTTCACAGCGTGGAAAAGCGAATTTTCGACGCCGCTGCCGTCGAGAGCGATTCTGCAGTCGTTGATGAGGTGCGTAAGCGCGCTGCCTTCGAGAACGGTTCTGCCCTTTCTCGGTTGTTGGCAAACTTCGTACGCTCTTTGCATAAGTTCGTCAAGACCTTTTTCACGCAAAGCGGAAATTTCAACGACGGGAAGTCCGATTTTTTCTTCGAGGCTCTTTGCGTCGATTTTGTCGCCGTTTTTCTCAACCGCGTCCATCATATTGAGCGCGATGATCATCGGGACGTCGATTTCCATAATTTGAGTCGTAAGATAAAGGTTACGCTCGAGGTTGGTGGCGTCTACGATATTGATGACGCAATCGGGTTTTTCTTCGAGAATGTAGTTTCTCGAAATCACTTCTTCCGGTGTATACGGGGAAAGTGAATAGATACCGGGAAGGTCGACGATAGCGATGGGTTCAGCGCACTTTTTGTACGTACCCTCTTTCTTATCCACCGTGACGCCCGGCCAGTTGCCGACGTGTGCGGTCGAACCTGTCAAACTGTTAAACAATGTCGTTTTACCACAGTTCGGGTTGCCTGCGAGAGCAAATCTTTTCATTATTCTTGTACCTCCATCGTAACGACAGATGCTTCGGTTTTACGAAGCGTGAGTTCGTATCCTCTGATAGTCACCTCAATCGGGTCGCCGAGAGGTGCTTTTTTGCGAAGATACACTTCTGCGCCCGGCGTAACGCCCATATCGAACAAACGACGTCTGATTCTTCCGTCGCCGCCGACTGCTTTGATTACGCCTTGCTCGCCGATAATGAAATCGCTAAGCAGTTTTTCCATTTTGTCCTCCTAAAAATTATGCTACTAAAATTTTTGTTGCCATTTCTTTGTCCAAAGCGAGACGTCCGTCTTTGATAAGGCAAATGACGCTGCCGCCGCTTTGGGATATGATACTAATTGTTGAATCGATGGTGATACCCAAACTTTCAAGGTGTTTTTTGGTTTTGTCGTCGGTCATAATCTTGACGATTCTCAAATCCTTTCCTATGGGTGCAAATACAAGCGGCATATTTCTCTCTCCTTTTGCCGATTTTTCAGATGTTTTTTTTGTGAATATGAAGTTTTATTCATATTTACGATAGAATATTACAACTTCCGCAAAAAGATGTCAACAGATTTAATAAAATAATATGAAAATTTTTTCATATTTTTTTCCTTGATTTATTTTCAAACAAGTTATATAATATAAATATCAATATAAATCGGCCGAATTAAGGCGTAATTCGCCAAATAATCGACTTGTAAAAAAGACGGGAAAAGGCGCGATGACGGCGTAAGTATTCCGATAAAAACATTTTTTTGATAGAATGTTTCGAGCGGGATATTCGAGCGTCAGACAAGGAAGCGTTCCTTGAACGGCAACCCTAATTTACTAATCGTAAATGAGTTGACGGGCAAGGTGCGATGACGCAGTATCACGCCAAATAGCACGCTCGAAAGGAAGCAATATGGGACAAGAAGTTAGAGAACCCAAACAAGAAAGATCCATCGAAAAGAAAAATCGAATCGTCCAAGCGGGATTTGAACTCTTTTCGCAAGTGGGATACTACAACACCAACACTGCCGAAATCGCAAAACGCGCCGGCGTTTCGACGGGCATAGTTTACGGATATTTCAAGGACAAAAGAGATATTCTTTTGGACGTTTTGGAAATTTACGTCAAAGAGGCGTTCGCACCCGTTTTGGATATGATAAACGGACTCACCGCCCCCGTGAATTTCGAGGATACGATAGGACGCGTGCTTGACGGCGCGATAAACATTCACAAAAAGTACGCCAACATTCACGAGGCTCTTCACTCTATGTCGCACAGCGACGAGGCGGTCAACAGCAAGTTTATATCCCTCGAAGACGAAATCACGCTTGCCATCGCCAACAAGTTTGCGGACCTCGGCGTGAAAAAAGAGAATTTGACCGAGCGTATCCACTTCTCTATGGACATCGTGCAATCCTTCTCTCACGAATACGTCTACGACCACCACACCTACATCGACTACGACGCAATGCGCAAAATCGTACAAAACACGCTCGTCGCGCTTTTTGAGGACTAATGACACCGTTTTCGCAAAGGTCGCTCGACTTTTTGTATTTCAATCACAAATACAATTCCAAACTTTGGTATCAGGAACACAAAGAGGACTTCAAACAGTACCTCTCTGTTCCTTTTCGCGATCTTGCAACCGCAATGTCGCCGCGTATGCTCGAAATCGACGAGCAAATGATAACCGAGCCCAAAAGTATCGTGTCGAGACTCTACAAGGATTTGCGATTCGCAAAGGATAAGACAAGCCTTTATCGCGACCATATGTGGCTCACGTTTATGCGCGGCACGAACGCTATGTGCGGACTGCCCGGCTACTTCTTTGAAATATCCCCCTACAACTTCCGCTACGGTTGCGGCTACTATATGGCGGACGCAAAAAGTATGGCGAGTTTGCGCAATTTGATTTTGTCAAATTCCCCCGTTTTCCAAAAAGCGAAAGAGTGCTTTGAAAATCAATCGATATTTTCCCTCGTGGGCGAAACTTACAAAAAGCCGCGCTATGCGGATTATCCCGAAGATTTGAGCAGATGGCTTGAAAAGAAAGACATTTGCTTCATCGCCAACTCGACGGACATCGACCTTCTTTTCTCGCCCGACCTCGCAAACGTACTGTGCGACAGATTCGAGATGATAAAACCGCTTTACGACTTGATGATGACGGCGGAATCTTTGGCGGAACGATAACCAAACAATCGGCGCGATAACGAAACAAACCGCAAAACGAACGCTTTACACATTGAAAAACGCACGATAAACGTGCGTTTTTGTTTTTTAATTCGGATTATAATTGCCTTATTATTAACAATTCTCTTTCGGTCGCAAACGGATTTGCGAGCGTATTTTCAAGCAATCGTAAAACCGCTTACGAACGGATTTTGCAATCCGACGCAACCGCCGTCGGTCACTTTTTCTTCTTCGGATTCTTTTTCAAATCTTCGGTGACTTCCGATATAATCGCGCAGAGTTTGTCTTGCTCGTCCACGCAATCTATAAGATACATCGGCTTTGCGCCCTCGTACGGAAGTTGCTCGCTCATTGCGTATTTTTCAACGCTTTTCGTCATTTTTATGAGCAGTCTGTCGTCGAAAATTCCGCCGAAATACACGCCGTCTTTGTATAGCAAATATTCGTTCATCATTGCGCGATGAGTCAAATTTAGTTTTGCCGTTTGTTCCAAAATGAAGTTCAGATATTCCTTGCTCGAAGCCATAATATCACCTTAATTATTCGTATTTTTTCGTCAAGAACGCGTGCGCGCTTTTCAGTATGCGTTTGGTGTTGTCAAACGTCAAAAGTTCGAGTGCTTCCTCGTACGGCACGATTTTGTACGTCATATTCTCGAATCCGTCGTTGTGGCAAGGCTGTTGCGTGCCGAAATCGCCGAGAAAAAACACGACGGTTTTCTCGTTGCCGTTTTTGAGCGTATATTCTATCGTTTTGCGAAATCCGTTGACGATTTTGGGTTTTACCGACGTTTCTTCCCACGTTTCGCGGATTGCGGTTTGCCTTTCGCTCTCGCCGTCCTCGACGTGACCTTTTGCAAATCCGTACACGCCGTAGTCGGTTTGCGTAAGCAGATATTTTATGCCGCCGTACGCCGTCGTAAACGTCACCGTTCCGCAAGATTTTTCTCTCATATTTACCTCACAAAATAACGTGCAAATTGCGAATATCCGCATTTTTGATTCGTTTTTGAATCGCGTAGCCGAACGGTTCGAGATAGTTCCCTTCGATTTTCAACTCGAATTGCTCGTTCATCTCTTTTGCGAACGCGCCGCAAACGTCCTCGACAATCTCTCTTTTTACCCTTTTGCCGCTCTCGTCGTTGTCCGCCGTGAGCAGAAATTCGAGAGGGTCGGCAAGCGAGCCGAATTTTGAGAGCGAGCGCATTTGTCTTATCGCCCACTTGTAGTAGGGCATATGTCGTTTTTCAAGCAAGAAAGCAAGTTCGCAAGCGGATTTGACGAACTCGCAGAGCGCGAGCATAGCCGCCCCGTCCTCGCCGTGCTTTATACACCGAGCGTAGTTATACTGCCCCGACTGCGCCGCCCTCAAAGCGCACGAGCCGATTTTCTTGATTCGTACGTCTTCGGGCATACCGTTCAAAATCTCGTTGCGGATTTTCGTAAATTCGCCCAATTCGTCGCGGAACACTTCGCCGTTTGTCGCTTCGGCAAAATAGAACGAGTCGGTGTACAGCCACTCTTGCCAACCGGTCGGCGCACCGTCCGAGCCGGTGTACCTTCTGTAAAAATCGCCTATCGTAAACACGCCCTTGAAAGTCGAACTTTCAACGCTTGAGCGAGCGTTGCCAACGCCGTTTTTCAGCGCATATTCCGCCTTAAGTTTATCGTATGCACGCATTAGATAAAATCCGATTTTTTCCTCGTCCTCTTTGGTAAGCCAAAGGCAGAATCCCGTTTCAAAATCGTGGTCGCGCGAGGTTTGGTCGTCAAATCCGAAACATTCCGAGCCGTGCCCGACAAGCCCGACCGCAATGCGATTTTCAAAGTCGCCGAAATTGCGGCTTATCATTTCCGCACCCGCTTCTTCATAAAACTTTCTCGCTTCTTCAAGTCCTTTCATATTCCCAAATCGCCGTTTTATCTATCGATATGCACTTGATAAAACTTATTTTCTGTTATTTTCGTAGATTCGTTTCGCTCTGTTTTCGAGTTCTGCTTTTTGAATGAAATATCCGAAAAACTCAAAAGACGGCGCGCACTTCGAGCATACGAACGCATAGTTTCCGTCACGGACAAGCGACTCGTCGTCAAGACATTCGTATGCGAGGTTCAAAAGATTTTCAACCTCGTCGTCGCAAGTTTCGCCCTTGCTTTGCGCCTCGCTGAACGCAAGGTGCGCAAGGTTGACGTATGACACCGCAAGTTCGCAAAAACCGCCCTTGTTTTTGAGCAAATCTATTGCCTTTTTATAGTACTCTCTGCCCTTTGTAAACTCTTGCAAATCGCAAAGCGCGGTGGCGTAATTGTTGTACAGTCCCGCAAGGCGATAATCGTCTTTTTCAAGCGATTTTTCGTACTGCTCTTTTGCAATCTCGTAGTACTTTATCGCTTCTTCCGCTTTTCCGAACGCTTTCATAGTCGTGGCGCAATTAAGATAAATGGTCGCGTCGCCGACGCTCGAGCAAGTGCCGTTGCACGCCAAAATCGCAAGTGCTTCGTCCACGGCGGCGAGTCCTTTTTCTTTGTCGCCGAGTTTGCGGTAAAGCCCGATTTGCTCGCTTAGCACTTCCAAAAGTCCTTTGGTATCGTTCAAAGCTTTTGCTTCTTTTTCCCAGTATTCGAGAACGCGTTTTGCGCCTTGCAAATCGTCCTTTTCAAACATCTCGTCTATTTTGTCAATCACTCGCACGATAGGAATCGTGCCGATAGGTTCTTTTGAGCAACTGCATTTTTCTTGCATATTTTGCCTCACTCGTTTTGGTAGGAATATCATATCACAAAATCGCGTTTTAGCAAAGAGGGAAACGAAAATACTTTGCCTTTTATGCACGCTTATATTTTCCGTTGCCGCCTTGCGTTTACCGTTTTTGCGCTTTGAGTTTTTTGCAATTTGCCGTATACGGTTTATATATTTTTCGCCGCGCGCTTTTCTTAACCGCCGTATACGGTTTTTACGACTGCCGCCTTTCGTTTTAACGATATTTTAATAATACAAAATTCGCATATTGTCGATTTTCGTGTCGGCTTTTGTCGAAAACGCATATTGAAATGATTTACATATGTATTGTATAATAAATTTATCTTATTCAAGGGGGAAGTTTATGGGAAAACTTCAAAAACTTATCGACAACAAGGCGCAAAGCGCCAAGTTTATGTGCGACGAAATCGCGCATATTTGCAACGATATGCCAAAGCGCGATCCCGGCAGCGAAGGCGAAAAAATGGCGTGCGAGTATATGGCGGACTACCTCAAAAACGACTGCGGTTGCGAAAGGTCTGACGTCGAATCTTTCACCGAACACCCCAACGCGTTTTTCGGTTGGATTTACTTCACGATAACCTTCGTGCTTGCGGGTATGGTGCTGTTCTTCTTCCTTCCAATTCTCGGCGCGGTGCTTACGGGCTTGGGATTTGCGATTTTGTTCATTCAATTCGGTCTTTACAAAAAACTCGTTGACAAATGCTTCCCCAAAAAGACGGGACACAGCGTCACCGCAATCAAGAAATGCACGGGCGAAGTGAAAGGCAGAGTGTTTTTCAACGGACACCCCGACGCGGTTTGGAACTGGCCCGTCAACAACAAATTCGGCGGTACGGCGCACGTTGCGCACCTCGTGTCAAGCGTTGTGAGCGGACTCGTGGTGCTCGGATTGAACATCGCGGCGGCAGTCGCAACCAAATGCCAACCCGTAGTCGACTACACCGTCGCGGGTTACGTCGCGCTTTACGGACCGGTGCTTTTCTGGATGGGCATTGCCATTTTGATTATGGTCCCTTGCCTCGTCGGTATGTACTTTATGTGGGATGAAAACACCATCACGGACGGCGCAAACGACAACCTCACCGGTTGTTATATGGGCATTGCGATTCTCAAAGCGATGAAAGATCAAGGCATCGAACTCGAACACACGGAAGTGGGCGTAATCATTTCGGGAAGCGAGGAAGCAGGACTTCGCGGCGCAATGGCTTGGTGCGAAGCGCACAAAGGCGAATTTGACGACGTTCCCACGTGGATTTATTCCTACGACACCATACACGAAAGCCGTTTTCTCGGCGTAAACTATCGCGACCTCAACGGCACGGTAAAATCGGACAAGGAAGTGAGTGATTCCTTTATGACTGCCGCAAACGAACTCGGCATCAAGTGCAACAAGACGTGGGTCCCCCCGTTCGGCGGCGCAACGGACAACGCGGCGTTCAACAAAGCGGGATTCCGCTCGACGGGTATCACCGCTCTCGACCACAATCTTCAAGACTACTATCACACTATGCGCGACACGGCGGACAACCTCAACCCCGAATGTCTTGCCGACTGCTATGCGATTTCCGTCAAGTGCCTCGAAAACTTTGACCGCGACATCGCAAAATAACGTCGAAATATCGAGATAAAACGCTGTAAAAAAGCACTAAAAAACAGCGAAAAATCAACGAAAAATAAGCGAAAAAATCAACTTATTCAATCAAAAAATCCTTCCGAAAATTCGGAAGGATTTTATTTATCGCGTTTTTCTTCGTTCGCTATTTTTACGCAACGTTATCGTTTATTCCGCTTCGTTGATTTACGTCGAGTTCGCTTTGACGTGCTTCGTCCGATTCTCGTTGCGTTTCGTCGGATTTGCTTTCGTTTACTACCGATTCGTCTTGTTGCGTTTCGTCGGATTCGCTTTCGGTCACGTTCGATTCGTCTTGTTGTGTTACGTTCGATTCGCGTTCGGCTCTTTCGTATTCTTCTTCAAACACGACTTCCCTCTTATATTCGTCCTCGTCCTCTTTTGCGATTTGCGAATCTACGTTGCCGCTCGGCTCGGTTTCGTCTGCGGATACGAGTTTAGGCTTCTCGCGCTTGTAGACTATCGCCATAATCACGCCGTCAACGATGATGTTCAGCACCCAACTTATCGGCCAACTCAAATACAGCATTTCGGGCGTATTGACCGCTCTGCACGCGGTGTAAATCCACACGATACGGAACACGCATATGCAGAAGAAGTTGGCGACCATCGGCGTGAACGAGTAGCCCATACCGCGCATACAACCGACGAGCACCTCGACGATACCGCAAACGAAATATATTGGCAAAATGATTTTCATTCTCGCACAAGCGTAGCCGATAACTTCGGGGTCTGACGTGTAGAGCCTTGCGATATACTGCCCCGCCGTAAGCAGAACGAGAGTCCACAAAAGGCTTATCACGATAATCATTATCGACGCTTCGAGCGCGGCTTTTTTGATACGTTTGGGCTTTTTCGCGCCGTAGTTCTGTCCGACGAACGTAACCGTTGCGTTCGATACGGCGTTCATAGATGTGTACACGAATCCTTCGAGGTTGCTTCCCGTCGAACTGCCCGCGACAAGCGAATAGCCGAATCCGTTGAGGTTGGTCTGAATCAACACGTTTGCGATAGAGAAAAACGAGTTGAGTATGCCGCTCGGCAAACCTACTTTGAGTATCTGCAAAAACTCGTCCTTGTGGAAGCGCAGTTTTTTAAGCACGAGTTTGCAATATCCGTCCTCTTTCAAGAGGGTTATAACGAGCATAATGCAAGACAAATACTGGCTTACGATAGTCGCAATGGCAACGCCCTCGACGTCGAGTTTTGCCACGATAACGAATATGAGGTTGAGCGCAACGTTGACGATACCCGCAATCGTGAGGTAAATAAGCGGACGTTTCGTATCGCCTTTTGCGCGAAGAATGGACGCGCCGAAATTGTATAAAACGTTTGCGGGCGTGCCGATAAAATAGATGAACAAATAGTCCGTCGCCTTGTCCAAAATCGCGGGGTCGGTTTTCATCCAAACGAGGAAATATCTTGCGCAAAATACGCCGATAAGTCCAACGACCGTACCGCTTATGAGCGACAACAGCACCGACGTATGCACGGTGTTCTGCGCGCGCTTTTCGTCACGAGAGCCTATCGCTTGGCTCATAACGACGTTCGTGCCGATAGACAAGCCTATAACGACGTTGATGATGAGATTGATAAGCGCGACGTTTGACGAAACTGCCGCAAGCGACTGCGTGCTCGTTTCGGAAAACTGACCGATAACTATCAAATCCGCCGCATTGAACAGCAGTTGCAAAATGCCCGAAAACGCAAGCGGAAGGGACACCGCAATGAGTTTTTTGAGCAGCGGTCCGCTTGTCATATCCATATCTTTGGCGATGGTCTGATGGTGCAAATGAAGTGGTTTCATATCTTATCCGTTGTGATAAAGTGTGTATTTCTCTACAAATTCCCTCTTGTTTGAGAGATTATTTTATCACTTCCGCCGCCAAAGTCAAACGGAAACGCAACATATCCATTATTAAAATAATGGAAAATTTACATATGTTTGCCGCATAACCAGTCGCGCCGCCCTATTACTCAAAAACACTGCATACGAAAAGCAACCGCTGTTAACGGTTGCTTTTTGAATGAGATATTCAATCTTATTTTTTATGAGCATCTACAATTTGTTTAATATATTCGGGGATGTATACGCCACCAGTCTTCGAGTGCAACGCTCTATGGCAATTGGGGCAAACGGGGATTAGATCATCTAATGTCGTTTCTCTTGTACCACAAGCAAGAGGATTGACATGATGAACTTCAATTATGTTATCAAAACCTTTTCCGTATTTTGTTATGGGATCAAATCCGCAAATACTACAAACGTGCCCTTTTTTCTCCAAACACTCCTTCCTCAAACGAGCGTCTCGCTTATAAGCCGTGACGTGTTTATCAATAATTTCACCTTCTATTGCGGTTCTCAGTTCATCGTTCAGCACTATATCGTTAGCCCAAGTTGCAACGGTTTGAGAAAGGCCATTCCATGATGTTTGAGAAAACACCTTTTTTTGCTCATCGTCAACAGACTTTTGCGTATAATTTGGATCAAATTCTTTATATCCATTTCCAACCTTAGCACTGAATTTATATACTACTATTGAGGTGATTATCGGAAATCCGAGTTTCTTACATTTATGTCCAATGTGACTCAAATATTCGCCTATGTACCTGCGCGAAATCCCTGTCTTTTGCATTATTTCTGTAAAAGTTATAGTTCTGCCATTTAACGCTGCATCCACCAATATGTCTGCAATTTGTTGCTCAATTTTAGTTAATGTAATCATAACAAAAACTCCTCAAATGTATTTTTAATTATATATAGTGCCGTCGGTGCAAACAATTTTGCACGAACTCGGCACATTATAATTCCACCTATAGCCCTTACTAATAGCATTCCATTGCGCTTTTGTTCCTTCAAAATTAATGTTCGTTAAACTACCGCAATTAGAGAAGGCATATTGGTCTATGCTCGTCACGCTGTCCGGGATTGTGATGCTCGTCAAACCAGTGCAACCACCGAAGGCTGACCAACCGATGCTTGTCACGCTATCAGGGATTGTAATGCTCGTCAAGCGACTGCAATCACTAAATGCAGAACCACCAATGCTCGTCACGCCGTTGCCGATTGTGACGCTCGTCAAACTGCTGCAATAAGTGAAGGCACCACCACCAATGCTCATTACGCTGTCCGGGATTGTTATGCTTGTCAATCCACTACAACCATAGAATGCAGAATTACCTATGCTTGTCACGCTGTCCGGGATTGCGATGCTCGTCAAACCGTAACATTCATAGAATGCATAATCGCCGATGCTCGTCACACTGTCGGGAATTGTTATACTCGTCAATCTGCTACAACCAGAGAAGGCGTAATCTGCTATGCCAAGAGTGCCGTCTTTTATAACGATTGAAGTGTTGCTTGGCATTGTGCCTTTATATTTATAAGCAACTTTACCTGCGTACACAAGTCCGTCAGGCTGATTATTGTACCATGCTGTATCATAGAAGGCACGCTCACCGATGCTCATTACGCTGTCCGGGATTGTTATGCTTGTTAACCCAGTGCAACCAGAGAAGGCACTCTCACCGATGCTCGTCACGCCGTCCGGGATTGTTATGCTTGTTAAACCGCTACAATCATAGAAAGCGTAAGAAGGGATTGTTGTTACATTGTCCCCTATATTAATTGTTGTAAGACCAGAACAAGAGTAGAATATATGAGAGCCCGATACGCCGGCAAATGTACAATCTTTCGCATTCCAGTTGACCGTTGTCAAATTGCTACAACACCCAAAAGCAAGATGACCGATGCTCGTCACACTATCAGGAATTGTGATGTCCGTCACACCACTGCAACCGTAGAATGCACTAGAAGGAATTCCCGTTACATTGTTCCCTATATTAACTGTCGTAAGTTTTGTGCACTCTAAAAAAATGCCACTGTAATAATAGTTCTTGTCTGAAATATCGCCTGCCCTTATGCAATCTGTCGCATTCCAGTTGACAGTTACCAAACTACTGCAACCATAAAAGGCACAAGAACCAATGTTTGCCACATTGCTAGGAATTGTAATGCTTGTCAAACCTTTGCAACCACCAAATGCACGATCGCCGATGCTCGTCACGCTGTCAGGGATTGTAATGACCGTCAAACCTATGCAATTACGAAATGCTTTATCACCGATGCTGGTCACAGAACTACCAAAAGTCACTTCTGTCAAACCAATACACCCGTCAAAGGCGTAATTGCCGATGCTAGTCACATAATAAGGAATCGTTACACTTTGTATTTGTTCATCTTTGATTTTTTCTATCACGCAAGTATTTTCTGTGGATGAAAAATAAAAGATCTGCATTTCATTTTTCACGACGGTTTTTGCTGTTAAACAAATATCATTTGCGGGCATAGTAAAGGTATATGATTGTTCTTTCGAACAAAGAGTATCGCCGTCATACCAACCGAGAAAATCATATCCCAAATACAATGTCGTCAGCGACACTGTCACCTGTGTGTCGCAATCATAAGCACCGTCATTAGCGACATAGCACTTGCCGTCTGTTACAAGTTGTACATTATACTTATTTGCAGTATAAATGGCTGTGAAAGTTTTGTTTCCAACGCTGCCTATTTCGATTTTTCCGTCGTTATTCCATATTCCCGTATAGCCGACTTTTGTCGGTGGAAGCAACGTTATTTCGTCTTCGATGGTATAGGTCAAAGGATTGTCGGAATTATTCGCACCGCCATCAAGCAAATATGTGATTGTATATTTGATTGCAGACCAACTTGCAGTGATTGTTTCGTCTTTCAATATCGGTTTTGACAAATCATAATCCCATTTATCGAAATCATAACCGATTCTTGTCGTGTTCGGTTCAACTGCAAAACCGTTTTCTTCAACTTGCTGTTGTTCTACTGCCGTACCGCCTTTTGAATCAAATGTCACAGTATAGATAGGTCTGCGGCGAATTTGCACAGTGTACAGTTTTATGTCTTTGCCGTTTTCAACGAGGATATAAAAAGTATTATCGCCTATTGCGAGATTTACGGTCTTTGTTCTTATAGTATGAGAACCGTTTATATCGGTCGATACCGTGTACGTTGCAGAGTCCGCAACGGAAATCTCGTCGACGAACGAGAACGAAGTCGTTTCATTTGAAACTTTGCCCGATATATTTGCGCCGTTAATTGAAAGAGTGTTCGTTTTGAGTTCAACGCCGTGCAACGCCGTATCTCGATAACCGCATATCGTACATACGCGGCTCGAATCGAAGTTATGTTCGTCTTTGTCGCTAATCAAATCGTGTTCGCAAGTCGCTTTATGCCAATGATATTTGCTATCGGAAGTCCACGCGTCGTCAAAAGTGTGCGCGTGCGTTTTCTCAAAATACGCATACACCGTCATATCGCTTTTCAAAGGCTCGTTAAGCATTGAATTTGCCGTAAACGGTCTTTTCCAAGTGTCTTTATCCCAGAACCAACCGATAAAATCATACCCTGCTTTCGTAGGATTTGAAGGCATTGCGATAATTTCGTTTCCTTTGGTTTCTACGCTTGAATAAATCTCGTCGTCAACGGAAAAAAAGATTTTCGGTTTCGCTTCCCTTTTATAATTACAAATCGTGCAAACGTCGTTGTCAAAGTTGTGTTTTCCATAATCAATCGTCAACGAATCGTGTTCGCAAGTCGCTTCGTGCCAATGGTAGTTTTCGTTGTAATTCCACTTTTGCGAATAGGTGTGTTGATGTTCTTGATTTCCGTGGTTATCGTTTTCGCTAGGGCTTTGCGAGCCGCCCTTATCGCACGCCACGAAAAGTAGTGCCGAAAGAATGACGATCAACACCGCCAAAATCGCTGTTCTACCCAATTTTTTCATCGATTTGCCTCCGCAAATTCGCGTGCAAGACAAAAAATATAACAAGTGCACGCTTCTGATTTTGCGACAAACCTACCGTTCCATTTAGCGAAACAATATGCGAAGAAATGCACCTGTTACCAAAGTAATAAGTGTTTCGCTAAATAGGATTAAGTTTGTCGCACTTTTTATGATACGCCAAAAGGCAAAAGATGTCAATCTTATAGCAATTTTGCCGCCGCATACGAAAAGTCCCGATTCGCTTTGAATCGGGACTTGCATTTTTGTGTCTATTGATTATTCGTTCGCTTTTTGAGCGGTAAAACGATTACTTGTTCGCTTTTTGTGCTGTAAAACGGCTCAAAATAGATGAAGAACAAGAAAGAACTGTCTGCACGGGCGGCCTAACGTATATGTAATACGTGACCGAACGAAAAGACGGTTCTGACGATGTTATTCGCTATTTTGTGGCGTTTTCAAAACGTGTCAATTTGTTCTTTTCAAGCTTCAAATACACCCATTTAATCGGCGGGCAGATTGCAAACAAGAATTGCGCGAACGTGAAAAGTTTGGACGGATTGACGAATTTGCGTTTGTGTTCGAGTCCTCTGACCATACATTTTGCGACGTGTTGCGGTTTTTGGACGGGGAACGGACGCTCGCGAATGACTTTGCCCTCTTGACCTTCCACTGCTTTCTTGAAGAAGCCCGTGTCGGTGGCTATCGGATAGAGGCAAGTGAGGGATACGTTGCTCGGAAGTTCGTAGCGAAGACCTTGTTGGAAGCCTTGCATTGCGAATTTGCTCGCGCTGTAAAGCGTGTAGCCGGGCATTGCGAGTTTGCCGATTGCCGAAACGGTGATTGCCATTTGACCTTGCTTGCCGCCGAGATATTCGACGTATTTTTGGTATGTATAAATGGGCGAATACACGTTGACTTTGAAGATGTCTTCGATGCGTTCCCAGTTGACGTAGTTCATCGTTTCGTAGTACGGGAAGCCTGCGTTTGCAAAGAAGATGTCGATTGAGCCGAGTTTTTCGGTTGCGGTCGCAAAGATGGAATCGACGTTTTCTTTGGTGGACACGTCGCACACCATCGGGAACACGTTTTTGAGGTTGAGAGCCTCGATTCTGTCGGTGCGCAAGTCAACCGCCAAGATTTTGTTGCTGCCGTTTGCGAGCAATTTGAGCGTTTCGAGACCGATACCGCTGTTCGAACCGGTGATGACGATGGTTTTGCCGTTTATCATAATTTTCTCCTTTCAATCTCGCAAATATATGCGGATTTGATTAACTTATTTACTTTTTTATTGTAGCATACAAAGTTTTCGTTTACAAATTATTTTTACAAAAAAATAAAATTCCCCCTTCCTCACGTGTTTCCCCCACCGCCGTTCCCCCTCTGCATAAATTTGAGGGAACCCACGGCGTCCGCTTCGCGTGGGGCAACACTGACGCGATTGACTTCGTAGCAATCGCTAGTTCGTTGCGAGCAACGAACGGCAGACGGGCTGTTAGTAATACAAATCGGCTGAAAGCCGTGCCACTGCTCTTTGTGCGCCAGCTTCGCACCCAAACGGCGCAGTCGCTTGTACTGTCCGTCAAACTCGACGCTCGCCACGGTCGCCGCCTTGCGGCTCCAATTCCGTCTTCGAATAAGCTTTTTGAATTTTATCAAACACCTCATTTGCATTTCTTTTAAGTGCTGCAAATGAGGTTGAATTATCCACTATCATAGTGGCTTTTGCCCTCAACACTGCGGACGGAACTTGCGAGCGTATGCGCAAAACCGCTTGCTTTACGCTCATTCCTCTGCCCTTTTTCAAGCGCGAAATGCGTTTGAAAAGCGGCGCTCTGACGTATACGATTTCGTCAAACGCCTCGTCGCCGCCCTCTATGAAAAGCGGAAGTTCGACGGCAAGCGGGCTTTCTTTACATTCGGATATAACCCGCATAATTTCGGGGTGCGCGAGCGCGTTGAGTTTTTTGCGCCCGTTTTGGTCGGAAAATACGATTTTTGCGAGTGCGCCTTTATCGACTACGCCGTTTGAAACGACGCTCGGAAACAACGCCGCGATTTTTTGAATATACGACGGCGTTTTGAGCAATTCGGCGTTGATTTCGTCTGCGCTGAGGCAGAAAAATCCCCTTTCTTTTGCGATTTTCATAACCTCGCTTTTGCCCGAGCCTATTCCGCCGATAACCGCGATTCTCATTTGAGTTCACCCCAGTTCGTCGCGCTCGTGGCCTCGGCAACGAGAGGCACGGAAAGTTCGACTGCGTGTTCCATTTCGTAAGACAGAATCTTTTTGACTTCTTCTTCCTCGTCCTTTGCCGCGTCGATAATCAACTCGTCGTGGATTTGAAGAATCATTTTGGATTTCATATTTTCAAGGCGTTTTTCGACGTTTATCATCGCGATTTTGATGATGTCGGCGGCAGAGCCTTGAAGCGGCGTATTCATCGCCATACGCTCTGCGGCGGAACGCACCATATAGTTTGACGCTTTGAGGTCGGAAAGATTGCGACGTCTGCCGAGCATCGTGAGCGAATAACCCCTCTCGCGAGCGTCCTCGACGTTCTTGTCCATAAAGGCGCGAACCTTCGGGTGCATAGTGAAATAGTTGGCGATAAACTCTTTTGCCATATATTGCGGAATGGACAGGTTTTCGGCAAGACCGAATCCGCTTATGCCGTAAATTATGCCGAAATTGACCGCCTTTGCGTCACGTCTTTGCGCCGCCGTAACCTCGCTGACGGGTATGCCGAGAATTTGCGAAGCGGTGATTGCGTGAATGTCCTCGTCCTTGTTGAACGCCTCGATAAGTTGCTCGTCGCCGCTCATATGCGCAAGAAGTCTGAGTTCGATTTGCGAATAGTCCGCGCTCACAAGCACGCAGTTTTCGCTCGGCACGAACGCGCTCTTAATGTCCTTTGCCTCGTCGCTTCTCGCGGGTATGTTCTGAAGATTCGGATTGGTCGATGACAGTCTGCCCGTCTGGGTTATGCACTGATTGAACTCGGTGTGAATCTTGCCTCTGTTGATGAGCGGTTGAAGTCCGACGACGTACGTCGATTGAAGTTTTGCGTAGTGGCGGTATTCGAGCACCGCGTTGACGATCGGGTGTTTGCTTGCAAGGTTCGACAGCACATCCTCGCTGACTGAATAACCCGTCTTCGTTTTTTTGCCGTGCGGCAAACCGAGTTTGTCGAAAAGCACGTCGCCCAGTTGCTTTGGCGAAGCGATGTTGAAAGTTTCGCCCGCAAGCGCGTAAATCTCTTTTGTCAAACTCTCTATGAGTTGTCCGTACTTGCCCTCGAGCACTTTCAAAACGTCCGCCGAAACGCAAACGCCTCTTTCTTCCATATTGCGCAAAACTACACAAAGCGGCTGTTCAACGTCGAAAAACAAATGATTAAGTCCTTGTTGTGCCAACTGCTCGCGCAAATTCTCACTTTCCGCAAACAGTTCCGCCGCGCCCGTTTCGTAGCCGTCCGCACCCAAAACCTGCTCTACGTTCTTTATCGGCGCACTGCCTCTTGCAAGGTGCGCGGCAATCATAACGTCGAAGAATTTGTCTTGCTCGAAGCCGTACGTCTTGCTTAAACTCTTATAGTCGTAGCATACGAGTTCTTTGTCTGCCGCCGCCTTTTTGAGTGCGGAAAGCGCGTCGTCTAAGCCTATGCCTTCGCTGAACAAATCCTCGACGCAACTTATCGTATACTCGGTTTTGTCGTCAACGGCAAACGCTATGTCTTTGCCGATTAATATTGCGATTTTGTCGCCCTTTGCGGCGTTTTCTATCTCGCTCTCGGTTTTGAGAACGACGGTTGTTTTTTCGATATTTTTCTTTTCGGGCGTCGTCTGTTCCGCGCCGTCGAAAACCATACGGTTTGCAAGCGACGAGATTTCGAGTTCGGCAAGTTTTTGCTTCACTTCCCCCGAATAAACGGGCGTGAACGCAATTTCGTCGAGCGTACACTCGACGGGTACGTTGCAGTTTATGGTTACGAGTTCTTTGCTGAGCAAAGCGAGTTCCTTGTTGTTTGCGACGTTTTGTCCGAGTTTGCCGGGGATTTGCTCGGCGTTTGCCAAAACGTTTTCGAGCGAGCCGTATTTGTCGAGAAGTTGTTTTGCAGTCTTTTCGCCGACGCTCGGTATACCGGGGACGTTGTCCGACGTATCGCCGCGAAGCGCCTTGTAGTCTATGAATTGTTCGACGGTAAATCCGTCTTCGAGCAGTCTTTCTACGTCGTACACTTCGATGTCGCTTACGCCCTTCTTCGTCCAAAAAATCTTCGTCGTGGGACTTACGAGTTGGAAACTGTCGCGGTCGCCCGTGACGATTATGCACTCGTCGTCAAAACGCTTGGACAGCGTGCCGAGAATGTCGTCGCCCTCGTAGCCTTGTTTGCTCACGATTTTGATACCCATTGCGGTTATGAGGTCTTTGAGCGGTTCGACTTGCTGGCGCAGTTCCTCGTCCATAGGCTTTCTGGTCGCCTTGTATTCCTTGTACATTTCGTGGCGGAACGTCGGACCGTGCAGGTCGAAAGCCGCCGCTATATGCGTGGGGTTTTGCTCTTTGATTATCTTCAAGAGTATGCTCAAAAAGCCGTATATCGCGCCCGTATACAAACCCTTCGAGGATTTGAGGTTGGGAAGCGCGTGATACGCGCGGTGCATAAGAGAGTTTGAATCCAACAGCAATATTTTGTTTTGCGACATATTTCACCTATATTTTATCATTGACAAATCAGTTGAGATTAAGCCGATTTCAGCCGAGCAAAAACTCGGAAAGACCGTTTTCCATCAGTTCTTTCGTATCGTCGTAGCCCATCTGCATATACGCGTGGATACGAGTTTTGGAAAACGCCATAGCAGGTCCGAGATCCTCTTTGGGGATAATATAAAAGAGATTCGGATCGCCCTCGACTTTGCGCTTCGGTTGCTTGCTTTCGACGTTCGTGCGAATCACGAGCATTTTGTCGTAGCCGTGCCTCGTGAGCAGATTTATCGGCATATTGTCGTAAACGCCGCCGTCGATGTACTTTTTCTCGTCTATGACTTTGGGCGGAAAAATGGGGAACGTTGCGGAAGCGATGATATAATCCACGAGTTTTCCCTCGTCTATTTCGCTCATCATCTTTTCAAAGGGTTGCATATCGCTGATGTTGAAAGCGACGAGTCCGTAGTCCTTGCCCGAAGCGCGAATGTCGTCTTCGTTCACTATCGTTTCAAAAAACTTTTGCGATTTAAGATAGGAAGATTCGAGCATTTTGAAAGTTTTGAGTCGTTTTTCCGCCACTATTCTCAAAATTGCGGGGCGCAAATCCAAGCCGTTCAATTCGTCGAGTTCTTCGTCGCTCAAATCGAATACGGTGTTGGTTTTAATTTCGTTCCACACGTCGAACAGTTTAGCGTAGCCGCCTTCGAGGTATATCGCGCCGTTTATCGCGCCTATGGACGTACCCACGACGCCGTCGAAGTCAACCATAAGTTCTCTAATCGCCATAAGCGCGCCGATTTGATATGCGCCTTTCACGCCGCCGCCCTCGAGAACCAAACCTAACTTTTGTCTTTCTTTGCTCATTTGTAACCCTAAAATAAGTATTATTTTAGATAATTGTATCATTGAAAGGGATATTTGTAAAGAACGAAGAACGGCAGAGGAAAAATAAAACTTCCCATTCATTACAAGAGTTGTTCTTCCTCTACAAGAGTGTACAGCGTGCACCCTAAATTAAATTTCCCCCTTCCTCACGTGTTTCCCCCACCGCCGTTCCCCCTCTGCATACTTTGAGGGAACCCACGGCGTCCGCTCTG
>CAKQLT010000023.1:0-19581 GCA_934254715.1 uncultured Clostridia bacterium | reverse complement strand
AACGGGCGAAAAGCAAACAATCCGGTGAATTGTTTGCTCGCCCCGGCGTGATAGCGCAGACCTTTTGCAAGCATAACGGCAACGCTTTTGTTTTCTTATGTTGTGCGAGCAAGTCGCTTTTGGTCAAGCGGTGCGAATCCCGTCCCTATTTTAGATGTCAGCTTTTTACGCGCCCTGACCTGCGGTCAGGCTGCACGCGATTGACCTTCGGTAGCAATCGTTGTTGAGCGAATCCCTTATGCTACGCCAACAAAAACCCAACTCAAACGAGTTGGGTTTTTGTTTTCTAATGTTACACGAGCGAACTGCTTTGACCGAGCGGCGGTTTCACTCGGTTTTGTCCTCGAAGTCTTTGAGGATTCCGTTTATGCCGTTGAACGAGAGGGTGGCGACCATTTTTGCCAAATCGTCAATCGAACGCTCTCTTGACGAGTTGAACCAGTGTTGAAACACGGTGAACATACCCGATACGACGTAGTCAAGCACGATGTCGAGGGTGGATTCGTCGAGGACGGTGTATTGCGAGATGACTTCTTTGCCGCGCGCTTTGAGGGTTTTGAACAGTTTGGACACGAGGTTAGAGTTGCTCTCGATGGATATGAGATGTTGATAAAAGTCGAGGTCGCTGTTGATGATTCTCGTAAGTTCGGCAAACATCTGATAGGGGTTGTGAAGCAACTCGTTGACGTTGTGTTCGCGCACGACTTGCTCGAAACTTTCAATGATTTTGTTTTCGATTTCGTCGGTGAGGTCGTAGATGCCGCCGTAGTAGTTGTAAAACGTTTTGCGGTTGATGTCGGCCCTGTCGGCAATATCTTTGATTGTTATGTCGTTGATATTCTTTTCCGAGAGCAGTTCGGCAAAGGCGCGGTAGATTGCTTTTTTGGTTTTTGCGATACGTCTATCTGTTTTTTTCTGTTCCATATCGGATACTATTTTCGATATTTTCGGGGAATAATACACAATGCGGGTCGAAAGCGTGTAAAAACAGGCGATTTTCGGCAAGATTGCGCAATTTGAAACTATCGAAATTCCTTGTGATTTTTCTTGTTTGTATTATAATACACATATGAGGCATAAGTCAAGATTATCCGATAAAATAATATGCCTTAAAAACGAAAAGATAAATTGCAAAGAGAGGATAAAATGAAAGTCGCAATAGTTATAGACATATTTCACGACAAGGGCAACGGCACGTCGATGTCGGCGAGGCATCTCGTGGAAAATCTTGTGGAAAGGGGCGTCGAAGTCAAGGTTTTGTGCGACAACGCAGGGCAAAAGACCGAAACTATGCAAGGCGTAGAGTTCGTCACGTTCCCCATTCAGCAAGTGCCGATATATCAAAAGGTTATCGAACAGCAACACGCTTGGCTCGCTTCGCCCAACGACGCAAGGATAAGAGAGGCGCTCAAAGGCGTGGATTTGGTGCATATTTATATGCCGTTCGCGCTCGGCACGCATTGCGCGCGCATAGCGCACGAAATGGGCATACCCGTGCTCGGTTGCTATCACGTTTCGGCGGAAAACATCACTTTCAACGCAAAGATGAAGTACGTCCCGGGCGCGACGGGTGCAATGTACGAACTTCTCAAAGTCTACCACTACAAACCCGAGTGGATAAACAACATACATTGTCCGTCAAGGTGCATAGCCTCGACGCTTATGGGGCATTTGTACAATCAGAATCTGCACGTCATATCCAACGGATACGACCCGGCGTTCAAGCCTATCGAGGACGTGAAAAGCCCCGAAGGTTGCGAGGACAGAATCATCGTCACGAGCGTTGGCAGACTCACCGAAGAAAAGAGGCAAGACCTCATCATAAAAGCGGTTGCAAAGAGCAAATACCGCAATAGAATCACGCTTTTTCTCGCGGGCAAAGGACCGAAGCAAGAAGAATACGAGCAACTCGCCAAAGATTTGCACGTCGATTTGCGCATAGTGTTCCTCACTCAACCCGAACTTGTCAACTTGCTCAACGCGTCCTATCTTTTCGTGCAAGCGAGCGACGTTGAAACCGAGTCCATATCTTGCCTCGAAGCCATTGCGTGCGGCACAGTTCCCGTGATTTCCAACGCGAGAATGTGCGCAACCAAACAGTTTGCGCTCACGCCGCAATCCACGTTCAGAAAGGGCAGTTATCTCTCGCTTGCGGCAATGCTCGACTTTTGGATTTCAAACAAGAAAGCGCACGACGATATGAAGCCTAAGTACAGCGAGTTTGCGCAAAAATTCAGTCTTGACAAGTGCATCGGATATATGCTCGAACTCTACAATTTCTTGCTTACCGACGACAAGAGCAAGTATATCGTGAAAGACTACAACAATCCTATGGTTTTTCAACTCGACCGCGACCCGTTGGGACTCATTTCGCCCAAGCATAACCAGTTCCACAAGTTGGACCGCCAGAGAAGGTATATGGAAAAGAATTAGTCTTTGCAGATGAATTGCACTTTGTGCAAGTGAAATTGCGCAAAAATCATTGCATAGGCAACGGCAACACGCAGATTTGCGTATCGCCGAGAGCCTCGCTCGATTTATTGCGCTGCTAACCGCGCAGAGAATCTTTGCTATCAAAACAAGACGGATAAATAATCAAGCCGCAGTTTCGCAAGATTATCTGCTTGGTGGGTGCGTGCTTTGCACGCGAGCGGAATATTTGAAACCGATTCTTCCGCAATTATTAATTATTCATTATTAATTATTAATTAAAAAAACGTGCCGTTAGGCACGTCACCAAGCAATGCTCTTGACAACACGCAGATTCTGCGTGTTGTCATTGCATTAGCGACGATTTTATTTTAGTTTGCCTAAGCCAATCGAATAGCCTTGCGCTTTGCCGAGTTCCTTTGCGCTCTTTTTGTCGAGAAGTTCCACGCAACGAATGAACGTGCAGATTTGCTCGCAAGCGAGGGCAGAATTGTATTTGTCCATATGGTGATTGTCCGCAATCGAGCAGAGATAGTCGGGGGCGGTGACGAGTGCTATTTCGGGAATATGCTTGTTGAAAAGGGGTTGACCCTCGCCGAAGTGAAGCATATTGTGACCGCGAAGGGTCATCGTGCGCACGACGTCTCGTTCTTTTATCGCCTCGTAGTAAACGTCGTCAACGGTTTTGTTGCCGGTATACACGATTTCCACGTCAACGGGATTCGTTTGCGTGTACACGCCGTCAACGTCTTTCCATTCGGTGCAACCGAGATGTTCGACCGCACAGCCCGCAACCGCTTTCAAGCCGCCTTTTTTGCCTTTCCAAACTTGCTTGTTGTCGGCAAGGAATTTTGAAGTCGCTTGGTCTGTACCCGTGCGGAAAGAGGGCAAGCGGAAGTGTCCCGTGACGAATGCGAAAACGAGATTTCTGTCGGTGGGGTGCTTTGTGAAGTATTCCATCATACGCAAAAGACCGATTGCGCCGTTTTCCTCGCAGAAGTTGCAACCGTCGGTGTGCGTGTTGATAATAATTGCTTCGTTGGTTTCCTTTTTGCCTTTGATAACGGTGTAGAAGGATTGAGTTTTTGCGTCTTCGAGCGTGCCTTCGAGGGTGAGCGTCGCGCTCTTTTTGGCTTTTGCGGCTTCGAGAACGGCTTTTCCGTCAGTTTGGTTGACCCAAACCATAGGCACTTTGAGGTAGTGAAGAATGAAGTTGAGCACTTGCCCTTCGACCATTTGGTCGGACATATCTTCCCAAATGCAAATCATACCTTTCATACCCGCAAGTTGCGCCGCCCAGAACGTGAGCAGAGTTTTGACGAAAGACGTGCTTACAGGGCCTCTGTAACTCTTTTCTATTTCGAGGTCGCTCGGCAAGGATTTACGTTTGTCGAACGCGATTTTACTGCTGATTTTCGAGAGATTTTTGATGTGGCAGACGGCGATTTTGCCTCTTGCTCTTTGGAATCCGAGCGGGTGATTTCCGACGACCACGAGTTTGCCGTTCACGCCTTTTTCGGTGGTAAGACCGCTATATGGGAAGGGCGATGAAACGTGAACGGGTTTTCCGTCAACCACGAGCGAGCAATTCGTTGCTTCCCAGCGTTTGAAAGTGTAGGGGGTGACTACGGTCTTTAGCCCCATATCCGCGATTTGCGCCTTAATCCATTCGCAAAACTCGTTTTGCGCGTCCGTACCCGTGAGTCGAATCCCAAACGCGTTCATAGTGTTCATATCTTCGTCCACTTTTTTAGGGTCGAAATATTTTGTTACGTCCATAATTTTCTCCTTCCGTATCCGATTGCGGATAATTTGTAAAAATATATCGATATATATAATTGTAACACATTTGTAGGATATGTCAACGCTCAATATCCTATAACCGACGGCAAAAACGCGACTTGAAAAGAGGTCGGAAGCGGATTGTAATTGCGTGCGAAAGACGTTCGCAAAAGTGGTCAAAAGCGGTTTGCAAAAGTGGTCAAAAGTGGTTCGTGGCGGTGGTCGAAAACTGTTCGTAAAAGAGTAGCGAAATCGTCGATTTCAAAATAATGTGAAAAATTTTTCATATTTTCTTTCAAATCGTTGACATCATTGCATAACGCTGTTATGATATGAACGCTATGAAGATAAAAGACGAAAAAATGACAAACGAATTGCTTGCGTGCGCAAGGGCGGAATTTGCTCAAAAAGGGTTCAACGACGCGTCTATGCGCGACATCGCAAGCAGAGCAAACGTAACTACAGGCACTTTATACAGTCGTTTTGCGGATAAAAACGAGTTGTTTGAAGCAATCGTGGGCGAAAGCGCAAAAGGGCTTATGGACATTTTCGTGGGGGCGATGACGGAATTTGCGTCCTTCGACACGGGCGTTCAGCACTCGGATATGCACACCTACGAGAACGGCAAAGTGTTTGAACTTATCAACTACGTGTACGACCGGTATGACGATTTCAAGTTGATAATCTGCAAAAGCGAGGGTTCGAGTTTGCAAAACTATTTCGACAAAATGATTGAGATAGAAACCGACAACACCGACCGATTCATACGCGACCTCACGGCAAGCGGAATCAAAATAAAACCCGTAAGACGAGATTTGAGCCATATGCTTGCAAGCGCGATGTTCACTGCTATGTTTGAAACCGTCGCGCACGATTATTCGAGAGAGGACGCAGTCGAGTACGTCGGGCAGGTTATGGAATTTTTCAACGCCGGCTGGGACAGAATACTCGGACTCTGACAAGACCTTAAAGGATAATAATTTATAACGCAATAAAATTTTAGAGGCATATATGAAGAAAAATCAAACAAAGCAAAAAGGCCCGTTCGATTATCTTCTCGAATGGGCGACGCCGTACAAGTCAAGTTATATCGCTTCCGTTGCGACGGCGGTGATAGAAGTCGTGTTCGGCGTACTTCCGTTTTTCTGCGTGGGCAAAATCGTGCCTATGCTCATTGACAAAACGCCGTTCACGTTCGACACGTACGGGGTGTGGATTTTGGTTGCCGCGCTGTCGTGGGTGATTCACTATGCGTTCCACGCGGTGTCAACGACGCTTTCGCACAAGGCGACGTTCTCGGTCATTGCGGACGTAAGAGGCAAGATGTGCGACAAACTCGCGCGTATGTCTATGGGCGACGTGATAAAACGCCCGAGCGGCGAAATCAAAAACACCATTATGGAAAGGGTGGACAGCATAGAAACCACGCTTGCACATATGGTGCCCGAAATCACCTCGAAAGCGGTCGCGCCCGTTGCGATATTCGTTTTCCTTATGGTGGTTGACTGGCGTATAGGTCTTATATCCCTCGTTGGAATCCCCGTCGGTCTTCTGTGCTTTATGGGTATGCGAATAGGCTACGACAAAAAGTTTGCAAGATACGTCAAATCGGGCAAGGATTTGAACGCCGTAGCGGTCGAGTACATCAACGGAATCGAGGTTATAAAAACATTCAATCAATCGGCAAATTCGTATAAGAAATTCACCGACGCGGCGTACGAATCCGCTCACTCGGCAATCGACTGGATGAAGCAAACGCAAATCTTCTTCTCGCTCGGAATGTCGATAATTCCCAACGTCTTGCTTGCAGTGCTTCCCGCAACGGTTGCGTTCTATCTCGACGGCAGTATGTCGCTTGCGAATATGGTGCTCGTGGTGCTTTTGTCCTTCGGTATGCTCACGCCCGTCATCGGCATTATGACGTTCAACGACGACTTCGCGCGTATCGGCGTCATCGTCAACGAAATCAACGACATTCTTCTTTGCGACGAACTCGACCGTCCTCAAAACGAAGTGCAACTTTTCGATTACACCATAAAGGGCGAGGACGTGCACTTTGCATACGACGAGAAGGAAGTTTTGCACGGCGTGAACTTCACGTTTGAAAACGGCACGGTCAACGCGCTCGTAGGTCCGAGCGGAAGCGGCAAATCCACAATCGCAAAACTCATAGATTCTATGTGGGACGTGACGAGCGGCAGAATAACGATAGGCGGCGTAGACGTAAAGGACATACCTCTAACGCAACTTAATTCTATGATTGCATACGTTTCGCAAGACAACTTCTTGTTTGACGAAACCGTGCGCGAGAACATCAGAAAAGGCAATCCGTCCGCAACCGACGAGGAAGTCGAAAATATCGCAAAAGCGTCGGGTTGTCACGACTTCATTTGTCAACTCGAAAACGGCTACGACACGGTCGTAGGCAGTTCGGGCGGACACCTTTCGGGCGGCGAAAGACAGCGTATCGCAATCGCAAGAGCAATGCTCAAAAACGCGCCTATCGTCATTTTGGACGAGGCAACCGCATACGCCGACCCCGAAAACGAAGCGATAATTCAAGATTCCGTATCGAAACTCGTCAAGGGCAAAACGCTCATCGTCGTTGCGCACAGATTGTCCACAATCACCGATTCGGACAAGATTTTGGTTGTGTCGAACGGCAACGTCGAGGCGCAAGGCACGCACGAGGAATTGCTTGAAAACAGCGATTTGTATCGCAATCTCTGGCAAGCGCATATCGGCGCAAAAGACAGTTTGGAAGGTTAATTATGATAGGCTATCTCATAAAATTCATCAAATTTTCGGGCGATCAAAAGAAATATATGATTGGCGCGCTTGCGTTCGGATTTTTCGAGTCCGTGTTCGGCGCGTTCGGACTTATGGCAACGGCATACGCTCTCGACGCAATTCTCAATACGGGACTTACCGCAAATCTCGTTTGGAAAGCGCTCGGCTTTATGCTCGGCGGCGTGTTCGGGGCGGCGTTCTGCAACTATTTTTCAACGCAGTTTTTGACGCACGCGGGCTATACGGCGGCGGCAAATTCGCGTATAAAAATCGCGGATAAACTCAAATACGCGCCTATGGGTTATTTCTCGAATCACAATCTCGGTCAAATCACCAACGTTGCGACCAACGTTGCCGAAACCTTGCAAGAAACTCTCACGAGATGCGTGCTTATGACCATAAAAGGCTACCTTATGGCAACCGTCATAACGATAATAATGTTCGTGGTAGACTGGCGCATAGGTCTCGTCACGCTCGGCGGATTCGCGCTGTTTATGCTCGCAAACGCCGTATTGCAAAAGGCGGGCGAGAAAGTGAGCGACAAAAAGTCGATTTCGCAAGAAAAAGCGATTTCCGCCGTACTCGAATACGTGCAAGGCATTTCGGTCATCAAATCCTACAACCTCGTCGGCAAGGCGAACAAAAAGGTCAGCGACGCAATAAACGAGGAAAACAAGGTCAGTTTCGACCTCGAAAAGACGTTCGTTCCGTTTATGTCCGCGCAAGGTCTTATCACCAAACTCACGGGCGTTGCAATCGTCGCTTGCTCGATTGTGTTCTGCCTTGACGGCTCGCTCTCGCTTGCGTATGCGCTTGCGATGTGTATCGCCTCGTTTATGGTGTTCAACGACTTGTCGGCAGGCGGAAATATGTCCACGCTTTTGCGCCTTGCGTCAATCGCAATCGACAAAATCAACGACACGCTCGATATGCCCGTTATGGACGAAAACGGCAAGGACATCGTCGCAAAGGACGCGAATATATCCGTGCGCAATATAGACTTTGCATACGACGAGCGCAAAATCATAGACAATCTTTCCGTCGAGATTCCGCAAGGCAAATCCCTCGCAATCGTCGGCGGCAGCGGAAGCGGCAAAACCACGCTTTGCGATTTGATTATACGTTTTTGGGACGTCGACAAGGGCGAAATTACGCTCGGCGAGCATAACGTCAAGGACTACAAACTCGACAACTTGCTCAAAAATTACAGTATGGTTTTCCAAAACGTGTATCTTTTCAACGACACAATCGCCAACAACATTCGCTTCGGCAAGCCCGACGCGACTATGGACGAGATACGAGAGGTTGCGAAAAAGGCGTGTTGCGACGAGTTTATATCGGCTCTGCCCGACGGTTACGACACCGTGATAGGCGAGGGCGGCGCAAGTATATCGGGCGGTGAAAAGCAACGTATTTCCATTGCAAGAGCAATGCTCAAAGACGCGCCCGTCATCATTTTGGACGAGGCAACGGCAAACGTAGACCCCGAAAACGAGTTGCTTCTTCAAAACGCAATCAAGGAACTCACCAAGTCCAAGACGGTCATTATGATTGCCCATAGACTCAAAACCGTGCGCCACGCCGACAACATAATCGTGCTTAAAGACGGCAAAATCGTCGAACAAGGCACGCACGAGCAACTTATTTCGCTCGGCGGCGAGTACGCCGATTTCGTCGGCACGCGCGACAAAGCGATAGGCTGGAAACTCGGCTCGCACTCTGCGGCATAACGAGAAGTATGGTGCAAAAAACGCCGTAAAAAGCGTTGAAAAACCGCAATAAAACCGCAAAATAGCGGCAAAAATTGCAATAATAAACCGCAAAAAAACGGTAAAATCAACGAAAAAACAATGAAAAACGAGTTGCAATCGCAACTCGTTTTTTTCGTTTAAGATGTTACATATTTACTAAATTAATTTGACGGCTTATGCGGCTTCGCTTACGGCTATGCGGTTGTTGGGCATAAGGCGCATAAGGAAGTACTGAATCGTCAGCGTAAATCCGAGCGAGCAAAATACGTGTATTTGCGCAATGGACGATACGGGGTAGGGACGTTCGATAACGCCTTTGAGGTTGGCGTCCTTTATCATAAACAGCGACGATATGAGGACGTACGCGAGCATACCCACCGAAATCATACCTTGTTTGGGGTTTCTGTACAGCGTGGTGAGGAAAAACAACGCTTCCGTGACGAAAAACATTATGAATCCCACCATAGCGACGGTGTTGTGAATCTGGCGCAAACGGTCGTATTTTTCGGCAAGTTCGCCCTCGACTTCGAGCCACGGTACGCTGATACCCGCCGTGAGAATCGCCGCGCTTATGAAACTCAATCCCAAAAACAGAATACGCAACTGCTTCGAGTACTGTCCTGCGTCGAGGCACATTTTCATTGCGAGAATAAAGCCCGCGAGGAACAGAAAACCGTAAAAGAGAATGAGAGGCATATGGTCCTCTCTGTACGCGACGTACGAGAGCGATTTGAATATCGGGCGTTGTCCGCCGAGCGTGCAGCAAACCGCCGAAATCATCGGGAAAATCACGCACCAAAACGCAATCAGCACGAGTTCCATCACTCTCGAATGGTTCTTTAAGTATTTAGGAAGGGAAGCATTGTCGTTGAAGACTTTCATAGCAAATCACCTTATTCATACAAATTATATATTATTTATATCATACGGGCGTGCAAAATTCAACGACAATGCGCAATTTTTTACGTATAAACGTTTATTTTTGAATCGGGATTTGAATTTCGGTCAAATAATCGTCCTCGTTTTCGGAGTCCCAGCAGCCGTGAATGTAAACCTCGCGGATTTTGCCGACTATCTTGTAGCCGTGTTCTTTTGCGTATCCGACGGCGTACGCATAGGCATCGCCGAGATTTTTGTATGCGCCTCGATGCTCGACGGTGAGCGCGTCGATTGCGTCGATAGTCTTGAATTTTATGTTTTCGCTTTCTTTGCCGATTTTTTCAACCGCTTCGACGTATTCGAGTTCGACGTTGTTTTCCTGATATTCGGGCGCTTCGTACGTTACGAAACAATAGTCTTCGCATTTCAAATCGGGATTGTTTTTCTGCGTTTCCGCTCCGGCGTCGAGCACGAACTTAAAGAGGTCTTTCATACTGTCGATAGTGCCGTGACGATAGTATACGGTATAGGACGGAATTTGCTTTTCGATTGCTTGATATTTTTTCATAGTCTCTCCTTTTTTCATCTTTTCGATGAAGTCGTCAATTTGAAGTAAACGTCTGTTCATATCCTCGATTTGGCAACTTAAAACCGTCTTTTGCGCGCAAAGCACGGATTGTAGGTCGTTTGATTCGAGTGCGGTTTTCACGTCGTTTACGGACACGCCGAATTCTCTCAGTTGCCGTATGAGCGCGATTTTTCCAAGGTCGTCGATCGAATAAAACCTATACCCGTTGTCCTCGACGTAGGATGGTTTGAAAAGACCTATTTCGTCGTAGTAACGCAAGGTTTTTATTGTGGTTTTGCTCAACTTTGAAAATTCACCGATTTTGAACATAATTCACCTCATTACGGGCAGTCTAAAACCTCCCGTAAAGGGAGAGTCAAGCGGTTTTTTGAAAAATTCCGAAAATATTTTATTTGTTTTCAAGACGGGCGAGCGCGTCCTTGTTGTTCTCGATGATTTTGCCCACCTTTTCGCAAGAGCGCAAGTTGCCGCATTGTCCGCAAGTTTCCACTTTTTCGTTCAGCGCACATTGACGGATAGGGCAGAGTTTGTCGCAAAACGGGGTTTTCAAACCGTCGACTCTGCAACCCTCGCAGTATATCATATCGGGCGTAATCTCAACTCGATTCCATTCCGACCACTTTCTTGCAACTTCCGCGCGCAACTTTTCGTCGTGCGTGACGGTTGCAATCCTTGCTTCGCATTTTTCACAGTCAAGACCGCAATACGCAATCATTTCTCTCATATTTCACCTTCTGTACAAATTTGTGTAATGGCAATTTTAGCACAACGTTATTCAAAATTCAATACCGAGTTTCAATTAAAATCGCAAAATAATTAAGTCGTTCGAGTTGCGCATAAGCATTTCGATTGGTTGTGCTGTTCGTGAAAAATCTTGGCAGGATTAAGTATGAAAACACTTTTGCCATATTGCAAAGTCATTGATTTTTGACGTAAAAATGTTATAATATTTTTGTCTAAAATAAAATTATTTAAGAGGTGTCATATGGTTTTATTTTTTTCTGCAACAGGGAATTGCAAATATGTTGCAACTCGTCTTACGCAGGCTTTCGGACAAGAAATGATTTCTATTGTAGATTGCATTAGGAATAACGAATATTCATTTTCCGATGAAACAATCGGTATTATATCGCCGACTTATGATTGGGGACTTCCGAGCATAGTAAAAGAGTTCCTTGAAAAAGCGAGTTTCCAAACAGATTACTTATATTTTGTCGCCACATACGGCACGACTTGCGGTGCTGCGGGATATATGGCAAACAAAGCGATAAAAGAAAGGAAAATCGACGCATATTATTCAGTTCGTATGGCTGATACTTGGACGCCGATTTTCGATCTTTCCACACCGGAAAAGGTTGCGGAATTCACAAATACGACAGAAAATGAGATAAGCAGAGTGATTGACGGTCTCGAAAAACGCCTTACAAACAAACATATGACACCTCGTACGCCTGCATTTATAACCGAATGGATTGCCGAACCGATATATAATAATAAAGTGCGTTTGACGAAACATTTTCGTGTTGAAAGCAGTTGCATAGGATGTGGATTGTGCGCAAAAAAGTGTCCAGTTCAAGCTATTGAGATGAAAGATAAACGTCCTGTATGGATAAAAGAAAAGTGCGTAATGTGTCTAGGTTGTTTACATCGTTGTCCGAAATTTGCAATTCAGTATGAAAACGCAACCAAAAAGCACGGGCAATATACAAATCCTAATGTAAAAGTATAAGTTTTCACACAAGTTCAAGTCACGGTGTACTGTACAAAAAAATGAGAGTCGTTTGACCGTGTTCCTTGTTTTTTGCCGTTTTTCGAGACTTGTAGCGAGTGAAACGAGCGTAATAGCGAAGCGAGGCGAGTTTACTCGCAAAAGCGAAGCGTCTACGCAAACAAAATGTGCTATCGCACCTGTGAAATCCACAGACACCGTGTTTTTTTTTGTTTGCTATGTCCACTGCGCACGTTTTTCGCAAATGCTACGCGCTTGCGTCTCTCTTTGCTTGTGGTCAGTCGGACGAAGTCCGAGTTGCGCATAAATGCGCCGTGCGACTATTGTCGCACGCAAGTCTTGGTGTACCGCACAAAATGGATGGGTGGTGCGGTCTACGCTACGCAAATGGCGCATTTGCGCCTGCGTGCAGTCGCACGCAACACTTCGTGTCATATTTGCTTGCTATGTCCACTGCGCGCGATTTCCGCAAATGCTACGCGCTTGCGTCTCTCTTTGCTTGTGGTCTACGCAAACCAATAGTGCTGATGCACTTTTGTGCTATGCACAAACACTTCGTGTATATTGCTTTGCTATGTCCGCATCGCACGGCAAATGCAAATGCTACGCGCTTGCCTTATCCGTTGCTCGCGGTCACTGAGACTTGCCCAACAGCGATTGTTACCGAAGGTCAATCGCGTGCAACGGGCGGTGCCGTCCGAACAATGCAAAGCATTGTTGTGTGCAAATTTTTTTGCACACAAGTTCAAGTCACGGTGTACCGCACAAAAGAAAAACACGAGTCGCTTGACTCGTGCTTTCTTTTTTGTGGTGCGGTCACCGAGACTTGAACTCGGACGGTGTAACCATACGCCCCTCAAACGTACGCGTCTGCCTATTCCGCCATGACCGCTTAACATTGCCTATTATATGATTAAAAGTCGGGCGTTGTCAAGAAGTTTTACACCTAAATTTTGCTAAAAGGCAACATTTTTTTCAAACTCATATATTGTCATTATGAGCGAGAGAACGAGTGGCGGCAACATTCAATCGGACGGCGTGGCGGCGACGTTTTCTTGTATTCCGAGCGACCCTTTGTCGCAAAACGTGCTTGCGAGCGTAATTGCGGATTCGTTTTGCAGAGGAAAATCGCGCGCAGAGATTGCAAACGTATTGCAGTTTTTGCAAATTTTGTCTTGTCTTATGAAAAATTATTTGATTTGAGGACTCTTGCTATTGAATCGAAACGCCGATTGTGGTATATTAATTGTATCGTTTTTGCGCGCGCGACACGAAAGAATACACTGCGAGCGCAACGTTTTGCACAATGACTGACAGTTTCGGTTTCAAACATAAAAGCGGAATGCTTATGGCTGTAAGTTCGCTTCCGAGCGAGTGGGGCATAGGCACTTTCGGCGCGCCTTGCAAGCGTTTTATAGACTTTTTGAGCGCGACCAAAACCAAGTGTTGGCAGATTTTGCCGCTCAATCCCACCGCGTACGGCGATAGTCCCTATCAATCGCCCGCATCCTTTGCGGGCAATCATTACTATATAAACCCTCAAACGCTGTTTGAAAAAGGTTTGCTCGACGAGAGCGAATTGAAATCTGCTCGCCATATCTGCGAAAAAACCGATTACGGCTGGCTTTTTGAAAACAAAACGGCACTTCTCAAAAAGGCGTACGCGCGTTTCGAGCATACCCCGATTTTCGAGTGTTTTTGCGCCGAAAACGCGACGTGGCTTGACGATTACGCCTATTTTATGTCGCTCAAAGAAGCGTTCGGCTACAAGGCGTGGAACGAATGGGACGACGAGTTCCGCATTTACGACAACGCGCAAAAGCACAAGAGCGAATTTGCGCGAAATATCGATTTTTGGAAGTTCGTGCAGTTCGAGTTCTTCACGGAATGGAACGACGTTCGCGAATACGCCCATTCAAAAGATATAACTATTGTAGGGGATATGCCCATTTACGTTGCGTACGATTCGGCTGACGTATGGTGCAATCCGTCTATGTTCCTTTTGGACGAGGATTTGAATCCCACCGTCGTTGCGGGCTGTCCGCCCGACGCATACGCCGAGGACGGTCAACTTTGGGGCAATCCTATCTACGACTACGACAAAATGCAAGAGGACGGCTACGAGTGGTGGATTGAGCGCATAAAGCAAAGTTTCAAGATGTACGACATCTTGCGTATCGACCATTTCAGAGGATTTGCAGGCTATTTCGTCATCAAAAACGGCGAAAAAACCGCAAAAGACGGCAAGTGGAAAGTCGGTCCTCGCGAAAAACTTTTCGACGAAGTGAATCGCCGTATGCCCGGGGCGAAAATCATTGCGGAAGACTTGGGACACATCACCGACGACGTGCGCGAATTGCTCGCGTACTGCGGTTATCCAGGAATGAAAGTTCTGCAATTTGCGTTCTCTAACGACGACAACGAGTATCTGCCGAGAACGTACAAGGACGGCAACTGCGTGGTGTACACCGGCTCGCACGACGCCGATTGCACGTATTCGTGGTGCAAAAAACTCAAAGGCGACCAACTTGCCCGATTCAAAAAGGAATGTCTGCGCCTTTGCGGCGGCGCGAACAGAACGTACGCAATGATAAATCTTGCGTTCGGTTCAATCGCAAATTTGGCAATCGTTCCGTTGCAAGACTGGCTGTTGCTTCCCAACGAGAAGGGAAGAATGAACACGCCGTCCGTTGCGCAAGGCAACTGGGTGTGGCGCGCCCCGAAGAACTACGACAGTCCCGAACTTATAGAGAGAATAAGAAAGACGAACAAGCAATTTCACCGTGAAGCGTAAGTTCTTGATAAATCGGTTGTCATTCCGAGGAAACGAAGTGACCGTGGGAATCCAGCGTAGCGAAATGCGGATGTATCCTTGATTGCCGCGTTGCAACTTCGTTGCGCCTCGCAATGACAATCGAATAAATGAAATTTGAATATTCCATAATCGGCGGTCATTAAAGCAAAAAAATAAAAGCACTCATCGAGTGCTTTTATTTTTGCGTTTATGCGTTTGATTGTTACATTTTTGCGATGTATGCCGCAAGTTCGTTGAAGATTACGTCAAGACCGTGTGCGCCTGCGTCGGGATAACCGATTGAACGCTCGCCCACCGTGCCCGCTCTGCCGAGAGTTGCAACGTGAGTCTTGGTTGCTTCTGCGCCTTCGTGTGCCGCCTTTGCGCCGAGGTCGAGACCTTCTTGCAATTTTTTGCCTTCTTCCGCCGCTTTGGTGAGAGCCATTGCGCAAGGTTTGAGAGCGTCAACGAGCGTCTTGTCGCCGATTTCCGCGCCCTTGCCGAAGGACTTTTTGCCCGTTTCGTACACGCCGCGATTTGCTTCGGTGAAGAGAAGCGCAATGTCGGTGAGGTTGACTTCTTTCTTGCCGAGCATTGCTTTGCCCGCGTATTTGAATGCAGAACCCCAGATAGGACCGGACGCGCCGCCGCAGTATTCTTTGATGATTTCACTGCAACTTACGAGGAACTGACCGATGTCGCCTTTCTTTCTGGTTGCCCAGTCTGCTTTGAGTTGTCTGAAACCTTTTGCGATTGACATACCGAAGTCGCCGTCGCCCATTTTGTCCGCTTCGCAGAAGGGAACTTCGTTTTCGATGACGACGTCTGCCATCTTGTTTACGATTTGAACGAATGCCGCCGTATTGATGGTTTCACCGACGACGGGTTTGCCTTCTACTTCGTAAACCGCAACTTCTTCGACTTCCGCTTTTGCGGCTTTCTTTGTTGCTTTTGCTTCGACGTGTTCTTGCGGAACGTAACCGAGTGCTCTGCCGATTGCTTGCACTGCTTCGAGAGCCGCTTCCGCTTGTTCGCTCATTGCCGCGCCCCAAGTGAGTGCGGGCGTGCAAACGGGGTAGTCAACGAGTGCTTTGAGTTCGCTGTCAACTCTCAACACGGAAATAGACGCGCCCGCCATATCGATGGACGTCATAAAGTTGCCGACGATAGTGCGGTGAATCTTGATTCCGTCCGCGTTCAACGCCTTCGTTACGGAATTGTTGAGGATATAGAGTTCTTGAAGCGGTGTGCCGCCGAAACCGTTGATGAGAAGCACGATTTCTTCGCCTTTTTGAAGTTTGAGGTCTTCTTCGAGGTCGGTGAGGATACGTCTTGACAAATCGTCGCAGAACGTGCCCGTCGAGTAGTCGATTTTCTCACGGAAACGACCGGGTTCGCCGTGGATACCTACGCCGAATTCCATTTCGTCGTCGCCGATTTCAAACGTGGGGTGACCTGCAGCCGGAACGGTGCAACTGGTGAATGCGAAACCGAAAGAACGAACGTTGTCGATAACTTTGTTTGCAACCGCTTTGACTTCTTCGAGGCTCTTGCCTTGTTCTGCCGCCGCGCCCGCGCATTTATGCACCAAAACCGTGCCCGCAACGCCTCTGCGACCGACGGTATAGAGAGAGTCTTTGACTGCGATGTCGTCGTTGACGTACACTGCGTCCACTTTGATTCCGTCGTCTTGAGCGTCGCTCATAGCGTTGTTGAAGTTCATACAATCGCCCGAATAGTTTTTGACGATGAGAAGCACGCCTTTATCCGTTGCGCATTGTTTGATTGCGTTGTAAACCTGAACTTGAGAGGGGGAAGCAAAGACGTCGCCGCAAACTGCCGCGTCGAGCATACCTTTGCCTACGAAACCTGCGTGAGCTGGTTCGTGACCGCTGCCGCCGCCCGAAATGAGGCTGACTTTTGCGTCGTTGATGTCTTTCTTTTTGACGACTTTATATTTTTCGACAAATTCGAGTTCGGGATGTGCTGCGGCAAGTCCGTGACACATATCGTACACGAAACTTTGAGCCGTATTCATAATTTTCTTCATAATAATCTCCTTATTTGCCGCGCCGATAGGGAAGAATACTCAAAAGGATATATTGATTTTTGTGTTATACAATAAATATATAACTACGATATTCACGCACGCGTATTACGCATTAGGTGAAAATATCGATATTCTATCCGTATATTCTGCGCCTTAAGCACGGTTTTTTATAAGACACACCCTTGCGTTTGCAAGGGTGTGCGCTTTTCAATTAGTGGCAGCATTCGCAGTCGCAGCCGTATCTGAAATCGTGACCGATTTTGTCTGCCGCTTTGATTGCCGCGATAACCATATCTTCCGTTACGGGGAAGGGCATATTGTGGATAGATTCGTCGGGGATGCAAGTCTTTGCAGCAACGATCTTGTATTCTTCTTCGGTGAGTTCTTCTCTGATGACTTCGCCCGTGCGAGGATTCGTCATAAGGTCGTGCAAGCAGACGGGAAGACCGACTTCGTCGCAGAAATTGAGAACTTCGTAGAGTTCTTCTTCGGGGCTGTTTTCAAGCACGAGTTGGCAAATCGTGCCGAATGCGACGACTTCGCCGTGCATACAGCAAGAGTGAATGTCGTGGATTGCAGTCAAACCGTCGTGGATTGCGTGCGCAGCGGCAAGACCGCCGGATTCGAATCCGAGACCGGAAAGAAGAATGTTGGTTTCGACGATTTTTTCAAAAGCGGGGGTTACGACGTTGCAGTCGCAAGCAGCTTTTGCCTTTGCGCCGTCGCTGATGAGGTTGCGATAGCAAAGTTCCGCAAGTGCCGCTGCGGTGTAAGTGCCGTAGCCGAGAAGCGTGCCTTTCTTTCTGTCTGCGCCGCAGGGAAGACCCGCGTTGACGTTGGATACGCTGTTGACGTTTGCTCTTGCCTCGAAGTAGGTGGAAAGAGCGTCGCCCATACCGCTTACGAGGAAGCGAGTCGGTGCGTTTGCGATGACGTTGAGGTCGATAAGAACGACGGACGGGCTTTGACGGAAGTATGCGTAATCGTCAAATTCGTGATTGTCGGTGTAAAGAACTGCGGAGTGGGAAGTCGGGGCGTCCGTTGCCGCGATGGTGGGGCAGATGATGAGAGGATTGCCTGCCGCAACGCACTTTGATGTGTCGATTGCTTTGCCGCCGCCAAGACCGATGGTGCAGTTGCACTTGTTTGCTTTTGCAAATTCTTGCAACGCTTTCACGACTGTGCGTGAGCATTCGCCCTTGAAGAGGTCGCAGGAAACGAATTCGACGCCGTATTTCTTTTGGGTCGCTTCGAGTTTCTCTTTGACGAGGTTGAGAGCAAACGGGTCAGCGATAAGAAGTGCTTTCTTACCGAAGGTTTTTACAAAATAACCAAGGTTCAACAATTCGTTTTCGCCTTGAACGTACTTTGTGGGACAAATAAATGCTTTTCTCATAACAATCTCCTTTTATAAGGTTATTTTTTAATGTAAAAACATTATATATCGAACAAGTGAATAATTCAATACCCAAAATGCTAAAATATGGGAATTTTTGCAAAATTTTTCAAAAAAACGTTGATTTTGAAGCCCGACGAGCGGAAATTTCATAAAATTTTAATGTTTTTTGCAAAAAAAGTTGAATAATTTGAAAATGCGCTTATAATAAAAACCGTTAAAAAACGGCAAAAAAACCGCAAAAAACGCGGCAAGATTTTTGCGGGAAACGAAGCGATAAACGCTACGGATAATTTGCAAGAATAACCGTAAAACGCGCGGCGAATGATTTGCCGAAAACGGTGCGAACAATCCGCAAAAAAACAATTCTATTCAAACATAAAACAAGGAGGTCGTATGGACGTTCAAACTTCAATTCAAAAACGTGTGGAATGGATAAGAAAAATCCTTTCCGAATCGGGCGCAAAAGGCATCATTTACGGCAACAGCGGCGGCAAAGACTGCACCCTCGTCGGCGCGCTTTGCAAACTCGCAACCGACAACGTACTCGGCGTTATTATGCCTTGTCAATCTTCGCAAAACTACGGCAGTGACCGCGACGACGCTTTGAGAGCGGGCAAGCATTTCGGCATACAGCAAATCGAAATCGACCTCACGAAGACAAAAGAAGCGCTCGTTGCGGCTTTGGGTGACGAACTCACGCGCGACAACGCGGGCGAAGCGAACTTGAAAATGGCAAACGTTAACATCAATCCTCGTCTTCGTATGACCACGCTTTACGCTTTGGGACAAGCGCGCGGCTATCTCGTCGCGGGCACGGGTAATCTCGACGAAGCGACTCTCGGTTACTTCACAAAGTGGGGCGACGGCGCACACGATTTCAATCCCATTGCGGACTTGACCGTCGGCGAGATATACGAACATCTCAGAGCCTTGAACGCACCCTCGACAATCATCGAGAAAGCACCGTCCGCCGGACTTTATCAAGGTCAGACCGACGAATCCGAACTCGGCATCAAGTACGCCGACGTCGATAAATATCTGCGCGGCGAGCAGATTCCCGAAGACGTAAAAGCCAAGATTGAGAGGGCACGTAATCGGTCTATGCACAAGACACGTATGCCTCGCAAATACCCTGAATAAGCCGCCAAATCGCGTCTAACTTTGGCAGAGACACCCGCCCGACAACTCATTTACGATTAGTAAATTAGGGTTGCCGGTTCGGGTGTCTCTTTCTCGTTATACATCGATTTGGCGACTTATTCAGAATATTTGCTTATTCGTAGACGGAACACGAGCCGCAAGGCGGCGAGAAAAGCGAGCGTCGAGCTTGACGGATAGTACAAGCGACTGCGCCGTTTGGGTGCGAAGCTGGCGCACAAAGCGCAGTG
>CAKQLT010000022.1:0-19919 GCA_934254715.1 uncultured Clostridia bacterium | reverse complement strand
GTCAAAACGAGGATATTTTATGTATGTAATTTGAGTGAATGGCGGTATCGGGCGGGGCTATGATGAATATTAAAAAATATATGTTTCACGTGGAACGGTTTGATTTTCGACGTCGGTTTCACGTGAAACGAAAACCGCGAAAAACCCACTAAATAGTAGGGTTTTTGCCCGCTTTTTGGTCGATTTGAGGAATTTTCGACCTTTCACCTTGTAAAATTTTACAGAAAAAACTTTGCTCTTTCACCAGAATTTTTGGCGGTGTTTTGTTTCTCAATTTTTCTATAAAAATTTGACCGTTTCACAATAATTCTATGTTTTTGAATATGCTGTGAAAATTTCTGCCGTTCTATGCGTCGTTCTCGTGTGGTTTGTTGTGTGATTTTCTATGTATTTTATCCCGTTTGAGTGTGTTGCGATATGCGCGAATAGGCCGAAAACGTGCTTCGATTTGCTGTTTATAGGTGCTTAAGCGGTTGTTTACTGGCGTTGTATTATGATTTGAGATTGATGTTTTTAGGCAGTTGATTGTGGTTTGAGAGGCTGTTTTCGGTGTCAAAGGTCGTTTTTAGTGCCGTTTAGGGTGTTGTTTGGTTAGTTTTTGGTGGATATGCGGCCAAATATCGAACGTAGTTGTCGGATTGGTGGGTGAGATTTGTGTGAGACGAACGCAAGCGTGTTATAAACGTGGTGATTTGTCGCAAGTTCGGATGGTTTGGCGTTTCGGTTCGGCGATATAAGACGATGTGTTTTTGGGGCGTGTGGCGGTGCGTTGCGACGAAATACGCTTTTCGTGCGTTCGAGCAAGGATATAACACCCGAAAATGTCTCTGTTTAGTGGTGTTTCACGTCGAACAAAGTTTCCACATATAAACATATCCACATTGAAAATCGACGTTGTAAAAAACGACGGATAGAAAAATTTACTGTAAAACGGTTTACAAGTATACTATACGAGCAAAATTTACGCTTCGCCGCTTAGCATTGCGCCGCATTTGCGAAGCGTTTCGTTTTACGCGATTATTTGCATATAAGTTGCCACGAGGAACAGTATCGGACCGACGAGCACGAAGACGTGGAATAAGCAATGGACGTAGCGTTTATGCACGCCGAACACCGCCGCGCCGAGCAGACAAGATACGAGCCCTGCAAGATAGACGAAACTCGTTGCTTGCGAAATGCCTTTGGGCGAGAAATACGCCGTAAAGAACGCCGCAAACATCAATCCCCCTATGACGAAGGTTGAAGCGACAGACACTTTTCTGAATATGTCGAAGCGATAAAGGCACAGCGCGAAGATTGTGATTGCGATTGCTAAGGACACGCCGAACGCGACGTAGCCGTATGCGTTGTCGTACAAAAGGCAGGTTGCCGTCGCGCAAGCAATGACGTTAAGGTTGACGGCGGGAAAGTCGAGAGTGCGCCACATCAGTTTTTTGCGCATATCCGACACGCCGTGGTAGATTGCCGATACGCTGAACTCGATTGCTATCAGAAGGCAAGACAATGCCGCAGAGGCGTACGCCGCGGGCGTGGTGGCTTTAAGAAGCATAAAAATCATAAAGACGAGGGCCGCCACTGCGCCGAGCGCGTGGGAAGCGGAATTGAAAAGTTCCTCTTTGGGCGTGTAGTACACGAGCCCGTTGTCCTTGTAGATTCGTTTGAGTTCGTCGGTGTTGGACGGTGTTTTCAAAGATTCTCTTACGTTCATATTCCATATAGTAAAGCAAAAACGCCGAGAGGGCAAGCGATATAAAGTCGTCAAACCGCATAAAATCGCGAATTGGCTCGACGGCGTAAGGTTGCCCTACAAACGCCCAAAAGCCGAAAAAGGTGCGTTTTAGACCCTCTGCCGCAAAATTTTGACAAAAACCCTTGATATTTTGTTTATAACTTGTTATAATATTCTCACTTATTATTATTGAAATAATAATATATTACTTACTAAAATATATTTTTATGTAGGAGGAAAAATGGCAGAAGAAGTCAAACACAGTTACGACGCCGGCGACATTCAGGTTCTCGAAGGACTCGACCCTGTCAGAAAACGTCCCGGTATGTATATCGGTTCGACGGACGTGAGAGGTTTGCACCATCTCGTGACGGAAGTCGTTGACAACTCAATCGACGAAGCACTTGCAGGCTACTGCACGCATATCGTCGTGGAAATCCTCTCGGACGGCGCGATTCGCGTTACGGACAACGGCAGAGGCATTCCTACCGGCATTATCGAAAAAGAAGGCAAATCCGCAGTCGAGGTCGTTTTGACCAAACTTCACGCGGGCGGTAAATTCGGCAGCGGCGGCTACAAGATTTCGGGCGGTCTGCACGGCGTGGGCGTATCTTGCGTCAACGCGCTCAGCGAATGGCTCGTCGCAGAGGTCAGACAAAACGGCAAACTTTACCGTATTCGTTTCAACCGCGGTATTGCGGAAAGACCTTTGGCGGTCGTGGGCGACGCAACCGACACGGGCACGACGATAACCTTCTATCCCGACGCGGAAATCTTTGAAACGCTCGAATTCAACTACGATACGATGAAGACTCGTCTTCGCGAACTCGCATACCTCAACAAAGGTCTTACCATCGAACTTGCGGACCAACGCGTTCAACCCGAGCGCAGAGAGGTGTTCCGCTACGACGGCGGTATTGTGTCTTTCGTTGAAGAAATGAACAAGACCAAAGAAACCATCTTCCCCGAAGTCATTTACTTTGACGAAAAGTACGTAGACAGCGAAATCGAAGTCGCAATGCAGTACAACGACAGTTATTCGGACACGATTTTGGCGTTTGCAAACAACATCAACACCGAGGAAGGCGGCACGCACCTTGACGGCTTCAAAGCCTCGTTGACGAAGATTATCAACGATTACGGCTCTAAGTCGGGAATCCTCAAAGGCAGCGAAAAATTGAGCGGTGAGGACGTCAGAGAAGGTCTTACGGCCGTTATTTCCGTTAAACTCGCAGAGCCGCAATTTGAGGGACAAACCAAAACCAAACTCGGCAACAGCAGTATGCGCCAAGCGGTGGCAAAGGGCGTTACGGAAGGTTTTGGAACTTATCTCGAGGAACACCCCAGAGAAGCGAAAGAACTCGTGCTTAAAACCATTACGGCGCAAAGAGCGAGAGAGGCGGCGCGTATGGCGCGCGAGAGCGCGAGAAGAAAGAGTGCGCTCGAAAGCACCACGCTTCCCGGCAAACTTGCGGACTGCACCGACAAAGACCCCAAAAACTGCGAAATATATCTCGTCGAGGGCGACTCGGCAGGCGGAAGCGCAAAGCAAGGCCGCGACAGACGTTTCCAAGCGATTCTTCCTTTGAGAGGTAAGATTCTCAACGTCGAAAAAGCCGCGTTGCACAGAGTTCTCGAAAACGAGGAAATCAAGGCGATGATAACCGCGTTCGGTTGCGGTATCAACGCAGAATACGACGAGAGCAAACTTCGTTACAATCGTATCATTTGTATGACCGACGCCGATGTGGACGGCAGCCACATTCGTATATTGATGCTCACGTTCTTGTTCCGCTTTATGCGTCCGCTCATCGAAAACGGGCACGTATTTATCGCGTTGCCGCCTCTTTACAAGATTGCAAAGGGCAAACAAGAGCAATACTTCTACGACGACGAGAGCCTCGAAGCGTATTACAACGAGTTCGGCAGAAAGAGCGGCGAACTTCAACGTTACAAAGGTCTCGGCGAAATGAACCCCGAACAACTTTGGGAAACCACAATGGATCCGCAAAAACGCACGCTTTTGAAAGTTACTATGGACGACGCGATCGAGGCCGACAGACTCTTTTCCATACTTATGGGCGAGCAACCCGAACTTCGCCGCGAATTTATCGAGCAGAACGCGAAACTCGTGACGGATCTCGACGTATAAGGAGGCAGTTATGGCGAACATAAGAGACGATAAAAACAACGAATATATTCAACATATAGCCAACTCGACCGTCAAGGACGTGGAAATAAACGGCGAACTTAAAAAATCCTTTATCGCATACGCGATGGCGGTCAACGTATCCCGTGCAATCCCCGACGTAAGAGACGGTTTGAAACCCGTTCACAGACGTATTCTTTACGCTATGAGCGAACTCGGTCTGACCCCCGACAAGCCCTATCGTAAGTGCGCTATGGTCGTCGGTGAAGTGCTCGGCAAATACCATCCTCACGGCGACAGTTCCGTATACGACGCAATGGTGCGTTTGGCGCAAGACTTTTCCATTCGCTGCCCGCTCGTAGACGGTCACGGCAACTTCGGTTCGATCGACGGCGATCCGCCGGCGGCTTATCGTTATACAGAGGCTCGTCTTTCCAAAATCGCGCTCGAAATGATACGCGACATCGACAAAAAGACGGTTGACTTCTATCCCAACTTCGACGACACGCGCGAACAACCCGTCGTGTTGCCCTCAAGATTCCCCAACTTGCTCGTAAACGGCTCGGACGGTATCGCGGTCGGTATGGCAACGTCCATTCCGCCTCACAATCTCGGCGAGGTTATAGACGCGTCTATCGCGCTCTTGCACAATCCCGACGCAACCGTGGACGACCTTATGGAATATATCCCCGCGCCGGACTTCCCGACGGGCGCGCTCGTTTTGGGCAGACATTCCATCAAGCAAGCGTATCGCACGGGTAGAGGCGCGTGCGTGCTTCGCGCAAAGGCGGAAATCGAGGAAATGGCAAACGGCAAGAGCCGTATCGTCGTGACCGAGATTCCTTACCAAGTCAACAAGGCGAAACTCATCGAAAACATCGCCGACCAAGTCAAAGACAAACGTCTCGAAGGCATCAGCGACTTGAGAGAGGAAACGGACAGACACGGTATGCGTATCGTCATCGAACTCAAAAAGGACGTCAACGCGCAAGTTCTTCTCAACCAACTCTACAAGCAAACGCAGATGCAAACGACGTTCAGTATGATTATGCTCGCGCTCGTAGACGGCGTACCTCGCGTTCTCAACCTCAAAGAGATGTTGGAATGCTACGTCGCTCACCAAAAGGACGTAATCGTGCGCAGAACGCGTTTCGACCTCGAAAAAGCGCAAGAAAGACAACATATTTTGCTCGGTTTGCACATCGCGCTCGAAAATATCGACGCAATCGTCGAACTTTTGAAGAAATCGCGCGACAGACAAGACGCAATCGCAAAACTCATCGAGAACTACGGACTTAGCGACAAGCAGGCGGCGGCAATCCTCGATATGCGTTTGCAACGCTTGACGGGTCTCGAAGTCGAAAAAATCAACGCCGAACTCGAAGACCTCGACAAGCAAATCGCCTACTTCAATACGGTTCTTTCCAGCGACGAGGAAGTCAAGAACATCATCGTCAAGGAAATGAGCGAAATCAAGGCGCAATACAACACGCCGAGAATGAGCGAACTCACCTACGATTACGGCGACATCGACATCGAAGACCTCATCGAAAAAGAAGACGTGGTTATTTCTATGACTCACGGCGGTTATATCAAACGTATGCCCGTTTCCGAGTATAAGGCTCAACACAGAGGCGGTATGGGTATCACGGCGCACAAGGCGAAAGACGAAGACTTCGTGGAAAGAATATTCACCTCGAATACGCACGAGAGAATTATGTTCTTCACCAACAGAGGTAAAGTGTTCACCCTCAAAGCGTACGAGATTCCCGAAGCGACTCGCAACGCGCGCGGCAGAGCGGCGGTAAACCTCTTGCAACTCGAACAAGGCGAGAAGATTCAGGCGTTCTTGCAAATGCCCGAAGAAAGAGCAGACAAATTCCTTATGCTCGCAACCAAGAAAGGTCTTATCAAAAAGACGCCTCTCGAAGAATACGATTCAATCAAGCGTAACGGCAAGATTGCAATCAAGTTCAACGACGACGACGAACTTATCGGCGCGGTTATCACGAGCGGCAACGACGAAATTTTGGTTGCGTCGAGCCAAGGTATGAGTATCCACTTCAACGAGAACGACGTGCGCCCCGTAGGCAGAACGGCAATGGGCGTCAAGGCGATGAACATTTCGGGCGATACGACCCTCGTGGCGTTCGACGTGGTACACCCCGGCGACGAAATCCTCACCGTAACGTCCAACGGCTACGGCAAGCGTTCGAGCATTGACGATTATCCCATTCAAAACAGAGCGGGCAAGGGCGTCAAGGCAGGCACGTTCAACGACAAGACGGGCACGCTCGTAAGCCTCAAAGTCATACCCGCCGACACCGACGTTATGATGATAACCGACAGCGGCGTAATCATCAGAGTTCAAGCCGACGAAATCAGCAAGATAGGCAGAGCGACGCAAGGCGTGCGCATTATGAAACTTAAAGACGACAAGTTCAAAGTTATGGCAATCGCACTCACGCCGCACGAAGACGAGGAAGAAGAAGTCGAATACGACGAGGACGGCAACGTAATCGTCAAGGAAGATGGCGCAAGCGAACAAACCGAAGGGCAAGAATCCGCAGAAACGACGGAATCGACCGAAACGACCGAAAATAGCGAAAACTAACGTTTATAATTGCAAAAACGAGGCTTAAACCCTCGTTTTTGCTTAATGGGTGATAATTATGGAAGAAAGAAAATGGTTCAAAGAGATGTCCGTTTATCAAATTTGGCCGCGCTCTTTTTGCGACGGTAACGACGACGGAATAGGCGACCTTAAAGGCGTGCTTTCAAAACTCGAATACATAAAGAGCCTCGGAAGCGATGCGATTTGGTTCTCGCCCTTGTACGTTTCGCCGCAAGCGGACTACGGCTACGACATCGCCGATTACAAGAATATCAATCCCGAATACGGCACTCTCGACGAGTTCAAGCAAGTGCTCGAAAAGGCGCACGCGCTCGGTATGCGCGTGATTATGGACTTGGTTATCAACCACACGTCAGACCAACACGACTGGTTCAAAAAGAGTTGCGCCAAAGTCGAGCCGTACACCGACTTTTACATTTGGCGCAAGGGCAGAGGCAAAGACGGAAGGAAAGTCCCCAACAACTGGATGTCCACATTCCCCGGGTCTGCGTGGGAATACAACGAGCAAAGAGGCGAGTTCTATCTTCACCTTTACGCCAAAGAACAGCCCGACCTCAATCACGACAATCCGAAAGTCAGAGAGGCTGTCAAAGACGTTATGAGATTCTGGCTGGATATGGGCGTTGACGGATTCCGCGAGGACGTCATCACTCAAATCAGCAAGGTGGAAGGTCTGCCCAACGGCAACTGGCTTATGCCCGCTTCGAGGGGTATGGAACACTACAACAACGGTCCGCATATCCACGAATATTTGCAAGAATACCGCAAGGTTATCGAGCAGTACGACGCGTTCCAAGTGGGCGAAGCGCCGCTTATGAACACCAAAACCGCGCTCACCTACGTCAACGAGAATAAGAAAGAACTGGATATGATGATTTCTTTCCAACATATGAACGCGGACTGCATAATCATCGAATGGGTGCATACGCCGTTCAGTCTGCCCAAACTCAAAAAGACGTTCAACGAGTGGCAAACAAAACTCTACCATAGAGCGTGGAACGCAAACTACCTCGAAAACCACGACCACGCGCGTATCATTTCGAGATACGGCAGCGAGGAATACAGAGTTGAAAGCGGCAAGGCTCTTTGTATGGCGTACACGTTCCTTTCGGGCACGCACTTCGTCTATCAAGGACAAGAAATCGGTATGACCGCGCTTTACTTCGACAAATATCCGAAGGGAAGCGACCCGTGGGCGCAATTCAAGGACGTTTCGACGTTCTGCGTGCGCGACCTTATGAGAAAGTTCGGTTTCAGCGACAAACATATTCTCAAAGTCGCACACACCGCCGCTCGCGACTGCGCTCGTACGCCCGTGCAATGGAACGGAAATAAGAACGCGGGCTTCTCGACCGTCGAGCCGTGGTACACCGTCAATCCGAATTATCCCGAAGTCAACGTCGAAAAGGCTATGCAAGACGAAAATTCAATCTGGTATTTCTACCAAAAGGCAATGGCGCTTCGCAAAGAGTACAAGGATACGGCGGTTTACGGCGAGTTCAAGATGTATTTGCCAAACGACAGACAACTTTTCGTCTACGACAAGATTGCAGAGGACGGCAAGAGCAAACTCACCGTCGTCATCAACCTCAGCAAAAAGCCCGTCAAAGCCTCGCGCGTCAAGAAGTATATTCCGAGCGGCGCAACCGAAATTCTTTCGGTGTACGACGAGCAGTTCGGCGATACGCTCAAACCCTACGCGGGCAAAGTGTTCTACACCCCACTTGCAAAATAACAAGTAAGCACAAAAGACAAGCCATAAAGGGAAGTAGTTTTTACTCAGAATAAAAATATGAGAAGAAATGATGAGGATACAAAAAGAGTATTAAAAATAATAAAAATAATATCCGCTATTATTTCTGTTATTGTACCGGTAGCAGTAGTTTTTGCGCTTGCTGGCGAGTATATCATACGCGGTTTAGAGTATTTTTGGCCTGTCGTTGTTGGGGTGGTCGCAGTTATAATTCTTTTAACAGTTATTTTTGTTTGTATTGCGATACACGAACAAAAAAAGTGGAAAGAACTTGTAGAAGGAATAAAGAAAGAATTCGATTTAGACGAGAATGGCATATATGATGTTGTGCAAAATGGTGGAAACGTATTAAGAAACTTGCAATTTGTCAAAATCTATAATGGCAATAGGTCGTCTAACGGGCGATTAAACATTCTATTTATTAGACATAGTAAATACAGAGGGGATATAATAGAAAAAGAAGTTGTTGTTAAATACGAATCAATATGGAAAGTTTATAGAGTGTTGTAGAAAAATCGTTTTTTAACAAGAACCCCAAAAGTTGAACAGAGATGTAAAACTTTTGGGGTTTATTTTTATAATAGCAAAGACTCTTTTTATAATGTTTGGCAATATGCAATATAAAATATTCAGTCCTCGTCGTCCTCGTTTTCGCTCGGCAATATGCGGCGGTAAGGGTCGGTGTCGTACTTCGAGGAATGAGGAAGGGGGATATGCGCCGCAATCATCGCTTTTTTAAGCGCGAACGTGAAGGGCAATCCCAAAACGATACAAGTTATGATTTGCGAGGAGAGTATCTCGAACATCGCGATATAGTAGATTGTGGACGCGTCGTTAAGCACGAATATGAGGGGAACGAGAAGCGTGTTCGCAATTATCGGCGGAAGCGTCGCAAGTATGGGGCGGCGGCGCAAAAGATACGTCCCCACCGCGCCGATAAGCGTTGCAAGCGTGCCCAAAACCATATCGAACACACCGAACGGCGAGAAGAAAAAGTTGGTGAAAAAACAACCTATCGCAAGCCCGGGGATTGCTTCGGGGAAGATGAGCGGAAGCAATACGAGAATTTCGGATATGCGGAATTGCACCGGACCGAACGCTATTGCGCTGAATGCTACGGACAAGGCAAAGTACAAAGCGGCAATGACAGCCGCTCTTGCCATATAAACAAGAGATCTTTTCAAAATACACCTCGGTTTTTTTTATTGATGGGTATTGCCGACACCATCGAAAGTATGTTATCATAACCAAAAAGAAAACGCAATCGAAAAACATCGCTCGAAAACATTTTATCGTATGTTTTGACTTTGTTTTGAAAATCCGCATATAATAGACTTCAAGAGGAAAAACAATGCACAGATTCGACGAATTATCTTGTCTAAACACGGCGTTCAACACGGGCGCGTTTCTTTGTTCGGGCGACAACGTTATGACGATAAGTTGGGGAACGGTCGGCGTTATGTGGGGCAAAAAGGTCTTCGTTGCGCCGGTGAGAGACAGCCGTTTCACAAAAGAGTTTATCGACAAACGCGCAACGTTTACGGTGAGCGTTCCAAGGCAAGGCGAAATGCTTTCCGCAATCAAGTTTTGCGGCACGAAAAGCGGTCGCGAATACGACAAGTGGGCGGAATGTTCGCTTGAAAAAGTCAAGGCAAAAAGAGTGGACGGCTACGTCGTGGGCGGCTGTCAAAGGTACTTCGAGTGCAAGGTTATCGGCGTCGTGCCTATGGCGAATATGGACTTGAAAGAAGTTGAAAAATGGTATCCGCAAAAGGATTTGCATACGTTTTATTTCGGTGAAATAGTAGAGGAATACTGATGAAAATTTGGGCAAAAGTTATGAAAGGCGACAAGATTTTGCGCGACGTGATTTACGAGAGCGAACTTTCGCTCACGCCGTCGAACTTCCAAAAGATGTTGCAAGAAATATCCTACAAAGTGGATGTCGCAACCCCCGTGAATCTTCCAACGCACTACAAGCATTTTGAAAGATTCAACCGCGTGAAATACCTTCCGCGCGACTTTATCGAGGAAGTGGACTACACCTCTTTCGTGCTCGAAAGAGTGATTGAAAAACCGAAGCCGAAGCAATTTTACGTTTGACGACGAACGAAAGCAAATTGCTTGTAAATTAGCAGAAAAGGCACTTTATTTTATCGAAACGCACGCGTAAAGCGCGCGTTTTGCGTTTTATTACAAATTTTTCCTTTGCGAGAATATAAGCGGAAGTTTGACTTATACTATGTGAAACGGAGGCTTTATGGCAGTTGGAATCGTAAGAAGAATAGACGAACTCGGTCGAATCGTAATCCCCAAAGAAATGCGAAAGACAATGCGACTTCAAGTCGGCGACGAAATGGAAATATCCGCAAACGACGAGGGCTTGACCCTCAAAAGATACAGCGGGTTTCAAAGCGTTTTGCCCTCTTGCAAAGCGATTGTCAAAGCGCTTGCAGAAGCAAAGGACTGCGACGCGGTTGCTGTGAGCGCAAACGAAGTGGTCGTTGCCGAAGGCAAAAACAAAAAGCAATTTCAAGGCGTGAAAATATCCGACGCGCTCTCAAACAGAATAAGAAGGCGAAAGGAAGAAACGCTCGACAAGTCGGCGCTCTCAAACGCTTTCGACAACGTGGACTGTCCCCGCGATTGTGCCATCGTTCAACCCGTCGTTGCGGGCGGCGACCTCGTGGGCGCGATTATGCTTATGAAAGACGAATCGCCCAAAGATTCCGACAAGGATTATTTGCGTTTTTGCGCCGACCTTATTTCGGCGTCGTTGACGGAATGAGAAAGACGGCAAAAAACAAAAAGCGTACGTTTTCGGGCGCGGCGGTTTTGCTCGTCGGCAGCGTCGTTGCAAAAATGCTCGGCGCGCTCTATCGCATTCCGCTCACCAACATACTCGGCGCGGAAGGTATGGGTATGTACCAACTCGTCTTTCCCGTATACGCGTTGTTTATGGTGCTTGCGACGGCGGGTATTCCCACGTCGCTTTCTCGCACCGTTGCCGAAAAACGCGCGCTCGGCGAAAACGTTAAAAAATATTTCGCCGTCGCGATGTGCGCGCTTTTGGTTTTGGGTCTCGCGTTCGGCTTGCTTATGGGCGCGCTTTCCGACGTTCTTGCCAAAAGGCAAGGCAACGCCGACACTCGATTCGGATTTCTGATTATCGCGCCGGCGATAACGTTCGTGTGCGTAATATCGGGTTTTCGAGGCTACTTTCAAGGTCAAATGTATATGCTGCCCACCGCGCTTTCAAACGTCGTCGAGCAAGTCGTAAAACTCGCCGTCGGAATAGGCGCGTCGTACGCGCTTGCGAAAAGAGGCGTGATATGCGCCGTATGCGGCGCGCTTTTCGGCGTGACCGTAAGCGAAATAGTCACGGCGGCGTATATGGGCGTAACCTATCTTTTCCGCTCGAAAAAGGAAAAGAGAGAGGGGTTCGCCGCACAGATTTCGTTGCAAGGATACGATATGCAATCGGGCGGTGAAAACGGCGTTTTGCAATGCGAAACGAGTGCGCGGGGCGATAAAAATCGCGATAACGCTGACGGCCGTTCCCGTTCGGCAAAAAAAGCGAGATTTGAAAAGGTGTCGAGGGGCGAACTCAAAGGAATGCTCAAAGTCGCGCTTCCCATTGCGGCGGTTGCCGCGCTTATGCCGCTCGCAAACTTTTTCGACAGCGTAATCATCGTCAATATGCTCAAAGCGTTCGGACTTAAGCAAAGCGTCGCGACGGCGCAGTACGGCATAATATCCGGTCCCGTCAACTCGCTGATAAATATGCCCGTGGTTGCGATTATGTCGCTTGCGGTGGCGGTCGTTCCGTCGGTGTCGGCGTCGAGAGCGACGAGAGATATTGACGGCGTTATGCTCAAAAGCAGTCTTTGCGTGCGCCTTGCCTATCTTTTGGGCATACCGTTCGCGTTTTATCTTGCCGTGTTTGCAAGAAACGTCATCGGCGCGCTCTATCCCGCGCTTTCCGAGCAAAACACCGTAGTCGCGGTGAACGTGCTTCGCATAACCGCGGCAAACGTCGTGTTCTTGTCGGTTATGCAGATATACGTTTCCCTTTTGCAAGCGGTGGACAAAACGAAATACGCCGTTTTCAGCCTTATCGCGGGCATAATCGTCAAAATCGTACTCGACGTTGTTTTGACGAGATATATCGGAATAAACGGCGCGGCAATCGCCTCGCTCGCGCTTCCCGTCGTCGCGTATTTTTGCACGCTCGTATCCTATTACAAAATATGCGGACTTCGACTTGAAAAAAACGTTGGTCTAAATCTGCTTTCGGGTGTTATAATGGCTTTATGCGGAATCGCGGTCGGCTCGTTTATCAAAAACGACGTCGTCTCGCTCGCAGTCGGCTTCGCGGTCTGCGCGGTGGTGTACGTCTGGCTCGCGTTCCTGTTCAACCTCGTCGGCAAAGACGATATTCCGCATCTTCCGCTCAAAAAATTGCTTTGGGCGTTGCATAGGACAATAAGATTTTGGGAGTACAACAATGAAACTCGATGACGTTCTCAAAGGCTCGTATCAGCGTTACATAGCCGCAGATTTTTTGTCTACGGTTTTTTTCAACAAGCGCATACCGCTCGTGATTGACGGTATCGACACGGAAAACGCCGAAAAGGTCAAAGCAAAACTTCTTGACGTATACGGCGAGGCCGAACTCACCGTAGAAAAGGACGGCGAGGACAAAACGATTTCCGTGTCCGAAATAAAGGGCGACGAGGACGTGATAATCGCGCCGCCCGTATCGCTCGTCGATTGCAAGAGATTCGATTTTTCGGATTTGGAACAGATTATGCACAGACTTCGCGCCGACGACGGTTGCGAGTGGGACAGAGTGCAAACGCACGAGAGTATTCGCATAAACCTTATCGAAGAAGCATACGAACTCGTTGACGCAATCGACCAAAAGGACGTTGCGGCGATGAAAGAGGAATGTGGCGACGTGCTTATGCAAGCGGTGTTCCACGCCGAGATAGCGCAAAAAGAAGGCGAGTTCAGTTATATGGACGTAATCACGGGACTTTGCAGAAAACTCATCGACCGTCACACGCACATATTCGGAAGCAATCACGCCTCTAACGCGGACGAAGCGCTCGTGTTCTGGGAAGCGGCGAAAAAGAAAGAAAAACATTACAAATCCGCTTCCGACCAAATGGACAGAGTCCCCAAAAATTTCCCCGCGTTGCTCTATGCGGAAAAGATACAAAAGTATGCCAAAAAGGTCGGTTTTGACTGGGACGACGTGAGCGGCGCATATCAAAAAATCGCCGAAGAAACCGAGGAACTCAAAAATGCCGACGACGCGCACAGAATGGAAGAAGGCGGCGATTTGCTCTTTGCCGTCGTCAACGCTTTGCGCTTTTACAAGGTCGAACCAGAACTTGCGTTGCGCGAGGCGAACAAGAAATTTATGCGCAGATTTTCCGCAGTAGAGAGCGAAGTCAAGGCAAGCGGCAGAGAGATGAAAGACTGCACGCTCGACGAACTCGACGCGATTTGGAACAAAGTCAAAGAGCGCGAAAAACGAGAAAACGAAAACGCGTAACCGCAAAAAACGAAACGCACATAATCCGCACGAAATCGCAAAACAAAGCGTTTAAGCATTGATTTTGCACGGATAAACACCGCATTATGCAACTTAAAATAGGCGACGTACAACTTGAAAGCAACATCGTGTTTGCACCCATAGCCGGCTTTTCCGAAGTCGGTTTTCGCCATATGTGCGCAAAGTACGGCGCGGGACTTACGTACACCGAACTCGTCAGCGCAAAAGGACTTTGCTACGGCAACAAGGGTACGCAAGAGTTGCTTGCGAGAGAGGATTATTCTTCGCCGTGCGCCGTGCAACTGTTCGGAAGCGACCCCGAATTTATGTACAAAGCCGCAAAGGACGAGCGTCTTGCGAAGTTTGAAATCGTGGATATAAATATGGGTTGCCCCGTCAAAAAAGTGTTCAACAACGGCGACGGAAGCGCGCTTATGAAAAATCCCGATTTGATAACCGAAATCGTGCAAGCGGTCAAAGAGGGGGCAAAACGCCCCGTGACCGTAAAAATGCGCGCGGGCGTTGAATCTGGCAAACCCGTTGCGGTCGAATGTGCGCTTGCCGCTCAAAAGGGCGGCGCAAGCGCGGTGTGCGTTCACCCTCGATACAGAGAGCAGTTTTACAGCGGCGAAGCCGACCATACGATAACGAAAGCCGTCAAGGAAGCGCTCAATATTCCTGTCATAGCGAACGGCGACATAATCGACCTTCAAAGCCTTGCCAAAGTGCGCGACCTTACGGGCGCGGACGGATTTATGATAGGCAGAGGCGCGCTCGGCAGACCGTGGATTTTTTCACAGCTTAACGGCGGCGACGGCGCGCACGACGTGAAAGCAGATATTTACGAGCATATTGCCGTGCTTCGCAAGTATATGTGCGATTTCACCGTCGCAAACGTTATGAAACTTCAACTTTGCTACTACGCAAAAGGCGGTCGCGACGCAAAGGCGGTCAGAGTGGAAATAGGCAAGGCAAAGAGCATTGACGATATATTCGACATCGTTGAAAAGTATTTTGCGTGACGGAACTTTTTTGCAGAGAATCCGCTTTCCTTTAATAATGCGAAAAGAGGGGCTGCGCAGTATTTTGAAATTGATTTTCAATCGTATATATGGTAAAGTAAGAATATGAATACGCAAAAGTTTGACGTTATAATCATAGGCGGCGGCGCGGGCGGTTTGTTTTTGGCAAGCCAACTTCCGCCTACGCTCAAAGTCGCGATATTGGAAAGCAACGACCGCGTGGGCAAAAAATTGCTTGCGACGGGCAACGGCAAGTGCAATCTCACCAATCTCGATATGAACATCGTGCATTACAACAAGCCGAGTTTCGTCGAGAGTTTTCTCGACAGATTCGACGCGCACGACACCATAGCGACGTTTGAAAAGGCGGGACTTATCACCAAAGTTATCGACAAGCGCGTATATCCGTACAGCGAAAGCGCGGCGACCGTACTCGACGTATTGCGCCGAGCGGTAGAGCGCAACGGCGTGCAAGTTTTCACGTCGCATTTTGCAAACTTCATAGAGCAATTCAACGACGTATTCAACGTAAGCGGCGTCGTCAAAAACGACGACAAACCCAATCAATCGTTTTCGTATTCGGCAACTAACGTAGTGCTTGCAACGGGTTCGCCGGCGACTTTCGGCAAGGACAGCACGTCCCTTTACACGTCGCTCGGACACACCGTGCGCCCGATGACGCCGTCCCTCGTCCCCATAAAAACCAACAAAGAACCGCTCAAAGGTTTGCAAGGCGTAAGGGTCAAGGCGGGCGTGCGTATAGGCTATCGCTACGAAACGGGCGAAGTGCTTTTCAAGGATTTCGGCGTGAGCGGAATCGCGGCGTTCAATCTCTCGACCGAGATTGCAAGGGGCAGAGCCAAAATAGGCGATATGCTCACGGTTGACTTTATGCCCGAATACTCGAAAGCGGAAGTCGAAGATATTTTGACCAAACGCAACAACGGCTACACCGTCGGCGAATTGCTTTTGGGTACGTTCCACAGCCGCGTGCAAGAGAGGATAATTTGGGCGGCGGGTTGTGATATGGCCGACCCCGCGCAAGGCAAAATCGGCGCGCTTGCAAATGCGATAAAAAACTACAAATTCACCATAGAAGGTCTTGGCGACGCGTCGCTTGCGCAAGCGATGTCGGGCGGTTTGAACGTAAGGGAATTTGACGACGACCTTATGTCGCTCAAAGCCAAAAACGCATACGCAATAGGCGAGGCTCTCGACGTTGACGGCGACTCGGGCGGCTACAATTTGCAATGGGCGTTTTCAAGCGCAAAGGCAGTCGCAACCGCGATTGCGAAAAACAGTTTGTAACCGAAACGACGGTTTACATATACGAAACGAACATATAAAGAGGTGTTTTATGGCATATACTCAAACAAACGAAACAACGAATACCGTTCAGATAGAGATGTCGGACGGCGGCAAAATCATCGTCGAACTCGATGAAAAATCCGCACCACTCACCGTAAAGAATTTCCAAAAACTCGTTGCGCAACGCTTCTACGACGGACTCATTTTCCACAGAGTAATTTCGGGATTTATGATTCAAGGCGGCGACCCGCAAGGCACGGGTATGGGCGGTAGCAAGGAAACCGTAAAAGGCGAGTTCCGCGCCAACGGCGTAAACAATCCCATTTCGCACGAAAGGGGCGTCATCTCTATGGCGCGTTCGCAATTTTACAATTCCGCGTCCTCTCAATTTTTCATCTGTCACGCCGACGCAAAATTTCTCGACGGACAATACGCTGCGTTCGGCAAAGTCGTTGAAGGTATGGACGTCGTTGACCGCATAGCGAGTGTGCCGACGAATAGGGCGGATAGGCCTTTGGTTGAGCAGCGCATATCATCTGTCACCTTTGTAAAACAGTGCTAAATCGCGCCTAACTTTGTCAGCACCCCTCTCGCAGTGTCGAGAGGGGGTGTTTTTATAATTATAAAATTTAATAAAACTTCCCCCTTCCTCACGTGTTTGGACTTCGGCGTTTGCGAGGCAATCCGCCTCGTTCGCTTTGGCTACAACACATTCACTGGATGTGTTGTTTAACGCGTCGCGCCCTACCGCCGTTCAAATTTTTCCACTTGCGCACAAAGTGCGCACCCACCAAGCAAGCACTCGCACGAAATTGCGTTTTGAGTTCTTGCCCGTCTTATTTTGAGAGTAAAGAGGGCTTGCGCGGTTAGTGATTGCGAGAACAAGTGCGGTGTCAAGCAATAAACTTCGTTTGTTGCTTTCACCGCAACGCCGTTTGAGCAATGGGTCGCCGCCATTGCGGCTCGTGTTCCGTCTGCGAAAGGGCAGAGTAGTAGTATAAGTACGCTTCTAATAAGTTTTCGTTTCGGGTGCGGGTGTCCCGCCCACAATTATTAATTATTCATTATTAATTTAATTTCCGTATTTACTTTTTCCTCTTTTTCATATAAACTATACAAGTGTACGGATTCCCGTGCAAATGCGTATAGGGGGCAATTATGAAGAAAGTTTTGACCATTTTCATCGTTGTGGCTTTGGTTGCGCTCACCGCCGTGTCTTTTGCGGCTTGCAACGAAAAGCCGGACGATTCAAATCCCGCCGACGGAAAACTCAATATCGTGTTTTTGGGCGATTCCATTGCGGAAGCGTTGATAGGTGCGTCGCCCGTTAGCGAGCGCGACAATTACGGCTATTACGCCATAGTCGGCAGAACCAACGGCTACAACTATTACAATCACTCTATGTCGGGACATCTCACTTCCGGCAATATGGCGGACAAATCGGGCGAGGGCTTGCTCGAGGTTATATCGAGACCCACCGAAAAAGCAACGCTCATCCGCACGCACATAGTGGAAGCGGACGTCATACATATTTCCGTTCTCGGCAACAACATTTTGCAATACAGTTTGGGTTCTTTGATGCTTGAAATGGCGGACAAACTCGCAGGAATAGAGGCGGGCAGTCCCGAAAGTTGGTATCAATCTTGCTTCGACCGCGAAACCGACGAGGAAACGAGGGAAGAACTCAAAGCGTATTATGCCGACGACAAGTCGCTTTTCGATTATTTGCACGACGGCGGAACGCTTGAAAACGTGCGTCCGTCCATATGGTCGGGCGACGGCGAAACGATCAGTTTCGGCGACCGTTTCGACGGCAAAAATCCGTATACGGTAGACCCCAAATTCAATTTCCCGCCCACGTATCAAAACATAGTCGACATCGTTGCAAAACTTCGCGAACTCAATCCCACGGCAAAGATAATCTTCCAAAAGGTGTATAATCCCGTTTACGAGGGCACGACCCTTATCACCAAATGGGAATATCAGGCTCTTGCCGAAAAAGGATATGACACAATCGCAAAGGTGAGAGAGCTCGCAGGACATCTTCTCGGCTATCTCAACGGTATGCTCGACGAATACAACGAAAATCACCCCGACAGCAAGGTTTACACCCTCGACATATGCAAGGCGTTTGACGACATAACCAAAACCGACGTCAAAGACGGCGTGGTAGACTTGTCCGCAACGAGCCTCGGCCGCTCGCTCATTTATCAAGACTTTACGCACCCGTCCAACTTCGGACACGCGGTCATTGCCGAAGAAACGCAAAAATTGCTCGAGCAACTCGGCATTGCAAGCAGCGACGCTCTTGCCAAATACAAGGCAATCAAGTGCGACCAACTCGACAGAATCTACTCGGGCGTTCAAGGCTTCGACCTTCAAGCCGCAAAAGACGCGGTGAACGGCGCGGACACCTACTACGCAACCACGAGAGCGTATTTCGACAAGACGGACGGCTACGTCCCCGTCAACTATTGATAAGGGGGAAGAAACAATGAAAAAAATCCGTTATCAGAATTTTCACGATAGCAATCGCACTCGTTTTGCTTTTCTCTTGTCTGTTTGCGCTCTGCGCTTGTAACGAAAAACCCGACGACGCGCAAAAGAACGCGTTTGCAAAAAATACCCGTTTCGACGTCGATTACGACAACCTCAATATGATGGGTATGAACAAAAAACTCGTCGGACTTATCGTCAGCGCGGCAATCGATACCGAAAATACCTATTTCGAGTTCAAATCCGACGGCACTATGCATATGCAAATCCAAACCAAAGCGGATTTGTTCAAAAACGTAGACAAACTTTTGACGGGACTCAACATCGATATTTCGTCCGCGCTTTCGAGTTTTGACGTAAAGACCAGCGTTGACAGATACGTCGAACCGATGTTCCCAGGTTTTACTCAAAAACTCAAAGACTACGATTTGCAAGGCGCGCTCGGACTTATCAAGCATAGCCTCGGCTTCAACATCGAAGGTCTCGACCTTCAAAACGAAAAAGTCAAAGCGGCTGTCAAGTACGTTGGCGACAATATGGCGCTTCCCGCAAATCTTCTCGAAGCCATACCGCAAGACACCGTACTTCGCCTCACTCTCGACACGCAATACGCCCTTCGCGACTTGACCGCTTCCGACGGCACGCATTTCCGCGCCATTTATCTCGGATATAAGGTTAAAGACAATCCGCAAACCGCGCCGTTCGGCGTCTTTACGCTGACCGAAAACGACACGGTGGGGGCTTTGTCGATTGAGTTTATGAACATCCACATTTCTATCAAACAACGCTAAATCGCGAATAACTTTGTCAGGCACGGCTTGCCTCAAAATCGTGTACGCTTATGTACACTGGGTTTTGATTCAAGCTGTGCCTTTCGCGTTCTTCATCGATTTAGCGTTGTTTGATGAAGTAAATATATAATCGCGAATAACTTTGTCAACGCCCCTTTGCTATCAATTCACGTACGCATATGTACGTTAGGATTGCTATCAAAGGGGCGTTTTCTTGTTTTTTATCTCACACAGACTGTTTTGTAAACGGAATGTGTCAATTCGCAGACGGAACGCGAGCCGCAGCGGCGGCGAGAAAAGCGAGCGTCGAAGCTCGATGTTTTGTACCGTCCGACTGTGCCGTTTGGGTGCGTAGCTGGCACACAAAGGACGGTGGCATAATGAGTGAAATGCCCTTATCTATGCGAGCACCGAGTGTTGCCCCACGCGAAGCGGACGCCGTGGGTTCCCTCAAATTTATGCAGAGGGGGAAC
>CAKQLT010000021.1:0-20072 GCA_934254715.1 uncultured Clostridia bacterium | reverse complement strand
GCTTGCGTACCCCAACGAGAGGGGGTGTTTACGCCGTAGATGAAGGATTGTATGCATTGTTTGACCTCTTTGTACGAGAGGTTGTCAACCTTGACGAACGGCGCAAGATAGGTGTCGAAAGAACTGAACGCTTGCGCGCCTGCCCATTCGTTTTGCATAATGCCGAGGAAGTTGACCATCTGGTTGCAGAGGGTGGAAAGGTGTCCTGCGGGCGACGACGTGATTTTGCCGGGGATTCCGCCGAGACCTTCTTTGATGAGTTGTTTGAGCGACCAGCCCGCGCAGTAGCCCGTGAGCATCGACAAATCGTGAATGTGGATTTGCGCTTCGCGGTGTGCCTTTGCGATTTCTTCGTCGTAGATTTCGCTGAGCCAGTAGTTTGCCGTAACCGCGCCCGAGTTGGAAAGGATAAGTCCGCCGACGGAATAAGTTACCGTCGAGTTTTCCTTGACGCGCCAGTCGTTGATTTTGAGATAATTGTTCACCGTGTTCTTGTAGTCGAGCATAGTGGAATTCATCTCGCGAAGTTTTTCGTGTTGTTTTCTGTAAAGGATGTACGCTTTTGCCACTTCGACGTAACCCGATTGAATGAGGACGACCTCGACAGAGTCTTGAATGTCCTCGACGCTGACCACGTCGCCCTTAACCTTATCGTTGAAGGTTGCAGTGACTCTGAGCGCAAGCATATCGATGATGTCGTCGCTGAAACTCTTGTTCACCGCGGTGAACGCCTTTTCGATTGCGACCTTAATTTTGTTTAGATTAAATGGAACTATACTTCCGTCTCTCTTTTTGATGTTCAACATATCTATTGAACCCCCTTGGAAAATGTGCCTCTTTATTATAGCAAGCACGCGTAATATGTCAAGGACAAATCACAAAATAAAGCGTGAAACTTTTTTGCGAAACACTACATATTGTGTTTTTGTCGCAAAATGCCGAAAATTGCAAATTCCACTTTTCGTGTATCGAAAACGGCGGTTTTTGGGTATGTAACCGCATATGTAAAAACGCAATCCGCATTCTAACACGCTCAAATATTTTTGCCGAAAATCGTGTTCGCAACGTCCGCACCACAACATATAGTGGTAGGGAAAAACGACGGAAATCTGCGAAAATCCGAAAAATCAGCGAATGGGGAAAATTATCCAAACGAAAACCCGCAATTTTTCAAAAGGGGGCTCTGCCGAGCAAGTAGTCGGTGGACACGCCGAAGAAGGAAGCGAGTTTGCAAAGCATAACGACGTCGGGCAAGCGGTCGCCCGTTTCGTATTTGGCGATAGTGGAACAGTCCACGCCGAGTTCTTTTGCCAACCCGACTTGCGACAATCCCTTTTCCTTGCGCAATTCCGTTATACGCGTGCGCAAAAATATTACAGTTTGTTCGTTAATATCCGATTTCATATTGACATTATGACATTCTGCCAGTATAATTCTACTGATACTGGCAAACTGCCAGCATAGTGTTCTATTTTCGACATTGCTCAGGAGGCAAATATGAAAAGATTTGCAATGACTGTTTTTTGCCTTGTCGCATTATTGGCAATATGTGTTTTTTTTGTCGCGTGCGACAAAAATTCGCAAGAAACAACGTACACGGTGACAATCCATCAAGGCGAAGGACTTGAAGACATTGTATGGAACATCGATAGCGACATTCCCACGTTGACGAAAGACGGATTTATCGTCGAAGGATTGTATTTGGACGACGATTTTGAGGAAGAAGTATCACTTTCGACATTAAAGCGCACGGGGCTGACTCAAAACATCAATGTCTATGTCAAATGGCAAAAGAATTCGTGTAGCCATAATATAGTCGTTGACAAAGCGATTTTGCCGACTTGCACCGAATCGGGACTTACGGAAGGTTCGCATTGCAGTATTTGCAATGAAATATTCATAGCGCAACAAAAAATTGCCGCGTTGGGGCACGATTATTCGAGCGAATGGACAATCGACGTTGCGGCAACGTGTACGACGGACGGAAGCAAATCGCACCATTGTAGATTGTGTGGTGACAAAAAGGATATTTCCGTGATAGTTGCCGTAGGACATAAGGGTGGGAAGGCGACTTGCACAGAAAAGGCACGTTGCGACGTTTGCAGAAAAGAATACGGCGATTTTGGCAAGCATTTCGCCGTTGTTGACGATGCTATTTTGCCCACTTGTACGAAAAACGGATTGACTGAAGGTGCACATTGCGCAGTTTGCGACAAAGTACTTATTGCGCAACAAACCGTTTCGGCATTAGGACACGATTTTATATCGAGAATCACAAGAATGCCGACGACTGAAAAACAAGGGGCGAAATTGCTAAAATGCAAAACTTGCGGCTGGAAAAAGACCGAACTTTTGCCTACGCTTGAAGGCGCAAGGGTTGTATACTTAACATATGATATGTTTGGAATAATTCCCGACGAGTATTCGACCGCAGGTATGTGGATTTGGAAAAATATCGACAAAACGGCAGAACTCGAAAATTATTTCCTCGAACACGGTTACGAGACGAGCGGAAGAAGTACGAGTTCGCAGGCAATGGAGCAAAATCTTACGAGGATCGAGTATAGGGAAAGTAACAACGACTTTTCCGTTCAATATTTTGACGGAAACGGAAATTGCACAAGTGCGGTTTATCACAAGTCCAACGAAGGCCCTGATTTTGCCGAGATTTTTGCGGATATAGAGCCGAACGGCGATTTTAGATCGACAAAAACATTTATTGTGTGGGGGTGGGATTGCGTAAACAATCAGTTTGTCGACGATCTGAAAGCAAAGTTTGAAAACGCAGGCTATATTCTTGCAGAAGAACAAGAAGATCAAGCGTTTGCAAACGTAAACGTACAGGTCATTTTCGGAACGGATAACGGAAAACCGTTTTATGGCATAATTGTTTTGCCAAGCGAAGAGGATAATTTATCGGCGGTGCAGTATAATTACAGCGTGCCGTCCGACAAAGAGGCGTTGTTCTTGGGAAAAGATGATTTTGCAAACGCAGATAATTTCATTGCCGATAGCTACAATCCGATTTCGCTTTCATATTACATCGATGACGATGCAAGATTGGATTTCGTTTACGCATTGGCAAAAGCAGGCTATTGCATCGATAGTGAAAACGTAGCCGATATGGAAGGCTCAAAATCGACAACGTTCACGCTGTTTTCAGAAAATGGCGGATATTACTTTTTCTTGTCGTATTTCGACGGCAGTGGCAAATCGTGGCAAATAACGTTTAAAAAGAACATCATTGTTTCTATCGAAGCCAGAGCGTTTTCGATTAAATACGTTGCGTCGGAAGGCGGACAGATAATCGGCGAAGCAGATCAATCGGTTCAGCAATCTCAAACCACGCAAACAGTCAAGGCAGTTGCGCACAACGGATATATATTCGTCGGATGGAGCGACGGCGTCAAAACGGCGGAGCGTAGCGATATTGCGCGTGAAAATATGACGGTCACCGCGCTTTTTGAAAAGAGAAACGATACCATTTTGCCAAACGGCTTGTATATAGGAAGTGGTTTTTCGGAAGAAACGGATTTAATGTTTTTCAAGGTTGACGGCTACGAAATTTTTGTGCTTGACGACAACGGAAACAAGACCGACGTTTTTTATTTGATAAGTCAAAGCAACGATTACACGATAGAAATTACCGTTGGAGAAAAGACGTATGCTTTGTTACAATATTCAAAAACAGTGTATGCCAATGAAAATGCGGCATTATACAAGTTATTCGAAGCGGATATAACCACGTCGTTTGATGGCGACAAAGTTGGAATATATGGCGACAGAGAGAATAACGAGACGGTCACCGTATCAGCAGACGGCAAAATCACTGCGTTTGGCGAAACGCAAAATGTCACCAAGATAGACGACGTTTATGTGGGTTGCGTAAGTTTGAGCGAGGCAGGCGTTCCTAATGTTCCGGATTACTATAAAAAATACTATTTTTCGGCAGGTGCAATCGATATTTATTTCGGGCAAGATAACAGTGTGATTTGTAGTTATATTGAAGGAAAATATAAGTTTTATAAGGAAGCGCAAACGCTACCGCAAGGTTCAGGTAGTCGTATATCGGCGCCGTCCGGTAGTGTTGGCAAGTATAAGATGGCTGTAACGGACAGTTCTATTGAAATAAAAGAAGACGGGACTGTAATTATAACGGAACAAGGTACAAGCAGCGAATGGCAACTGTACGAAAGCGAAGGCACGATTAGCATAATTGCACAACATATTGACGCGCGCATTGAGGTGCTAATTGAATTTAACGGTAACGATGTGATTGTTTATGAGGTAAATCAGTATTATAAAGCAGGAATGGTTTACAAACGAATTTGAATGGGCAGACGTAAAAATACTAAATATCTATCGATTACAAAACTCATATATAAAACGACGAACGGCCGTCCGATTGGGCGCGTCGTGATAAGGGGAGTATTATGAGGAACATATTTTTGAAATCGATTTTTGATTGTTAATTTATTGATTATTAGTTATTTATTATCAAGTATCTAATATTAAATAACCTAATCAATCCGTATCCTTGCTTTTCAAAAACAGCACGTTTTTCGTGTGGACGTCGCTGTATGAAAAGGTGCGTTTTTCGCCGCCTTCGAGTTCGACGGTGAATATCGAGGGAAACAGCGCGGTCACTTTGCCGTGATAGAGCGAGGATTTGCCTCTGCCGCCGTTGATTTTGACAAGTACGGGTATGCCGACTATTTTTTGCACTCGGGCTTTTGCCTCTACGATGGATTGTCCTATTTCTCTCATACACCGATTGTTGCCGAAAATTCGAATTTTATTCGCATAAACGCAAAGAAGTTTGAATATGTTTTTGGTGAAACGGAGGAATGCTATGTTCGATTTTGAAAAAATAAGTGCCAGCAAATTTTACGTTGCGCCGACATCCGAGCGAGTTGTCGAGTTTTCGCCGACGGACGTGGATATGAGCAACATTGCAAAGGTATTGTCTTTGGCGGTAGACGCGCGAGCGACGAGCGTTGACGCGCAAGACGGATATGCGCAAGTGGGCGGCAGAGTGAATTTCCGCCTTGCGTACTTGGATAAAGACGGAACGCCGAAGGGCGTGGATTACAACGCCGATTTTACGGCGAGAGTGGACGGCGAGTTCGTCGAGGGCGACAGCGCGTGGTGCGACATCGTTATATCCGAATCCGACGTGGAAGCGGGGGATACGCTCACGCTTACGGCGGTGCTCGAGGTCAACGTATCGGCAATCAAACGCGACGAAATCGAGGTGCTTGTCAATGCGGACGATTGCTACGTGCAAAAGCAAGAGATTTACGTCCCGTCCTTTATCGCGCAAAAATCGGTCGTCGTTCCCTTTGACGACGAAAAGAACGTGGGCGGCGAAATCGAATCCGTGCTCGGACTTTCTTCGACGGTCGTAACGCGTCAGTCCCTTGCGACGGACGGCGGCGCAACCGCAAAACTTGCGGTCTATTCGGTCGTGACCTACGTCGAGGGCGGCGAAATTAAGCAACACACTTTTGAAATTCCGCTCGAAGAAGAATTTAATCTCGACGGCGTGAAAGAGGGCGACGCAATCAAACTTTACACCGCTTTGAAATCGTCCAAAATCGTGCTTCAAGGCGTGACGGATGACAATACCATTCGCGTGGAAGGCGAAATTCAAATCAAGGTTCAAGCGTACAGATGCTCGAAAACCGAAATCGTGTCCGACTTGTTTATGCTGTCCAATCAAACGGAAATCGAACGCAAAACCGCAAAATACACTTGCTTTGACGGCTGCGGCTATTTCGTTAAGGGCGTGGGCGGAAGCGCAACGCTTTCGGACAACAAACCCGCGGCAATCGAGGTGTGCGCTCTGCCGTATGCAAGGTGCTATACGACTCGCGCGTACGTCAACGACGAAAACAGCCTCATCATCGAGGGCGTTGCAAATACGGATATAATCTATCGCGACGAAAACGGCTACAATTCCGTGCGTGCGGAACTTCCGTTTGCAATCTCGGCGGCAAGCGAAATCCCGTTCTCGAAAGAAGTGCGCGTAGATTGCAAGATTCAGCGCATAGACGCGGTCGTGCGCAGAGAACGCGAGTTTGACATCACCTTTGACGTCGCAATCGCGGTCTGCGGATTCTCGCCGCTCGAAGCGTCGTATATCTCGGCGGTGGAAGTCGGCGCGGAACGCGCGCAAAACACGTCCGCGTTGTCCGTGTACGTTGCCTCGCCGTCCGACACTATGCTTGACGTATGCTCGGCTCTGTCCGCAATGCCCGAAGACATTTTGGCGCAAAATCCCGACCTTGCCGAGCCGTTTGCGGAAGACACGAAAATCGTGTATTTCAGAGCGTTGAAGTGAATAGAATCCCGAAAAATCTAAAAAGAGAGAGGCTTTTGTCTCTCTCTTTTCGTCGTGCGGAATTGCCGTTAAGGTTTCAAAATATCGTCGGCGGAACAATCGAGAAAAGCGCACATTTTCGCAAACGTGACGAGAGAGGGCATAATCCGCCCCGAAAGGTATTGCGAAACGGTCGGTTTCGATACGCCTATTGCTTTTGCAAGTTCGCTTTTCGATTTTCCCGACAGTTCGATTTCCTCTTTCAATCTTTTGCTGATTTTTTCGCTTAATTCGTCCATATCGTTGCTGAATATTTCCTCATCAACAATATTAGGCATTACTTAACAGAATGTCCGCCAAATTAGGCACAACCTAACAATTGTGACATCTATTATGCGGAATGATAATATTTGTGCACAATTTGTTTTACAAAAAGGGGAAATTAAAATGCGTGAAATTGTATTAAAACAAGGTCAAACTTTTGTTGGCGACAATTACGTCGGAATGATTAACAAGATTTTCGGAACTCATTATGAAAGTTATATGAGGTCGAGTGTTTCGTTGGATAAGTACGGTATGCCCGATTATATTGCGTGGATAGTATATTTGAACGACGAGTGGCATTCGGATTGGAAAAACAGCGTAGAAGGCAACAAGATTACGGAATCTTGTTCGGACAGAGAGAAGTTTGTGAAAGACAAGTACAAATTCCCCAACAGATTGGTTTTTATGAGATGTCCGAAGACGAGAGGGAAAAGCGTATTTATCGGCGTTGCAACCCTTGCTAAAATCGATTCGGACAAGATGATAAAAGAATATAAACTGGAAAGAAAAGACGTGATTTTGCGTTTCTAATTGTATCAAAGAGGGCTAAAATGAAAAGAAAAGCAGTAATTTTGATTGCAATATTAGCGTGTTTTATTAACGTGTGCTTACTATTTAGTGCTTGCAACGACAAAGACGCAGATTCTGTGGTTGAACCCAAAATAGTAGGAACGGAATTAAAATCGACTGTTTTTGAAATAAAAGCGAATCAGTTGTATTGTGCAATGCCAAACGTTCAAACTGATTTTTCGTTTGCGGATTCTATTCAAGTTGCGCCCGATGCGTCGTTTGATGTTTACTTTGACATTGGACTTTCCAGAGTTATACGAAGCAAAAAATCAACGATAGAAATCGGTGATAACGTTTTTTATATTTTGGTTACAAACGGTGAAGAAGAGAAAATGTATACGGCGGTTGTTCGTCGTAAACCGATATACAAAGTGACGTTTGAAACGAATGCAGGCTATTTAATTGAACCGCAATATGTCGAAGAAGGAGAACTCGTTTCCGACGTGAATGTGCAACTTAAAGGGTATAATTTTAAAGGATGGGATTATGATTTTGCACAACCGATTACAAAGGATATGACTATATGTGCCTCGCTTGAACTAATAACATATAGCATACAATATATTACCGATGACTACATATTTAACTCGTGGAATGCGCCAAATAGTTCTAAAAAATCGTATAATGTAAAAGAATCGGTGGTGTTTGAGAAACCTTACGGAAACGGCGCATTTTTAGGATGGTATATTAACGATAAAAACGGTGAATATGTTTCAAGTACAGAAGATTTGACAGAAGATCTGGTTTTGTATGCTTGGTTCGATACGAATGCAAAGGGCAATTTCTATCTCACAAAAGACGGTACAATATGTTGCGAACCCGATAATAACGATGAGGTGCTATTTCCCAAAGGTAATTTGTTTAATAAAAACATAACCGAAATAAACCAAATTATTTTGGCAACATTGACCGAGATAGATTGCGACGGAAATAAAGTCGAGCATACTGTGAAAACTATTACGTTTCCCGATTATGTGGAAGCGTTTGGTTCGGATGCAATAGGCAATGGACATACGCTCGAAACTATTCACGTTGGTAAAAATCTTACGACTCTCGGAAGACGAGATCGATTTTACGGCTGGCTTAACGGGTGTACGAATCTGCAAAATTTAATTATCGATTCGGCAAAAATTAATGATTTCAATGGAATTGATTTGCATTTGGGAAACGCAAAGTTAGTTCCGAATGTTTATGTTAAAGCCGATGCAGATGTTTATGACGTTTTAAAGAAGTCTTATACACTTGTTGAATCGGATAAAGAAGGATATGTAAAATATCATCTCGAAAACAAATAATTTGATGGAAAAGCGAGCAAGAGAGTAATTATCGCTATAATAAGAAACCGCCAAATCGGCGGTTTTTTGTTGCGTTTATTTTACGTTTCGCGTTTACGCGAGGCGGGCGGATTTCATTGAAAGAAGAAGGGCGCGGGCGTCGGATTTGGCTTTGTCAAGGGCTTCGTTCAGAGCGGTGCGAGCCGAGTCGATGGCTTTTACGGTTTCCGATTGAGCAAGCATCGTTCGTATTGCGGCTTCGTCCTCTTGGGTGACTTTCATTTGCTCTTTGGCTTGCGAGGCTTGCGCTTCGAGGCGTTCGATTGCGTTTTCGACGGATTGTCTGTCCGCGTAATCGACGTCGCTCGGTATGCAGTCGGCAAGAATGGAATCTACGTCGAATTTGACAAACGGCAACGACGACATAACGCTATCCGCAAGAGAAAGGGCGGATTTGATTTCAGTTGCCACGCTTTTGGTTGCTTCCTTTGCGACGGACAAGTCCGTTTCGTCCTCTTGTGCGAATTGCAAGAGGTATTCGACGGCGTTGCCGTATGCGGATTGTATTTCCGCGCGTGCGCTTTCGTCCGAGCGGTACACCGTGTTCACGAAAGAGTCCAACTCGGTTTTTGTGAATCTAATCGTGCCGTTTGGGGCGGAATACTTGGTTTTGAAGTCGTCCGCGCGAGTGCCGAGCAAGCAAGAAATATTGTCAAATTGCTCTTGCGTAAGTTCGTACACGGGGTTTTGGTCGAAATAATCCGAGCAAGCGAGATAAAATTCAAGCGAGAGTTTGCTTGCGCTCGAAGCGGCGTATTTTGCGGCGTTGAGCGCTTGACCCGCAACCTCGATTGCGCCAAAAGGATTGGACGTTGCAGTATCCAGCAGTTTTTGCGCAAAATAGCGAGCGTATACGCCGTTTTCAACCGTTTGTTTTGCGCTGTTAAAGATATATTGCGCGCGGTTTATTGCAAGTTGGTATTCGTCGTCGAATTTTTGGTTTAAGTCCGATTGAAAGTCGTTTGCTTCGGCAATGAGTTTGTCGAGGGGCAAAGAGAGGGAATCCTCGACGGATACGCCGTTTTGTTGCGCTCTTTTCACGAGGCGATAGGTTGCGACGTCGAGGTTCTGAATGGTTAGATTGTCGGAATTTTTGAATTTGAGCACGTCGAGTTCGGATTGAAGCACGAAGTCGCAAGAATCCGAAATCGAAACCGTGAGCGACGGATTCGCGTTTTTTATCGCGGAAGTGAATTTTGCGCTTATTTTCTCGAAAATATCGTTGTTTTCCGCGGTGGAAGTCACTTCGACGGACACGTTTGCGCCGTCCGAAATATATCCGTATTTGACGGACAGTGCGGCAACGTTGCCTATTGCGACGTCGAGGTCCGCGCCGACTATGCCGTCTTCCTCGAAAAGCAGGGCTTTGCCGTCCGTGTTTGCGCCGCACGCGCTCATAACCACGTCGTTTTGGTCAAGCACGAGTTCAACGGACGGATTGACGTCCACGCAAACGAAAGATGTTGCTTTTTGCGGTTCGGGGGTGCTGGGCGTGTTGGTGTAGACCGAATTGCACGCAATGAGAACGACCGCCGACAAGACGGTTGTCAAAAGGCATAACGCCAAACATATCGTTTGCGTGATTCTCTTGCGCATAGCAACCTCGAATATTACTCGTTCGTTTTCGGCAATCCGCGCGCATACGACGCGCATATTCTCGCGCATATTTTCGTGCATATTCTCGCGCATACGGTGCGGATATACCTTTACAATATAGATAATATACTCAAAACGTTAAGAAGCAATTAATTTTTCTTAAAGAAACGTAAATTTTTCCTCAAAAATCCGCAAAATCGGGCAAATCGAACAAAAATTGCGAAAAACAATTATAAGTTGTTATATTTTTGCGCTTATGCTAAAATAAAAATATGACCAAACAGGAACTCGACAAATTGATGTTGCGCCTACAACGAGGCGACGAAAGCGCGTTTGAGCAAATCTACAACGATACCAAACGCGGTCTTTTTGCGTTCATTATGTCGATATGCCGAAACTACCAGACCGCCGAAGATATGATGCAGACGGCGTACATTCGCCTAAGAACCACCATATCGAATTATAGGGCGGGGTCGAACGCGTACGCGTGGCTGTACACAATCGCCAAAAACGCCACGATAAACGAGTTGAATCGCACAAAGCGCGAGCGGTCTACGGAATCGTTCGAGGACGACGCCAAGTACGGCACGTACTCGATTGACGAGGAACTCTCGCCCGTGACCAACGCTATGAACAAGGTTCTGGGCGACGAGGAAAGAGAAATCGTAACTCTGCACGCAATATCGGGATTCAAGCACCGAGAGATTGCGGAAATGACGGGCAGACCCGTCGGCTCGGTGATATGGGCGTACAACAACGCTCTTGCAAAACTCAAAAAAGAACTGCAAAAGGAAGATGGATATGAGACTTAAAGACATTGAAGGACAACTCAAAAACGAGCATAATTCTCAAACCGTCCCCGACGTTTTGCAGCGAGCGAAAAAAGCGCCGATAAACAAACTGCTCGACGGACAAACGCCGCTCAAAGCCTTCGACAAGCACACTGCCGTAAGGCTGCTTTGGTGCGTTATGCTTCTTTTGGTGACGGCGGTGCTTGCGACTTTTGCAATCGCAATGATACCCGACGGCACAAAGGACGAAGTGGCGGTGTGCTACGTCAACGTAAAGGTGGAATCGAACGGCGAAACCGTCGTGTACGGCATAGTGGTCGAGAATTACGAAACCGTTTCCGTGTTCGTCAAAGAAAAGCAAAATCAAACCGTTATCGCGCAAAATCTTCAAAAGAGAGGGTATTCGCTCGAAAGCGCGATAAACGACGCATACGAGCAAAAAGAGGGCGATAGAATCACGATTTGCGTACTCGGCAAAGACGTTTCCGCCGACTTTGCAAACGTCGTGAAAGATATGTTTTCGCCACTTGCGGCGAATACGTCCGTCAACGATTCGACGGTGATTTTTGAACTTAAAGAATTTCTCGGTTCGGACGAAAACGACGTCGGCGCGCTCGTGGACGAGTACGTCACGAAATTTCAGCAATAATAGGCTCGATTCGACGGTAACGAATCGAAAGCGCAATCGCCAAAAGGCGACCGAGCAAACGATAAAAGCAAATAGCGTAAGCGGCAATATCGAAAAATATTGCCGTTTTTTTACGTCGTTTTGCTTAAAAATGGCTTCGTTACGGTGTAAAAAGTCCGCTTTTTTGCGCAAAACTACGTTAAAAGCGCGCGCAAGATAAAATAAAGTTGAAAAATGCGCGCCCCGTGTGTATAATAGATTCATAAAATTTATTCATACTACGATTGTGCGCACCTGCGCACGCAAGGTGATTATGAAAAAAACGCTAATGACAATTTGCATCGTACTCGTTGCCACGCTCTTGTGCGCGGTGTTGATTGCGTGCAATCCCACAACGCCGCCCGACGACGACAACGACGGTCACAATCAGTACGAACAAGCAAAGTATACCGTCACGTTCAACGTTGACAGCAACGATTTCAAACTTACCGACAACGTGATAAAAAACGTGCTTTCGGGTACGTCCGTCGCTCGTCCCAAAAACAAGGACGGCTCTGACGTCGTGCCGATAAAGACGGGTTATACGTTCAAATACTGGTCGGCAGACGGTACGAACGAGTTTATCTTCGGTCAAACGCCCATAACCAAGAATACGACCATTACGGCGCTTTACACGAACAATACCTACGAACTTACGCCGCACGTCGACAAGAAACTCGTCGCACAAAAGGGTGCGGACGGCAAATATACCTATTCGATTATCGACAGCGACAACCAAGCAAGTCTCGGCGCGGATTCCAAACTTATCGTGACGTACAACGACGCCGACAACCTCGATTGCCCCAAAACCGAAAAGGAAGGGGACGAGTTCTTGTTCTGGTTCTATCTCGACAAAGAAAACAAGCCCGTCAGACTCACGAAATTCGCAACTTCCACGGACGCGGCGGTGAAACTCGAAAACAAATGGACGCTCGCGCTCAAAATAGACAAGGAAACGAAGAAAAACGAGCAATTCGACGTGTACGCGATGTTCAAATCCACGCTTCCCAAAGTCGAGGTCGTTTATTGCGATTCGCTTTCGGCGGCAACTTACGGCGACCCCGTTTATTATCCCGTGACCGAGAGCATAACCCAAACCGCGGCGGACAAAGTTCCTGCCGGCAAAGCGGGATATACGTTTGCAAAATGGTACTATGAGCAAACCGTAACCGAAAACGACGAGGAAAAAGTCGTTCAAAAAGATTTCGTTTTCAAAACCGACGACACGACGGGCACGACGCTCTATCAAGCGTGCGGCCTTAGCGATTATTTCACGCCCGCAACCTTGCGTCTCTACGCAAAGTGGACGAAGCAAATCACGATAGATTCCGTCACGAGTTACAGAGAGGTTTACGACTTGCTCAGAAAGGAAGACCCGACGGACGGCGAGAAGAAACAAATCGCGGAAATTCTCGAAGCGGAAATCACGTTCAAGTCGATTGATTTTTCTTCTAACGAGTTTGAGCCTTTGTTCGATTCCGACCACGTTTTCACGGGTACGATTGACGGCGGCGTGTATTCGGAAGACGGCAATCTCACCTCGCAAGCGGTGATAAGCGGCGGCAAATTCGGCTCGACGACGGACGCTTCCGTGTTCGGATACGTCTCGGGTACGGTGAAGAATCTGACGTTCAACAACGTCGGTTTGGTCGTGAAAAAGACTGAAAACAAATATGCAAACCTCGTTCGCATAGGCTACGTCGCAAGCGTACTCGAAGGCAAGGTCGAACATTGCACGATTACTGCAACGACAACCGCGTACGGCGAAGATTATACGGGTCAAAGTTGGCTCGATTACGGTATGAAAGCGGTGATTTTCGGCGGTATCGCGGCGGAAGTCAGAGGCGACAACCAAGTCAAAGATACGGGTATGGTGAGAGATTGCACCGTTACGTTCGGCGCAAAATTCTTCTGCGAATCCTTGACTTTCGGCGGTGTGTGCGGCAGCAGTAATTCTGCGGCGACGCTCTCGGCAAACAACGTCACCGTTACGCTTGAAAAAGCGCATTGCCACGACGACGGACAAACCTCGAACGGTAGATCCTTCGTCAAGATAGGCGGCATCGCGGGCGTCAACGGCGGCGCGATTTCGGCAAGCAAAGTCGCAATCACCGTAGGCGACCTCGAAAGCCTTGACGAAACCTATTTCGGCGGCGTTTGCGCAGACAATACGGGCAGAGTGATAACCACGAGCGCAACCGCAAATATCAACGCAAAAGTCGGTGGCGCGATTTCTCAAATCGTGTGCGTGGGCGGTATGATAGGCAGAAACGAGGGCTATATCCTCAACGGTTATTGCAATATCGACATCAACGTCGTCGCGCAAAAAGAGAACGGCATAGTTGCAGTCGGCGGAATCGTGGGAAGCAATTTCAGCGATAAGACCGACTCGAGTTCAAGCACCAGAACGGGCGTTAGCGCAATCAACCTCGCATACAGCGTAGGTTCTATCAAAGTTTCGACCGCGACATTGCAAGAAGGCAAGAAAATCGAACTCTACGTCGGCGGAATCGCAGGCAGAAACAATCAAACCAAAAAGATTTCCAACTGCTTTACGGTCACGGACATCGTGGTTGAAAACAGCACCGACGGCGCAAATCACATCGGTTATACGTTCGGCAAGCACGAAAAGAAAGCGGAATTTTCCACCAGTTCGATGTACTTTGCAAACGACAAGAAGTTTACGTTGAACGGCGAAACCGAGTTCGAGTACAACGAAGACACGCAAGGCAATTCCGAAGCGGCAGAGTGGTTCTTGTCAAGCGAGAACGTCAAGGGTAAGTTTGCTTTCGACTTTGGCGAGAACGGCGAATGGGAATTTACCGAAGGTCAATATCCCACGCTCAAATAACTCTAATGCAAACGTTAGATAATGCGTTACGCGCGCCTGCGGGCGCGCGTTTCTATTTCCATAACGCTTGAATATTTTTTGATTTATCTTATCCTTTTTATCTACAATTTTCATATCCTATCGTAACAATATCCCGAAAATAATTGTACGATATTCAGTTATCATTGACACGCTTCGTAAGCGGTGATATAATTGAGCAAAATTCAGTAATTGACGAGGTTCAAATGGCAAGAAAATCTAAATTCGACGGCGGAACGAAAAACAAACTTATCGAAGTCGGCACGAAGTTGTTTTTTGAAAAGGGATTCGACGGCACGAGTATTCGCAACATAGCGGACGAAACGGGGTGCGAAGTCGGGTTGTTTTACTACTATTACAAGACGAAAGACGACCTTTTCAGCGACATATTAGAGCATTTTTTCGAGCCGTACGAAAAGGACTTCCAAGCAATCGTGGACGGCATAAAGGAAAACAACGACAGGGCGCTTGAAAGATTCTTCAAGTATATGCAAGAAAAAGTGCGCGATTTTAGAGCGAAGTACGAGGGCAATATGCACCGCACGGTCAGATGGGCGATTCGCGAGCAATCCTTGACGGTTATCGAGCCGTACATCGAGCAGATTATAAACATACTGATTGCCGACGGCGCAAATCCGCCTATGGACGCACGACTCACGGCGGTGTTTCTCGCTCACGGCGTGGGAAGCGTAATTCTGCACGAGGACGCCGACTGGGTGGACGATGTTGAACCGCAACTAAAAAAGACGGTAAACTTCGTCACGGGAATCCCCGAAAATAAACGAAAAGAAATGTTTGGATATTGAGGAAAAATATATGGAAAACATCATTGAAATCGAACATCTTGACAAAAGTTTCCAAGACGTACACGCGGTAAACGACTTGTCGCTTTGCGTAAAAGAGGGCGAATTGTTTGCGTTTTTGGGCGTAAACGGCGCGGGCAAATCCACCACCATTTCCATAATGTGCGGTATGCTCGCAAAGGATTCGGGCAAGGTCTTTATCGACGGCAAAGACGTTGACAAGGATATGCGCGCAATCGCAAAGGAACTCGGCGTAGTGTTTCAAAACACCGTTCTCGACGAAAAACTCAGCGTAAAAGACAATCTTACGTCGCGCGCAAGTCTTTACGGAATCACGGGCAAAGAGGCAAAAGACAGAATCGCCGAACTTTCCGAACTTCTGGACTTCAAGGATATTATGAATCGCACGTTCGGCAAGTTGTCGGGCGGACAAAAGAGACGTGTGGACGTTGCTCGCGCACTTCTACACAAGCCCAAAATACTCATTCTCGACGAGCCGACCACTGGTCTCGACCCCGAAGCGAGAAAAACGCTTTGGAACGTCGTCACCTCGCTCAGAAAGAACGAAAATATGACGGTGTTTTTGACAACGCACTATATGGAAGAAGCCGCCGACGCCGATTACGTCGTGATTCTCGACAGCGGCAAAATCGCCGCAAAAGGCACGCCGCTCGAACTCAAAAACGAGTATACGGGCGACTTCGTAACGGTCTACAATGCGGACGAAAGCGCGATAAAAGCACTCGGTTTACCTTGCGAAAGCATAAGAGACGCGGTTAGAATAGCGGTTAAGGACACTTTAGAGGCTCGCGACCTTATACTTGCAAATCCCGAATTGTTTTCGGATTTTGAAATCACGAAAGGCAAAATGGACGACGTATTCCTTGCCGTCACGGGCAAGAAACTCGAAGGAGGCGCACAATGAAAACCTTTTTTGCGCTCACGAAGCGAAATATAAAAGTATTTTTCAAAGACAAAGGAATGTTCTTCACGTCGTTGATAACGCCCGTCATTCTTCTCATATTGTACGTTACGTTCCTTGCAAAAGTGTACAGAGAATCCTTTGCTTCCGCGCTTCCCGACGGATTCAGCGTTCCCGAAAAACTTATCAACGGTATGGTCGGGGCGGAACTCATAACGTCGCTTTTGGCGGTGAGTTGCGTGACGGTGGCGTTCTGCTCGAATTTGTTGATGGTCAACGACAAACTTTCGGGCGCGAGAAAGGACTTTCTCATTTCGCCCGCCAAAAAATCCACGATAGCGGCGGCGTATTTTGCGGGTTCGCTTCTCACGACGCTTATCGTGACGTACGTCGCGACTGCGGCGTGCCTCGTGTACGTTGCCGTTCAAGGCTGGTATATGTCGGTGGGCGACGTGTTCCTTTTGCTTCTCGACGTGTTCTTAATCACGTCTTTCGGAACTGCGCTTTCGAGCGTCGTAAACGTGTTTTTGAAAACGCAAGGACAGGCTTCGGGCGTCGGCACTATCGTTTCGGCGGGATACGGCTTCATATGCGGCGCGTATATGCCCATATCCTCGTTCGGCAAAGGACTTCAAAACTTCATATCTTTGCTTCCGGGAACGTACGGCACGGTTCTTATGCGCAATCACGCGCTTAGGGGCGTGTACGAGGAAATGTCCACGCAAGGCTTTCCGAGCGAAGTGGTTGAGGCAATCAAGGACAGCGTTGACTGCAACGTCTATTTCTTCGGCGACAAGGTTTCGACGGGCGCGATGTACGGCGTGATTATCGGCGCAATCGTAGTGTTCGTCGCGGCGTACGTTCTCATAAATTTCTTTGAAAGCAAGGCGCACAAGTCTTTCGAGGACGTAATGAGAAAAAACAAGCGCAAAAAAGCGTAATTTTATATGGGAAAAAGAAAAATCGATTTGGCAACATATTACAGAAAAGACGTGTACAGACACTTTTCGCAAGACTGCAAATGCTCGATTTCTATGACGGCAAGAGTGGACGTCACGAAACTTGTCGAAACGTCCAAAAAGACGAACACAAAGTTTTACGTCAACTTTTTGTATTTGCTTTGCAAAACGCTCAACTCGCGCGACGACTACAAAACGGTGTACGAGTGGCAAACGAACGAGTTGTACTGCTACGACGCGATAAATCCCACGCAATACGTCTTTCACGACGACACGGAAACTTGCACGCCCGTGTATACGAACTATTGCGAGGATTATAAAACTTTTTACGACGATTGCATACGCGACGTCGAGCGTGCAAAACGAACGAGGGAATACGCTCTCGATATGCAAAATCACCCCAACTGGTTCGACGCGTCGTTTTTGCCGTGGGTGAGTTACGATTCAATGAACGTCGAACTTCCCGACGGACATCTTTATTTTCAACCCGTCGTCAACTGGGGCAAGTATCGTGAGGAAAACGGCAAACTTACGATGCCGCTCACAATCCGCCTCAACCACGCAATCGCGGACGGATATTTGCTCGCAAAGGCGTATTCGATTCTCGAAAGCGAGATAGCGAATTTTTGCGCAGAGAGAGGGAATATATGAAGATTCTCGTTTTGAACGGTAGTCCGAAAGGCGATAAAAGCGACACTATGCGCATAACTCGCGCCTTTTTGGACGGTATGGGCAAGCAAAACGACGTGGAAATCGTAGATACTTGCGACAAACGTATCGAATATTGCAAAGGTTGCTTTTCGTGTATGAGAAACGGCGGAACGTGCGTTTTTGACGACGATATGAAAGATTTGCTTTGCAAAGTGCTTGCAAGCGACGTGCTGATTTTGAGTTTTCCGCTGTATTGCTACGGTATGCCCGCAAGCCTCAAAGCGTTTATGGACAGAACGCTGCCGCTCTCGTCTATGAGAATGAGAAAGATTGCCGACAGATACGAACACGCCGAACAAGCGGATTTTTCGCACTTGAAATACGTTATGATTTCGGGGTGCGGTTTCCCAAACGCAAAGCACAATTTCGAGCCTGCCAAAATGCAGTTCGAGTTGATGTTTCCCTCGAATCATACGATAATTTGCGTGCCCGAAAGTCCTATGTTCAATTCGCCCGAAGCGAACGTCGTCACCGTCCCTCGCCTCGAAAAAGTGAAAGAAGCGGGGCGGCAGTTTGCAGAAAACGGTTCGATAGACGAAAGTTTGCTCGACGAGATAACGTCGCCTATGATTCCCGACGATTTGTATGCCCGAATCTGCAACGGCGAGGCGTAATCGGAAAGGCATAAAAGAGAGGATTTGATTTTTTACAATTTTTCAAGTCGAGAAAATTAAGCAAAATCGTCGGATTGAACGAAATTTCGGCGTAATCAAATAAAATCGCTTCTTTAATTGTATATATAATAAACGTATGCGAAAGGGGAAGTTATGAAAAAGTTTCACATAGGGTTTATTTTTATTGCTATATTAGCGTTATGCACCGTAGTTGCGCTGTCCGCTTGCGACAAAACGCAAGACGAGGCGGAAGGTGAGCCTATAGAACTCGTTGCGGGCAAGGACGGCGATTTGTCGATGTACGAAGTTTACGAAAACACAGTGCAAGAATACGATAAATTCGTAATTAAAAAAGTTAAAGACGAATATAAGGAAAAAATAACGACCGCAATTATTCCCGACAGCGTTTATTGCACCGATTGGAATGCGTTTGAAGGTTGCAAAAATCTTAAAAAGGTTATCGTTCAAGAGGGCGTGCGTTATCTTGGTCGCGAGGCGTTCAAGGACTGCAAGAAATTGGAAAGTATCGAATTGTACGACGGCTTTTCAAGCATTTATAAAGGCACGTTTATGAATTGCACCTCACTCGAAGAAGTTGCGCTTCCCGACAGCGTGCAATATATCGAAGAAAACGCATTCAAGGGTTGCACCGCTTTGAGAAGTATTAAAATGTCGGATAGCGTTTTAATCTTGGGCAGCGCGTTCGACAATACCGCGCTTTGCGACAACGTTATTGACGGAATGGTTTATATAAACAATATCGCGTACAAATACGTGGGAAATATGCCGAAAAACACGACGTATAAACTGAAAGAGGGAACTATAAACGCCGCGACCTACGCATTTTCAGACTGTGACGGACTCAGACATCTCGTTCTTCCCGACAGTATGGAATATATACCGTCCGCTCTTGCAAACAGATGCGAAAACTTACTTAGTCTGACTATCGGAAGAAACTTTAAGGAAATAAATTACTTTACGGGTGCTTGGTGGCGAGTCGCGCCCGTTATCGACCATTCGCCTCGCATTGTCGAGGTGTACAACAGATCCGACGTAGAATTGACGAAAGAATTTTTCTACACGTCGGAAAACGGCGAACAAATGGAAATTCTGCACATATACGACGATACGGGACATAGCGGGCTCGAAACAAGAGACAACGGTCAAGTATATCTCGTGACGGACACCGCAAAAGTGCTCGTTGAATGTGCCGCCGATTCGGATTACGTACAAGTAGAAGACGGTACGACGTATATACGGTCGAGTTCTTTAATCGACTACGCAATCGTATCGAAAATCGTACTTCCGCAAAGCGTAACGAAAATCGAAATGTATTGCCGTGAGGAAAGTTTTCAGATTCAGTATGCAGGCACTATGGCGCAATGGAACGCCATAGATAAAACGATCGACAATTATATCGTTTATTGCGCCGACGGAACGCTAGATAAAAGTATTAACACATAATTAATAAAAAATACGAAAAAAAACGGCGGCTTTGCCGTCGTTTGCTTTTTTGTATTACAAAACCACCGGATAGTCCGGTGGTTCAGTGGAGCTTTAGCGGTGAACAAAAAATTCCCCCTGTGCTAG
>CAKQLT010000020.1:0-20235 GCA_934254715.1 uncultured Clostridia bacterium | reverse complement strand
ATTCGCAGACGGAACACGAGCCGCAAGGCGGCGAGCCTATGAGCGCCGAACTTGACGAACAGTACAAGCGACTGCGCCGTCTGTTGGCCACTGCCTGGCGCACAAAGCGCAGTGGCATAAGTAGAGAAATGTCCCTATCTATGTGAGTGCCGACTTCCCCTCTTGCGAACGATGTAAAGTTTTGCAGAGAACTGGCGCAAGTTTGAGCAATAGGGGAAAGCCCGAAGGGAAGGGGTGATGTTTTATTTTAAGGTTCACGCCGTCAAACTTTTGTAGAGGAAGAACATTCCCCGTGAGGAAGGGGGAAAGCTTTAATTTTATTTATTGCATTCGGCGCAAAATAAAAAAACGCTCGCAAGTTTTGCTTGCGAGCGTTTCGATTTGTTTAATCAAATCATTCCTTGTTCTCGTCGTATTTGTCGTGTTTTGCGTCGAGAGAAGGCGTTTCAACGGGTGATGCCGCTTTCTTTTCTTTCTTCTTGGAAATCGGCTTTCTAACCTTGCGTACGACGTAGACGATTACGACCACGATGATGAGCACTGCAAGGACGATTGTCGGAACCATCCACCAAAGTGCTTCGGTGTTGAACGTATTGGAAGGTGTTTCGTTGCCGCCGTTGTTGTTCGGATCATCGCCCGTACCTGCCGTTTCGTTGGAAACTTGGCGAGTGAGAAGGGTGCTGTCCGTTGCGGAATCGGTGACCGCTTTGTCGTATGCCGCTTCGTCGACTTCCTTGATAGTCACGTCGTCGAACATTGCGTAACCGCTGGTGATACCCGTAACGGTGGTTTCGCCGTCAACGGTTTCGGATTCGTACTTACCGAGCGAGAGTTTGACGGTGACGCTCGTCACGTCGTCGTCCATAGTCTTGACGACGAAGGTGTATTTCGTCCAGTCTTGCGTGTCTGCCGCTTTGATTGCGGTGAAGGCGAAAGGCTTGTCGGATTCGTTTGCAGAGCCGAGATAGAGTTCGATGTTTGCGCCGCTGATGTCGTCGTCATTTGACATACCGTAGGTCTTGACCCAAACGCTTACTTCGTAGAAGGAAGCCTCTTTGAGAGTGAACGTGGAACTCGTGTAAGTGTACGCGCTCTTTTCGGTGTTGTTGATGACGAGCATTTGCTTGCCGCTCTTTGCTTCGAGAACGCTGACGGGAATCCAGTTTGCTTTCTTCAAAGCAACGACTTTTTCTTCTTTGAGGGTTGCGATGATTTCTTCGTCGGTCTTGCCTTCGAATCTCGATTCTGTCTTTGCTTGTGCGATTTCTTCGTCGGTGGGCGTTGCTTCGTCGCTGTCGACGGTGTAGTCTGCGCCGAGAATACGTGCATAGTCGACGCCGTCAACGGTTTCTACTTCGTAGAAGTTGCGATCCGCATAAACGATACCGCTCTTGGTTGCTTTGGAACTCGTCGTTCCGCTCACAGTGCCCGTCCAACCGTTGGGGGTTGAGAGTTCTTTTCTCGACTCGACTGCCGAAGAAAGAGAATCGAAACTGTCGGTGAGGAAGGAAAGTTTGTGGATGGTTTCGTTTGCGATTTCGGAAGTTTCCGCTTTGTCGTAGGTGTCTTCGTCGATGGTGTTGTAGGTCACGTTGTCGAAGAATACGGTGCCGTTGGATTTTGCGTTTTCCGCTTGAAGTTCACTCGTTTCGCCCTCAACCGTTCCGTAAGTGGTGTCTTGACCGAGCCAGAGATTGAGTTTTACGGAAACACTGGATTGACCGGTGCGGATATAGAAGGTGTATTTTGCCCATTCGGATTCGGAAGCGGTCTTCGTTTCGACGAACGCGCTTGCGCCCGACTCGTTGGTAGAGTCAACGGAAGACTCGCCCGTGAGGTAGATAGAGAACGTCGTTTTGCCGACCGTTCTTGCATAGACGGAAAGTGCGTAGTAGCCGTTTGCCGAAAGCGTAATGCTGCCCGACGAGAAGCCTGCCGCATAACCCGTCGTGCCGTCGTTTGAACCGATTGCGAGAAGTTGAGCCTTCTTGCCGGGGAAACTTGCAAGGTCGGTGTTCACGTCGTAGAAGTTGCCGTAGAAGGAATCGAACACGGACGGCGCGATGTTGGGGAACACTGCCGTCGTTTGGTCGCTGTGAGAGAAGGACTTGTTGTCCGTCGTGTTCAAAGCGATGATACCTGCAACGAGGTTGGATTCCGTCGTGTTTGGCTTCAAGGTCTTGTCGCTGAACGTCCAGTTGGAAGGCGTTGCGGCAGATTTTTGTTCGTTGAGGCTCTTGCCTTCTTCGAGGTTTTCGTCCTTAGTGTCGTAGTCGTCGAAAGCACCATTGGTGAAGGTGTAACTCGAAGAAGCGGAAGCGAGGTTGACGTTCTTGACGTATGTGCCCGTGCTCGTGTTGTCGTATACGGTTTGAGAAATGCTTGCGCCGTTTACGTTTGCAACGAACATAGAACCGCTCGTAAGAGTGCTCGACGCCCAGCGGTCGCCGCTGCCGAGAGCAAACTTCAAGGATACGGTGACGTCTTCTTTATCGCTGCCTTTTACGAGCATAGTAAGTTCGCACCAGTCGTTGAGGTATGAGTCGAAGCCGTTTTCGTCGGAATTGGTGTTGATTTGAGAGAACGACGTAAGAGTGGAATCGTCCTTTACGGTGTCGCCTTTCTTGACGAGATAGACGTATGCGCCGCTCGTTTCTTTGACGTCGATGGTCTTGACCCAAACCGAGATACGATAGAATTTGTTCTTTTCAATCGTGAAAGTTTGAGTTTCGATTTCGTAACGGCTGTCGCCGGTTATTTTGATTTGGTATGCGTGTTTGTCAACAGTGTCGTAGGGAAGTGCGTCTTTTTCAAGTTCCACGACGCCTTCGCTCACGAGACCCTTTGCCAAAGGTGCTTTGGAATCGGTGAGGTCGAAGTTGGAAACCCAGCCTTGAGGAATACCGTTGGTGTCCGCAATGACGTCGATACCTTCTTGCGAGGACGTACCCGTCGTGTTTGCGAGCATTCCGTCAAACGGCGCCATATTGGTGGTGGTGAGGTCGACTTTGAGACCTTCGTACGTGCTCATACCCGCTTCCGTCAAGTCGAGAGTTTGTTTGTCGTTCACGTCTTTGACGTTGGCAGAGGGAATGTCGCTTTCGGCAATTTCTTTGAGGTTGAGTTCGTCCATAAAGAGCCAGCCGTTAGAGAACGTGCCGTTTGCCTTGTACGTGGTTTGGGTCTTGTCAGAGTTCCAGTTGGTGTATTCGACCGCCGTGTTGCTCGAAGTGCCTTCGGTGCCGAGCCATACGGTCATATTGTAACTGTAGTCTTTGAATTGGTTGCCTTGAATGTAGAAGGTGTAGGTCTTCCAGCCGTCGGTGGTGACGCCTTGGTCCGTGCCTGCCGCATAACTGTTAGAGTCAATCTTGGTGCTGCCGATAAACACGTTGTCGGACGGTGCTGCCGAGATACCCTTGATGACGATGTCTTTGCCGTCGCTGCCCGAAAGGATAATGGACGCGCCCGCGCCGTGTACGCCGTAGGTGTAAACGTTGAGAGAAAGCGCGTAGAGTTTGTTCTTCTCGATGGTTATGCTGCGAGAGGACTTGACGCCTTGCGCGGTCATAAGTTGTTGAGAGAGCATAAACACGTTCGTGCCGACTGAACCGTCGATGAGTTTTTGAATACGGTTGTCGTTATTCTCGTTTGCGATTGCTTCGAGGCTACCTGCGGGAACGTAGGACGATTTCTTGTCGGGGTCTGCTTCGGACTTGGTGTAGTAAGTCGTGGAATACTTGTTGTAGTTGTCCGCAAACTTGCTCACGTCGATGATTGCGTTGTAGCCCAAAGAGGACGGCGCGGAATCGTTGCTGCCGCTGTTGCCCGTCACGAGCGACCAACCGTTGGGGGTTGCCGAAGACGAAAGAGAAGTCGTGCCGAAATCGAAGCGTCCGTTGGACACTTTGAGGGTTGCGGTCGTGGTGGTCTTTGCGTTTTCGTTGTTCGTTCTCTCGTTGAGGACTGCTTGCGCGTATTCGTCGCCACTTTCGAGTTTGGTCAAAGTGAGGTTGTCGAACACTGCGTAACCCGTGGTAAGACCCGTCGTGTAAGACAAGGAATACTTGCCGAGCGCGAGCATAACGCTGAGCGTGGACGAGGACGAGGGCGAACCTTCGATAATCACGGAATAGGTGACCCATTTGCCTTGCGTGTCGATTGCGTCGAATTCCGCATAAGTGTTGGAACTGACGTAAATGCGTGCGCCGGGCGTGCCGTTTTCAGATCCTTTGATGTCCTTTGTCAAAACGTCGACGGAAAGTTTATAATAGCCGCCTTTTGCAATGGTGAAAGAGGAAGACGTATAGCCGTAAGCGGTCGGACCGTTGACTTTTTTGCCGTCCTTTTCGGATTGCTCGGGCATATAAATCATAAGCGCGTTTTTGATTGCGTCGTCATCGCCGTATCTGCCGCCCGCAACGAGAGCGTCGTAGAGAGAATTGTCGTCGTAGTTCCACTTGCTCTTGTTTGCGTCGTAGAGTGCTTTGTCGAGGCTGATTGCGCCTGCCGTGACGTCGTCCTTATAGTTGCCCGACGAATAGGTCTTGCCGCCCGTCCAGTTGGTGATAGTACGTGGATAGGTCTTGACCGACGTGTCTACAACTTTGAAGTCGCCGTTGGAAATGAGAAGCCCTTTTGTGGCTTCGATTGTCGTTGTGGGATCGTCTGTCGTGCCGTTGTTGCCGTTCTTGTTGCAAGCGACGAACATTGCCGAAGTGAGCACGACGAGTGCGATCATCATTAGTGCTAATACTGCAAATTTCTTCTTGTTCATACCAAACCTATAAAGAGATTTATTTTGCTGGGGCTTGCGCCCTTTTGATGTTTTGAGTTACACATTCACGCATATATGCGCGCATTGTATAAATCAATATGCTTTATTATCCTAATACAAAAACAATATTTTGGCAATCGAAATTCATACTTTCTCGCAAATTAATAAAACTAAAAGTATGCAAAGCGAAACCTATACTAATCAGATTGTTGCAAAAAACTTCTTCAAATATAACCCGTCGGGGCAAACCGTGTCGGCAAAACGTAAAATCGCGATGTGTCTTGTCTCGCTGTTTATAGGCGCGATAAACGGACTTTTCGGCGCGGGCGGCGGTATGCTCGCAGTGCCGTGCCTTACCTGCGTTTGGGGACTCGACGAAAAGAGCGCGCACGCAACCGCAATCGCCGTGATACTGCCGCTGTGCCTCGTGAGTTCCGTCGTGTACGCCCTCAAAGGAAACTACGAGCCGAGCGTGATTCTGCCCACCGTGATAGGCGTTACGATAGGCGGAATCGTAGGCGCGCTTTTGCTCAAAAAGATGTCCGCAAACACCGTGTCGTTCCTCTTTTACGCGCTTATGACTTTTGCGGGATTCAAAATGATTTTTGACTGAAAAAGCGTTTTATCGATAAAATTCAAGCGATAAAGTGTCGATTTTGTATTGATATGAGGTGAATATGCAGTTTATATATTTCATTTTGGCAGGGCTGTTGGGTGGTATACTCGCAGGTATGGGAATGGGCGGTGGAACGCTCACTTTGCCCATACTCGTACTGGTTATGAACGTTGCGCAACTCACCGCGCAATTCGCGAATCTAATCGCCTTTTTGCCGTCGGGAACTGCCGCGCTTTTCGTCCACGTCAAGAACGGTTTGGTGCGCAAAGAGAACTTAATTTATATGCTCGTTCCGTCGATAATTGCTTGCGTAGGTTGTTCGTTTTTCGCAACGGAAGCGAACGGCGATTTGCTCAAAAAACTTTTCGGTGGATTTCTGGTGCTCGTGGCTGTGGTGTCTTTCGTTTCTAAAATTGCGAAAGAGGTTAAAAAATCCTAACGTTCACTTGTTCAAGGCGTTCTTATACAACAACTCTGCCTATTTGCAGACGGAACACGAGCCGCAGCGGCGGCGAGAAAAGCGAGCGCCGAGCTTGACGGAAAGTACAAGCGACTGCGCCGTTTGGGTGCGTAGCTGGCGCACAAAGCGCAGTGGCATAAGTAGAGAAATGTCCCTATCTATGCGAGAGCCGAGTGTTGCCCCACGCGAAGCGGACGCCGTGGGTTCCCTCAAATTTATGCAGAGGGGGAACGGCGGTGGGGGAAACACGTGAGGAAGGGGGAAGTTTTATTTTGAGTTATTCCCAACACTCAATAACCCCGTTTTTGATTTTTTTCGTACAAAGGTTTAGTCGCTCAAAAATCTCTCGCAACACGCAAAATAGTAAGGAATTTCCTGAAAAAAATCAAAAATGGGGTATTTACATTGTATGTTTTCTAATGTATAATTATGTCAAACTTATTTATTAAGGACTTTTGTTTATGACAATTCCGCTTAGAACTTTTCGCCGAGGCATTCATCCGCCCGCGAATAAGTTTACAAAAGACGCACCTCTCGAACAGTTTCCGACGCCCGAGAGGGTCTTCATATCTTTGTCGCAGCATATAGGCGCGCCGGCAAAGCCTGTCGTTGCGGTCGGCGATCACGTCGACGAAGGACAGTTGATAGGCGAGGCGAACGGCTTTGTTTCGGCAAACGTTTTTTCGTCCGTTTCGGGCATCGTTAAAAGCATTTGTACGCTTCCGACGGCAAACGGCGGCGAGGCGCAACACGTGGAAATCGAAAACGATTATCTCTACACCAAGCGCACGCTTCCGCCGATTAAGAATCCGACCAAAGACGACATTATCAAGCGCGTAAAAGACGCGGGTATCGTCGGTATGGGCGGCGCGACGTTCCCAACGCACGTCAAACTTATGCCGAAGGACAAAATCGACACGCTCATCATAAACGGCGCGGAATGCGAGCCGTACATCACGTGCGACTACCGCTTGTTTATGGAAGAAGCGGACACGATTCTGAAAGGTATCGAACTTTTGCTCACCGCGCTCGAAATCGACCGCGCGTATATCGGTATCGAAGCAAACAAGCCGCTTGCAATCAAGCACCTTGCCGAAATCGCACCCGAAAACGTGGCGGTTATGAGGCTCAAAGCAAAATATCCGCAAGGGGCGGAAAAGCAACTCATTTACGCAACTACGCACAGAATCGTGCCTACGGGCGAGTTGCCCGCAAAGGTCGGTTGCGTGGTTTGCAACGCGCATACTGCGTACTCTATCGCAAAAGCGGTGTACGAGGGTGAGCCTTGCTACAAGCGCGCTATGACCGTTTCGGGCGGCGGCGTGAAAAAGAGAGGCAACTTCTGGGTGCGCAACGGCGTGCAATATCAATACATCTACGACGTGTGCAGAGGCAACAAGAGCGAGGAAGCGACGAGAAAAGTCGTAAGCGGCGGTCCTATGATGGGATTTGCGCAATCCTCTTTGACGCCCGCTTGCACGAAAGGTTCGTCTTGTCTGCTGTTTATGACGGACAAGGAATTTAATATGAATCCGACCACGCCTTGCATAAGTTGCGGCAAGTGCATAATCAACTGCCCGATGTCGCTCGTACCCAGAGAAATCGAAAAAGCGGTTGAAAAAGACGATTTTGAAACCACTTTCAAAATGGGCGTGCTCAACTGCATAGAGTGCGGCGCGTGTTCGTACTCGTGCCCCGCAAAGAGGCCGCTCGTTCAAGCGATGCGCCTTGCAAAGAAAGAAATCAAAACGAGGGGGATAAAGTGATATGCCAAAATACATAGTTTCTTCGTCCCCGCATATATCCACCACTTTCACGACGAGAAAGATGATGCTCGACGTTATCATTGCGCTTATTCCCGCAACCATTGCAAGCGTATTGCTGTACGGGTTCTATCCGCTTTGTATGATGGTGCTTTGCGTCGGCACTTGCGTGTTTTCGGAATGGCTTTTCAACGTGATAGGCAAACGCTTCCAAAGCGTGGGCGACTTGTCGGCGGTTGTTACGGGTATGATACTCTCGCTCAACTTGCCGCCCGTCGTGCCGTTTTACGTTCCCATCGTCGGCGGATTCTTTGCGATAGTCATCGTAAAAATGCTTTTCGGCGGTATCGGCAAAAACTTTGCAAACCCCGCAATCACGGCGCGTATATTCTTGCTTCTTTGCTGGACGGGCGTTATGACCAGTTTCGTGTCGCCCATTACGCTTGATAACGGCGCAAATCTGTTCTCGTTCTTCGGACACGCGGTCGACATCGACATAAGCGCGATAACGAGCGCAACCCCGATGGCAGGCGTAAAAGGCTCTGTTTCGGCGGGCACGAATCCCGCGCAAGGACTCAACGCACTCGATATGTTCTTGGGAAGAATAGGCGGAAGCGCGGGCGAGGTCAGCACTCTCGCAATCCTCATCGGCGGCGTGTATCTGCTTATCCGCAGAGTTATAGACTGGCGTATTCCCGCACTCTATATCGGCTCGGTGGTCGTGTTCACGGCGATTTTCTTCGCAAACACGGGCTACGTCGGCGAATACATCTGGACGTACCTTCTCGGCGGCGGTCTTATGTTCGGCGCGTTCTTTATGGCAACCGACTACGCAACGTCCCCGAAATCTTGCCTCGCAGTCGTGATTTACGGCGTGGGACTCGGATTTTTGACGGTTATATTCAGAAAATACAGCACGATGAACGAGGGCGTGTCCTTTGCGATTCTGCTTATGAACATTCTCACACCGCTTCTCGACAAGATTATGCCGAGAGTCTTCGGCGCACCGAAGAAACTCAACGTCGCAACTCGCGTCAAGAGCAAGAACAAAGAAGCGTTGGAAGGAGGCAAAAATGACTGACGAATTGTTGAAAAATGCCTCAATTTCAAACGAGGAAACGAATAAAACCGCAAACGAGGGCGTTGTCGAAAACGGCGCGACCGAAAACGCGGTGAACGAAAATACGACGACCGAAAACGCCGCAAACGAGCAATCCGAAGCGACAAAAAGCGTCGCGGTCGAAAACACCGCAACCGAAAAGAAAGCGGAAAGCACCCAATCTGTCGAGAAAGAAAACCAGAAAGGCAAAAAGAAGTTCAAACTCGGCGACGTCGCAAAATGCACTATCGTGCTTACCGTAATCGCGCTCGTGGCGGGACTTTTGCTCGGCATAGTCAACTGGGTGACCTACGTTGATCCCGACGGCGTTATTGCGGAAAAATGCACGGCGCAATTCGGCTCGGAAACGTCGGTAAAGGACGAGAAACTCGCCTCTTACGACTACGACAAAAACAACTATATCGAATCTTGCTTCGTCGCAAAAAACGGCGAGGAAATCGTCGGATATTGCTACTATGCGGTAGGCGGCGGCGCAAAAGACGGCTCAATCGAGTTGCTCGTGTTTATTGACAAGGACGGTATAATAAAAGAAATCACCGTCTACGAGCAAGGCGAAACCGCAGGTTACTTCGATAAGGTCGAAAAAGCGAACAAGTCGAAATACGTTGGCTTGAACGCAAAAACCATAAAGAAACTCGAACTTGTCAAAAACAAATCCGAACTCGAAGAAGGCGAGATTAGCGCAGTGAGTTCGGCAACTTACACTTCGACGGGCTACCACAACGCGGTGGCGGCGGCGGTGTATGCGTACAGAACGTATATAAGCGAGGCGTGATATGAAAGGAAATTCCAAACTTCAAATCGTATCAAACGGCATATTCGCGCAAAACCCGACGTTCAGACTGGTTTTGGGTATGTGTCCGACGCTCGCAATCACCACAAGCGCGTTCAACGGCTTGGGTATGGGACTTGCGGCGACGCTCATTCTCATTTGCTCGAACGCTCTCGTATCCCTTTTGAGAAAGGTCATTCCCGACAAGGTGCGTATCCCCGCGTATGTTCTCATTATCGCAACGTTCGTCACTTTGCTCGAAATGATACTCAAAAAGTTCATTCCCACGCTGTATAGCGCGCTCGGCATTTACTTGCCGCTGATAGTCGTCAACTGTATCATTCTTGCAAGAGCGGAAGCGTTTGCAAGTTCCAACAAGGTGGGCGACAGCATTCTCGACGGTTTGGGAATGGGACTCGGCTTCACGCTCGCGCTGACTTGCTTGGGATTCGTGAGAGAACTCATAGGCAGCGGAACGATATTCGCAGGCTCGCTCGGCTCGCTCACGTTCGGCATTTCGCTCGGCGCGGCGAGAGATTATTCGCTTGCGTTCTTCGTGCTTCCCGCGGGCGGATTTTTGACTCTCGGTCTTGCTATGGCGCTCGTCAACTGGGTGAGCGACCAAAAGAGCAAAAAGAAACAACTCGAAGCGGAAAGAGCCGCACAGAATATCGAAAACGCGAAATCCGCGCTTGAACAAAAAGAGGGGGACGTTGACTGATGGAATACTTTTTGCTTATAATCGGCGCAATGTTCGTCAACAACTTCGTGCTTAGTCAGTTTCTCGGCATATGCCCCTTCCTCGGCGTTTCCAAAAAGACGGACACGGCTCTGGGTATGGGGCTTGCCGTCACGTTCGTTATGGGCGTTGCAAGCGTCATAACGTGGTGCGTTCAAAAAGCGCTCGTCGCGCTCGGCGTAGAGTATTTGCAAACGATTGCGTTCATTCTCGTTATCGCCGCGCTCGTGCAACTCATCGAAATGGTGCTCAAAAAGTATATGCCCGCGCTTTACAGCGCGCTCGGCGTGTATTTGCCCCTCATAACGACCAACTGCGCCGTTCTCGGCGTTGCGATTCTCAACATAGACACGTACGGCGTTGCAAGCGGCGCAAGTCTGCTTCAATCCTTCCTCAACGGTACGTTCAGCGGCGTGGGATTCCTCATCGCGATTATGCTTCTTGCGGGCGTGCGCGAAAAAATGGATTTGGACGCCGTTCCGAAGCCGTTCAGAGGCTTCCCGATAACTCTTATATCGGCAAGCATACTCAGTATGGCGTTCGTCGCGTTCAGCGGACTTATTTCCACGTCCGGCGCGGTCAGCCTTGTGTTTCCTTGAGAGGTGATGCGATATGCTTAATTTGATTTCGGCTGTAAATCCGATGACGATATTATATTCGACGCTCGTATTGCTCGTGCTTGCGCTCGTATTCGGCGTGACGCTTGCGGTGCTCGGCAAAAAACTCGCCGTACACGAGGACGAACGCATAAAGCAGGTGCGCGAAAAACTTTCGGGCGCAAACTGCGGCGGTTGCGGATACGCGGGTTGCGACGCTTTTGCAAAAGCGGTGGTCGAAGGCAAAGCGGACATCAACGCTTGCGCCGCTACGTCTGCGGAAAACAAGAAAGCCATTGCGGACATTATGGGACAAAGCATAGACGCCGAAGAAACTATGATAGTCGTCGCTTGCAGAGGCGGAAAATACGCCGCGGACAAGTACGAATATATGGGCTACGGAAACTGCAGAAGTATGGAACTTCTCGGCGGCGGCAGAAAGCAATGCAAATGGGGTTGCTTGGGTATGGGTTCGTGCGTGGACGCTTGCCCGTTCAGCGCAATGAAAGTCGGCGACGACGGCTACGCGGAAGTGAACAGAGAAAAGTGCGTGGCGTGCGGAAGATGTATCAACGCTTGCCCGAAAAAACTCGTAAAGAGAGTGCCCGCAACCGCAAAATACTACGTTGCTTGCTCTAACTGCTTGCGCGGCGCAAAAGACGTTCGCGCGGTATGCACGGTGGGTTGCCTCGGTTGCGGACTTTGCGCAAAGGTATGCCCGAACGGCGCGATAACCCTTCAAAACAACCTTGCGGTTATCGACTACTCGAAGTGTACGGGTTGCGGAATATGCGCCTCGAAATGCCCCTCTAAGTGCATTTTGGAAACAAACAAAGAAAAATAATCGATTTGCAAACGCAAATCTCGGCAAATAAAGCGTACTTAATTCGATTAAAAATCGAAAGACTGAAATAAGCGGGAAAAATTAGAAAAAAAGAAAGAATCGAACAATCGTCCTCAAAAGGACACGGCGAAAGCCGTTAGGAGAATTATATGGAAAAAATAGCGATTATCGACATTGGCTCAAACTCTGCAAGACTCGTGCTGGTCAACGTTCTGGACGGAGGCTACTTCGTGGTTTTCGACGAACTCAAAGAAACCGTGCGACTCGGACAAGATATGGACTGGGACGGCTTCATCAAGCCGCAGCGCATTGCGCAGACGATAAAAACGCTAACTATGTTCCGTCGTCTCTGCGACGCAAACAAGGTTGACAAAATCTTTGCGTACGCGACGGCGGCGGTCAGACGCGCCAAAAACCAAAAGAGTTTCCTTGACGAAGTCGCAATGACTTGCGGTATCAAAATCAAGGTGCTTTCCCCCGAAGAACAGGCTATGCTCGTTTATCAGGGCGTAATCAACTCTATGGACATTCCCAAAGGTTTGATTATGGAAATGGGCGGCGGCTCGACCAACCTCATTTATTACAACAGAAGAAATCTCGTTCACTTCGAGACATTGCCTTTCGGCGCGGTCACGCTCACGGATTTGTTCAAAAACGACAGTTCCACACCGCAAGAAAGAGCAAAGAAAATCGAGGATTTCATCGGCGAACAACTCGAAAAAATCACTTGGCTCGACAGCGTAGAACCCGATACGGCGTTCGTCGGCGTGGGCGGAAGTTTCAGAAATCTCGGCAGAATCAGCAGACTTATCAAGAAATATCCGTTCAATATGACGCACAACTACGAGTTGCCCGTCACCGAGTTCGAGGGTATCTACAACACCATAAAGAAACTCGACCTCAACAGCACTATGAAGATAAAGGGACTCTCGAGCGGCCGCGCGGATATTTTCCCGAGCGCGCTTGCCGTTATGAAAGCGGTGCTTTCTCGCTTCGAGTTTTCAAAAATCACAATCAGCGGTTGCGGCTTGAGAGAGGGCGCGATGTTCCGTTATGCCGTCCCCGGTATCAACGAAAGACCGCTTTCGGACGTTTTGGGTCATTCCATTTACACGCAAATGAAGTATCACGACCTCAACATTGCGCACGCCGAACACGTCTACAACCTCTCGATACAACTTTTCAAGCAACTCAAAGTGCTTCACAAAATGCCCAGAGTTTACGTCAGAGTGCTTAAAATCGCCGCGCTTTTGCACGACAGCGGTATGAGAATCAAGTTCTACAACCATCAACTTCACTCGGCGTACATCATTCTCAACAGCAACCTCTACGGCGTACCGCACAAGGACATCGTCGTGGCGGCGTTCGTTGCGGCGGGCCACAGAAAAGCCGAAAACGCGCGCGACGAAATCATCAAGTACAAGGATATGCTCACGCAAGAGGACGTTGACGCAATCAGAAAACTCAGCGTGATATTGCGTATCGCAGAGAGTTTCGACAGAAGCCAAAGCGGCGTCGTCACGGGTATCAACTGCGACGTTCTCGGCGACAGCGTAATCGTCAAAACCGAGTGCGAAAACGGCGGCGACTGCACGCTCGAAGTCAAGGACGCTATGGGCGCGGCGGCAGAGTTCAAAGCGGCGTACGGCAAGAACCTCGAAATTCTGTAATCGGAATATCGATTGCAAATACCAAAGCGAACGATTAGAAAATCTAATCAAAATCGGCACGAAATGAACAAGTTTTCAAATAACGTGATTCTCGCCTCGTCCTCGCCTCGCCGCAAGGAAATTCTTGCGGATATGGGCGTAAAATACGAGGTTATCCCCGCAAATATAGACGAGAGCGAGATAAAATCCCGTTTTCCGTTCTTGCTCGTCAAGAAACTTGCGAAAGCAAAGGCGGAACATATCGCAAAAGAGCATAGAAGCGACACGGTAATCGCGGCGGACACAATCGTCGTGCTTGACGGCAAAGTGTACGGCAAACCGCACGACAGAGCGCGCGCTTTCGATATGATAAAGCAACTCAACGGGCGCACGCACACCGTGTATACGGGCGTTTGCGTGACGTGCGAGGGCAAAAAGGTCGTGGCTTGCGTCAAATCGCTCGTCACTTTCAAAACCCTCACCGACGAGCAAATTTACGCTTATATCGACGACTGCAAGCCTTTCGACAAAGCGGGCGCATACGGGATTCAAGACAAAAGAATCGTGGAAAAATACAGCGGCAGTTACTCGAACATAATGGGACTGCCCAAAGAAAAACTCGGCGACATTCTCGTTCGAGTCGGAGTTATCAATGGCAACAATAGAACTATCGATTGACCTCGGAAGCAAGTTTATCACCATCTATCAAAAGGGCATAGGTCTCGTTTTGCGCGAGCCGGCAATCGCCATTGCGACCAAATCGCGCAACCGCCTCGAAATCCGCGACGCGGGGTACAGAGCGGAAAGCGTTATGACGGGTTCGCTCGGCGGCGCAAGAGTCATCGCGCCCATCAAGGAAGGCATAATCGTCGACGAAGAAATGGCGACTATGCTTCTTCATTACTTCCTCAAAAAGATTATCCCCGAAGGCATTTTTATGCCCAGAATCAAAGCCATCGTGTCCATTTGCGAATCCTCGTCGGGTTCGGACAGACGCGCCGTGGAAAAGTGCTGCATAAAGGCGGGCATAAAGGAAGTCACGCTCGTGGAATCGGGTTTGAGCCTTCTTGCGTATACAAACAGCATAGGCGGTCTTTTCGTTGACATCGGCGGCGGCAAAACCGAAATATCCGCAGTCACCAATCACGGCATTGCAACGGGTTGCTCGGTCAATATCGCAGGCGACGCGTTCAACAACGCAATCATCGACAGCCTTTATATGAATTACGGCGTAAAGGTGGGCGAATTTACAATCGAGAATCTCAAAAAATCCGCGCTTTCCTTCTACGTCAACGACGAGGGCAGTTACGCCGTCAGCGGCGGCAGTGCGGACGGTTCGCCTCGCTCGCTCTACGTCACCGCAGAGCAAATGCGCGACGCCGTGATTCCGCTTGTGGACGACATAATCGAAGTTATAATGTCCGTCCTCAACCAAACGCCGCCCGAACTTTCCGCAGAAATACTTCGCAAAGGCATTTTCGTATCCGGCGGCTCGCTTCACATTCCGGGACTTATCGATTATCTCGAACAAGCGCTCGAACTTCCCGTCACGCCTCTCAAAGACATCGAGAACGCGATTGCAATCGGCGGTGCGAGATTCTTCGACGAAAAGAACCTATTGTCGGATATGTTGGGGGTTAAGTTATATTAAGTCGTAAAAACATATAAAAAGCCACGCTTTGCGTGGCTTTTTCTTTTATTTTCCCAATATATCGGCTCGTGCCTTTTCATATTCTTCTTGCGTGATTATTCCGCCGTCAAACAACTCTTTCAATTCATTGATTTTTGCCAGTTTCGTCATAGTTTCAGGATTCTTTTTATAGTACTGTTGAGTTGTGTTGTTAGGTTGCACGGAATTGTTTGCTTCGTGTCGCTGTTGCTCTTTCTTATTGCGTTTTTCTATCGCAAGTTGGCTTTTGTATTCTTTATAATTGTATCTTTCCGCTTTTAATATCGCTCGTTTTTCATCGTCTGACAAATTAATTTCGTCATAATTCCAGATGAGAATTTTCTTCCATAAGGATAGATACACCAAAAACATAGCAAGCGCAACGATAATTGCGATAGAAGATAGAACAGACATCGCAATTACGGCGGACGAATTATCGACATAGTAAGTTATACAAACCTTAATATCGCTTGACATTCTGGCAATCGGGCTAAACAAGAATAATACACACCAAATTATAGTTGCGATATAAAGAGGGTATGGTTTTACTCTATACCACTTATCGACATCTTTTGCTTGCGCGTCTTTCCATTCATTCGCTCGTTCTTCTTCACTTTTTTGCATAAGTTCTTTACGCCTACGGATAGTCGAAATAAGGGTTGACATCCGAGCCGCGCTGCCTTCTTGAATTTGGTTTTTTAAAATAAAAATATACGGTAAAATAAAAGGTATCAAGGTATAAACGATTGAATAATAACTTATGAACCAAACGTCAACATTGTAGGATTTTGAAAGTATTTTGCCACAAATCATATAAAGCACCATTGCTAAAAGATACAGTGAAGACGTGACGTTGCTAAAAACGGAATTCATTCTCTTTTTATAATTTGATAAATCTGACGGACTTAAAAAATTGTAAGTTTGCATATTTAATCCTCTCTATAAGTCTATTTATAGCCTAATAGTATCATATATAGCCCACATTGTCAATACTGATATGGTAGAGTTAAACTATGAAGACGTACGAGGCAGTGAGGGATAGAATACTCTTTTTGCTCGATGACAAGAGAATGTCGATTCACAAACTTGCCATCGAATCTGCCGTTGCGCCGTCTACGATAAAAAATATTTTGTACGGAAAGAGCGTAAATCCGGGAATCGTAACCATAAAAATGCTTTGCGACGGGTTCGGAATCACGCTTACAGAGTTTTTTGACACAAGCGTATTCAACAGCGACGAAAAAGAATCCATAGAATAATCGAAAGCACCTCGAAGCGACCTTTTGACAAAGAAAATCCAAAATCGGCAGAAACAGACATCCTCTTGCGGCGTCTGTTTTTTATTATGGGAATATGAGAAAAATCGTTGTTACTTCGGGTAAGGGCGGCGTCGGGAAAACCACCGTAACCGCAACTCTCGGCAGAAAACTGGCTTTGTCGGGATTCAACGTCGTGCTTGTGGACGGCGACGTCGGACTCAACAATCTCGACGTCGTGACGGGCATCGAAAGGCGAGTCGTGTACGACATAAGCGACGTGTTGCAAGGGCGGTGCAGAACGTTTCAGGCTCTTGTGAACGACGCGGAAAGTCCTATGAAAATTCTTCCGTCGTCAAGAGATTGCAACGCAATCACGGCGCAAGCGTTTCGAGGGGTAGTGGACAGTTTGAGCGAGTTCGATTTCGTGTTTGTCGATTGTCCCGCGGGCATAGAACACGGCTTTCACAGGGCGGTTTCGGCGTGCGAGGAAGCGCTCGTGGTTACAACGCCGTCCGCTTCGGCAATCAGAGACGCGGACAAAGTGATAAGTCTGCTTGCAAGTTATCGATTGAAAGATATTTCGCTCGTAGTAAACAGAGTGCGCGCGGATATGATTGCAAGGGGCGAAATGCTCGGCGCAAGCGAGATAAGTTCCCTTCTTCACGTTGCGGCAATAGGCGTGATTCCCGACGACGATATGATAACCTTGTATCAGCAACTCGGCACGATTCCGCAACACGCAATATCCAACCGCGCATACGACGTGCTTGCCAAAAACGTGGCGCAAAACAGCAAAGTTTTCGTGGATATTGCGCCCAAAAGGCGATTGAGGTGGTTCAGATGAAAGCATCCAAACAGATTGCAAGCAGAATGAGAGATATGCTCACGCGCGACAAAGTGGGCATAAAAGAAGGCTTTTCAACCGCGCTCGAAAACGACTTAAACAACGTGCTCGGCGACTATTTTTCGCTTGACGGTTGCGCCAAAATCGACGTTGCGCAAAACGAAAGAGGGGTGTACAAAATCACGATAGAGGCAAACGCAACGAGAGTGAAGCAATTTCAAACCACGCTCGATATGCCGAGATACTGAAAAAATCGCGGCGCAAGTTTTTTGAAAAAAGTTATATTTTGCACCTTGCGAGAATAAGGTAAATGCGAGGTGGCAAATATGGAATTTGATGAAAGCAAAAAACTCGACGTAGAAATCTCTCAAAACAATTTCGTTGAAAATCGCGTCAACAAAAAGCGCAAAAAGAAAGGCGTTCTGGACGCTCTCGACGTTGCAATCATACCCGTGGCAATCGGCGTTTTCGTGTCGCTCGGCTTCTTGTTTGCAAACATTTTCAGAGCAACTTCCATCGTGGAAACGTTGTCCAACATTTCAAGCATAATTTCTTCCATTTGACAAAACAAGAGGTTTATCCTTATGAAATTCAAGGTTAATCCTCTTTTTTTCGCGCTTGCCCTTGCGCTTATCGCGTTCGGACACGCGCTTGATTTCGTTTGGACTATGCTTGCTTTGCTCTTTCACGAAAGCGCGCACGCGCTTATGGCGAGGGCAAGGGGATACGTCGTAAAAAAAATGGTGCTTTTGCCGTACGGGGCAATGATGAGCGCGGGCGAAAACTTCGACAAAACGTCGAGCGTGCTTATAGGTTTTGCAGGGCCTTTGTGCAATCTTTTGCTTGCGCTCGTCACGCTCGGTCTTTGGTGGCTGTTTCCGTCGGTGTATCCCTATACGATTTCCTTTCTTTACGCAAATCTGTCGCTCGGCTTGTTCAATCTCTTGCCCGTGTATCCTCTCGACGGTTCGAGGGTGGTTCTCGGTTTTTGCAAAAACAAGATTAAGGCGGTCAAGGGTTTGCAAATCGCGGGCATAGTTTGCTCTTTTTTGTTTTTGGGACTTTTCGTCGGTTCGTTCTTTTTCGGACTCAATTTCACGTTCGGCATAATGGCGGTGTTCCTCTTTTACGGTGCGACGTTCTTGGGCAAGGACGAAACCTATTCGAGCGTGCTTGACGTGGCGTGCAAAAACTATTCTTTGGGCGTTGAACTCAAACGCGTAGAAATATCTTGCGATACGCCCATACTCAGATTGTTCCATTACGTCGGCAGACAAAGCAAAACCACGTTCGACGTCGTGGGCGAGGACGGAAAGATAATTCGCACCTTATCCGAGCAAGATTTGAAAGCGATTGCTGTGAAAAATAAACTTACTGCGATGATAGGCGACGTGCTACAAAACACTAAAATTTAACTTTCCCCTTTCCTCACGTGTTTTCCCTATCGGCGTTCCCCCTCTGCACAAGTTTGAGGGAACCCACGCCGACCGCGTAGCGGGGGACAACACTGACGCGATTGACTTCGTAGCAATCGCTAGTTCGTTGCAAGCAACGAACAGCAGACGGGCTGTTGGCAATACAAATCGGCTGAAAGCCGTGCCACTGCGCTTTGTGCGCCAGCTACGCACCCAAACGGCGCAGTCGCTTGTACTTTCCGTCAAGCTCGGCGTTCGCTTCCTCGCCGCCGTTGCGGCTCGCGTTCCGTTTTCAAAATCGCACATACCGTTAATAAGTACGCCCCGAACTAGTTTTAGCAAAAACTCGCGCTGTAAGTTCACTCTTTACACTTCTTGACTTTTAATTTAGTATATAATAAAATACTTATAATAAACTTTTAGAGGCGTTTTATGAAATACGTTGGCATTGACATCGGCGGTATGACCATAAAGGGCGGTATCGTTGACGAAAAAGGCAATATCCTTGCAAGAAAAGTCGTCGTTACGTCTCCCGGTAAAGAGGATTATCTCATCGTGCAAGACATTGCAAACCTCATCGAAGACTTGACTAAAGATTGCAAAGACGAAATCGAGGGCATCGGCATAGGTTGTCCCGGGTCTATTTACGACGAAAAAGGCGTCGTGCGCTATGCGTGCAACATCAATTTCCGCAACACGCCTATGGCAAAAATGATTGCCGAAAAAACGCAGATTAAAAACGTAAAACTTTCAAACGACGCAAACTGCGCCGCACTCGGCGAAACGCTTTTCGGCGCGGGTGAGGGTGCAAAAAATTCCGTTATGGTTACGCTCGGCACGGGCGTAGGCACGGGCATAATCGCCGACGGCAGACTTATTACGGGCAATCGCTCGGCGGGTGCGGAAGGCGGACACATAACGATAAATCTCGGCGGCGCGACTTGCGGTTGCGGAAAGAAAGGTTGTTTCGAGGCGTACGCTTCGGCAACCGCGCTTATGAATCAGATTCAATCCGCTTGCGAAAAGCACCCCGACAGTTTGCTTGCAAAAGAGGTCGAGGAAAACGGCAACAGCGGCAAAATCGTGTTTGATTGTGCAAAAGAAGGGGATAAAGTGGCGATTGCGGTTGTCAAACGCTACATCAAGTACGTCGGCATAGGTCTCGTCAACTACGCCAACATCTTTGCGCCCGAAGTCATAATCATCGGCGGCGGAATCTCAAATCAAGGCGACAACATCATCAAGCCTTTGCAAAGATACGTTTCGAGAAACAAGTACGGCGCGGAATATACGCCCAAAGTCAAGGTCGTTGCGGCAACTCTCAAAAACGACGCAGGTATAATCGGCGCGGCCGCGCTGTGCATAAACCGTTGCTGAGGCAACGGCAACACGCAAGCGTGCGTATTGCCGAGAGCCTTGCTAGGTTTCTGCACTACTAACCGCGCAAATTGCTCAAACGGCGTTGCGGTGAAAGCAACAAACGAAGTTTATTGCTTGACACCGCACTTGTTCTCGCAATCGCTAACCGCGCAAGCCCTCTTTACTCTCAAAATAAGACGGACAAAAACTCAAACCGCAATTCCGTGCGAGTGCTTGCTTGGTGAAGCGCACTTCGTGCGCAAGCGGTAAATTTGAACGGCGGTTGGGCGCGACGCGTTAAACAACACATTCGGTGAATGTGTTGTAGCCAAAGCGAACGAGGCGGATTGCCT